>JAYGCG010000067.1:0-36856 GCA_046583455.1 Dehalococcoidia bacterium | reverse complement strand
TGGTTGGGACCGCTGCCAATCTTGAATCCGAGCGCCCGGCGCATAACCTCGGGGGTCGCCGTGAAGTAGCCCAGGCGAAGACCGGGGGCGAGCAACTTTGAGAACGGGGCCACGTAGACCACGATTCCAGAATCGTCGAGCGTCCGGAAAGCCGGTTGCGTTTCGCCCTCAAAACGCAGGTCAACGTAGCAATCGTCCTCCAGAATCGGCATCCCATGCTTGTGTGCAACATCCAGGATTGCCCTGCGCCGTTCCAACGATAGAGTGGAACCGGTCGGGTTCTGGTGCTCCGGGATGGTGTACAGATATTTTGGCTTTTTACCCTGCGCGGTCAGCGCGGCGATCTGCTCGTCAAGCGCCTCGGGGATGATCCCCCCGTCGTCTATTGCCACACCCCGGATGTCGGCACCGAACCTGCGAAGTTGGTTCGTAGTCCCCATGTACACAAAATCTTCGGCGAGAACGACATCGCCAGGGTCGGTCAGCGCCTGGATGACCAGTCCATTCGCCTCACCCGAGCCGTTGGTCAGGGCAATTTCGTCGGGTCCAACCGTGAAACCCCGATCGCTGGCCAGCTTCGCAGACGTGTACTCGCGAAGCTCCTGAGACCCCAGCTGGTGCGGGTAGTACGCCATTTCCCGGGCGGTTTTCCCGCTGTCCGAATCGACGGCGGTCCTGAGCGCCTGGATCAGCCCGTCCATGGGCAGTGTCTCGGGCGCGGGGTATGCGACCGCGAAGTCGTACTTTGCGTGTTTCACGGCGCTCAGGGGGGTATCGGCGGAATTCTCGGAAAAGAGTGTGTCGTAACTGAAGCTGCCAGCCATTGTTGTTGCCATCTGTTTGAAAATCTCGGTCGCGGCAATGCCGCGGTCTCGTTGTGCTTATTGGGCGGGTGAAGCTTACCGCCGGTCATGCCCCACCGCAAAGGCGTTACCTGGTCGAATGGCTGAGTTACACTGCGCCAGTTCCCTTTACGGGCAGTCTGCAGAAATATTCACGAGGAGATTCGCACATGCGCGGAGTGGCCTTTCGAGGGAACGGCGTTGCCGAGGTAATCGACTATCCAGACATCGAACCCGGGGCCGGGCAGGTGCTCATCAAACTGAGGTCGTCAGGGTTGTGCGGTTCGGATATTCGCCGCTACCGGGGCGAAATCCCCAATGAGAACAACGGCCAGCTCATCCGCCCCGGTCACGAGCCGTGTGGCGAAATTGCGGCCCTCGGCCCGGACGTCACAGGTCTTAAAGTCGGCGACCGTATCATCCAACACCACTACGAAGGCTGCCGCGAGTGCGAGTTCTGTCTCACGGGCTGGCAGCAACTCTGCGAGGTCGCCGACAAGAAGGAGTACTACGGAGGGTCGATGCACGGGGGACACGGCGACTACATGGTGGTCCACAAATCGACCTGCGTCCCCTTGCCCGATGAGGTCGATTACGAGGTGGGCGCCTATCTCGCCTGCGGTGCCTCAACCGCGTTTCAGGCCCTCAAGAAGCTCAATGTTTCAGGCCGGGACGTGCTTGCGGTGTTCGGGCAGGGGCCCGTTGGGCTCGCCGCAACCATGTTCGGAACCGAAATGGGTGCCAGGGTCATCGCTGTGGACATCTCCGAGGAACGCCTCAGGACGGCTGCAGATTCCGGGGCGTGGGCGACGATCGATGCTTCAAATGGCGATGCGCCCGACCAGATTCGAGAACTTACGCACGGAAACGGTGCAGATGCCACCCTTGAGGCTGCCGGACTCGCCGAAACGCGGGTTGCAGCTGTCGAATCGACCCGAATATTCGGCAGGACGTGCCTGGTAGGTGAAGGTGGAGAAGTGACCTTCCAGCCAACTCCGCACATCATCCACCGTCACCTCACGCTGCTTGGTTCATGGACTTTTCCGACCTTCGGGCTTGCCGAGGCCGCGCGGTATACGGCAGAAAGAAACGTCCCGCTGGCGTCGGTCATTACCTCGCGATCGACAATCGAAGAGGCCCCGGAGGCGTACCGGGAATTTTCGTCCGGAGCACCCGGAACATTCGTGATCAACTGGGAGTAGGCGCACGATTAGCCCGTTCTCCCCGGGGGGCCAGGCCAGGTTGCGGAAATAAATCCGCCGAGGACCGTGAAAAGGCGACCCAAACGTTCTGGCGGTTCAGAAAGATTGCCATCGCACGACCTTCGCCCTGCATGACGGGAAAATCCGCTCAGCTTCCAGTCGCCGCTCATCACTTGCACGACCCCGGTTACCCCGCAATTTGCATCCGGTGCACGGCGGATTTCGTAACGAATATCGTCACCCCCTTTTAGAGTAGGTGGGTGATGTCGTACAATATGAGGTCGATTGGATGGTAAACGCAATCACGATAATTTCAGGTGGCCCGATTTCGGTCGCAAAGTATCGAATTCAGTTCGGGTTTCATCTAATACTTAGGTGATTAACACCATTATCAATCGGCAGCAAGGCCCCGTAATTTAAAGTGGGGTCTGCTGCGCGCGAGTCAATAAGGAAGAAAAGCCTGAGATCGGAACCTGTCCGGGTTGTCGATAAGTCCAGGCACGGGCAACAGATGCCCGAAAGGAACAACCGTTGGTCGAAAAGCGACGAACAACCGCTGTCAACGATGTGTCAGCCGCTCTCGATGAAGAAGCGGAATACACTCCCGCTTTCACGCGAATCGAGGGCACGGAAGACGAAGCCAACCAGATTACCGAGAGCGGCGCAACTGCCGTAACCCGGTCGGAGTTGGACATGTGGGAAGCCGCACGGGCATCCGATTCAGCAACCAGTCTTACCAACGCCCTCGCCCAGGAGGTACAGGAATCCGAACTTACTGAAGATACCGTTCGGATGTATCTGCGCGAGATCGGCCGGGTCGCCCTGCTAACGGCAGCCGATGAAGTTGTGCTCGCGCGTGCGGTCGAACTCGCACAGCGCCTCGAGGCGATCGAAAAAGAAATCCAGGGCGATATTGAAGTTGGTACCCCCGACCCCTCCACCGTCATCACCGATGTCCTAACCAAACTTGGACCGGTCGGCGATACGGCTTCTGCCGTTGCAAAGTACCTGGGCCTCAAGACCCCGGTAACGCTCGGCGCGATTCTCACCAACCCCGACATGCGTGCCCTTATCGACGGCAAGCGTGAAGACGAGCTGATCAACTATCTCTCCGACGCCCTGGGCGTGGAGCCGGACGAGGCACACAAGCTGGTAGTAGAGCTTTCCGTGGTCTCTCGACTACTGGCGCCGGACATGGTCGGCATACTCGGCCTCAACCCGGCACTGACCGACCTGCCCGACCATGTGGTCAAGCCAAAATTTATCGCAGCCCTCCGACCGCTTACCCCGGTACTGGCAGCACACCTGTTGCGGGTGCATGAAGAGGGCGAAAAGGCCCGTCGGCACCTCGGCGAAGCAAACCTCCGTCTGGTGGTCAGCGTTGCCAAGAAGCACCTCAACCGCGGACTTTCAATGCTGGATCTCATCCAGGAAGGCAACATCGGGCTGATGCGTGCCATCGAAAAGTTCGACTTCCGCAAGGGCTTTAAGTTCAGCACGTACGCGACCTGGTGGATCCGACAGGGAATCACCAGGGCGATTGCCGACCAGGCACGCACCATCCGCATTCCTGTTCACGTCGTCGAGACATTGAACAAGATCATGCGGGCTCGCCGCGAGCTCGGGCAGCAGCTGAACCGTGAGCCGAACGTCGAGGAACTCGCAGAGCGGGTAGAACTCTCTGTCGGGCGGGTTTCCGAAATTCTCCAGATGTCGCAGGAACCGGTCTCGCTTGAAACGCCGATCGGTGAAGATGCCGAGAACGAACTTGGCGACCTGATTCAGGACGTTACCGCACCGGCACCTGCCGACGTTGCCGCACAGTCGTCGATGCGCGAGCAGGTCGACCGGGTCCTCAGCAACCTCCAGGAGCGTGAGCGCCGCGTGCTCGAACTTCGGTTCGGGCTGTACGACGGGCGACCCCGTACCCTCGAAGAGATCGGTGGCGAGTTGAACCTCACACGCGAACGTATTCGCCAGATCGAACGCAAGGCGCTCGGCCGGTTGCGGGGCGACGCCAATGTCGCCGAACTTCGCGAGCTCCTCGGCTAACGACAGCACAGCTTAAACATATAAAAGCCCCGGGCCAAAAGTGGTCCGGGGCTTTTTTTACGTGATTGCATGCCCCGGTCAGGGACCGAGGAGGATGGTGAATCGCAAAGCCTTATCTGAACACCGACCGCACCCGGGGTTTGACCGGGGCGGGCACGCTATGACACGCTCGACACACCGCAATCCGGCTGACTACCAGTAACCGCCGCCGTCTACCGGCAGGCGCGCCAGGGCAATGATCGACACCACCAATTCCGCAGCAGACGCACTACGAGGTTCTGGCCTGAGGGCCACGACTGCCAGGCGCGCTATCGTCGAGGTCCTCAGGACCATGCGGAAACACATGACGGTATCCGAGGTCATCACAGCGCTCGGCGAACGGGGCTCGAGCTTCGATAATTCGACGGTGTACCGGGTGTTGAGCGACCTGGGCGGGGTGGGGCTGGTCTCCCAGTCACGCCTTAGTCCCGGCGATACGGTGTTCGAGTGGATCAGCCAGTCGAACCACCATCACCTGCAGTGCACAAGCTGCGGTCGCACGCTCGAACTCGGCGATGAGCTGGTTCAGAATTTTATTGCGGAAGTACACGAACGCCACGGCTTTCACGTGAACGCCACCCACCTGGTGCTGTCAGGCATCGAGCATGACTGTCCTCATTAGTCGCCGGGCGTGCCGAGGCCGCACTTGGGCGACATTATGCAGCTCCGCGGGGCACGCCAGGGCGAGGTAGGCGGGAAGCCAGATGAGGGTCAGGGTGTGGGTGGCGCCGCAGAAACCACGTAACTGAACTTGCGAATGTCCCGATCGAGGCAGGTTTCCCACGCACCAACGCGCCAACCCACCCTCGCGCCCAGAGGGCACCTGCCTCCCTCGCAGGGAGGGACGACAGGTATCTCCAATGTCGATCAGATGTGGCTGAACTTGGTCACACGCTGACCGCTGCCCGGTTCGCCGATCTCGGCAACATATATATTGCCCTGCGAATCGAACCATCCACCGTGTGCCGCCTGGCAGGCATCGGGATTCCCCCGCCAGCGGGTAATCAACTCGCCATCGAGGGTCCAGATCGAAATGCCGTTGCCACCGCCCTGCTCGACCACGTAGGCCACCTCGCCATCAAAGAAGATGTCGCCCGGTCCCACGAGGTCGGTCCACTCGGTCAGGAAGTTGCCATCGACATCGAAAATCTGGATGCGGTCGTTTTCGCGGTCGCAAATGTAGACCCGGTCGTTTTTATCGACTCCGACCTTGTGGAGAATCGAAAACTGGCCCGGTCCCGTTCCGGCTTCGCCCCATGAATGCTCAAGTTGACCGTCGGGGCTGAACCGGTGAACGCGGCGGTTGCCGTAGCCGTCCGATACGAACAACCGGCCATCTGTAGAAGTAGCGAGGCCGGTCGGGTTGTTGAACGGTTCGCCCTGCGCTCCCACCGTCGTTATCGTGATCTGGGCACGACCGTGCTCGCCCAGTTCCATCAGCACATCGCCGTTTTCGTTGTGTTTCGTCACCTGGTGCGTCTGGTGGTCGGCAAGCCAGATATTGTCGTCTTTATCGATAAATATTCCGTGTGGAATCCGGAACTCGCCCTTTTCGAGCCCGAGATCGCCCCACGAGCCGATGAAGTGCCCGTCGGCGGTCCAGCAGGTAACCGGGTGCCTGGAACGGCTGAACAGCCACACGCGGTCCTGGGAATCGACTCCCACATCGGCACACTGGCCAAGCTCCCAAAACGCCGGTTTATGGCGTAGCCAATCACGGTCAACTTCGTACTGAAACTTGCCTTCGCCAACTGTAGTCATCTGGTTGCCACCATCTGTATTTCGAGTTCAAAACGATCGCACTTCACGCGAGTTCGCCACGCTAGCTCGCCTCACGTAAGCTGTCAATGGCTGTGCAAACGAAACTGCACAATGTGCACTCAACGATTAACACAATCCCTGGAATCATCAGGCTCTGGCGTGCCACGCGGAGCCGCATAATGCGACAAAGTCAGCCTCTGACGCCCGGAGCCATAACGCCACGCCCGGAGCCAACACATGAAAGACCGCAAGAGCGCCATTATGGCCGCGATCGACGATAACTGGAGACAGTTCAGAAATTCGCTTGACCGTCTGGTTAGCGGCGACATGTCGGTGCCCGGAGTGCTCGACGACATGTCGGTAGCCGATATCGTCGGACACATCACGACCTGGGAATGGGAGCTTGTCACCGCGCTCGACCGCGGTCATATCGAACCGGTCGGCGACATCAACATATTCAACAGGGACGCCAGGGAGCGCAAAAAAGGCACCGGAGCCCGCAGCATCGTCGAAGACATGGAACGGGTGCACCGTTCGCTGAGAGACGAACTGGCAAAGGCCCCCACCGCCTATTTTGAGCCCGACGACCCGTTTCGGCATCTGATCGATCGCTGTACCGTGCTGCACTACCAGGAACACGGCATGCAGATCAGGGTCTGGGCAGCGGGTAAATCACCCGAGCCGACCCGGAGTTGAGGCGTTCGGCCAGGTCCCTCACTCGTCTTTCGTAACGATGTAGCGGGGGTGCCACTCGCCGCGCCATGACGTGATCGTTGTCGGCGTGATTTTTATCAGGTACCTGAGCCGGTCTGCCGTCTTTGCAGCGTAGCCCGGCCCGTCCGGCCCCATATACCGGACCGCCATCTCGTCGGCAATCTCTTTCACGCGACCGACAAGGCCGACCGGACCCTCAACCACTTCGGCAATGCCTTCGATAGTCACCCGGGCGTGATCGGGGTTTACATCGTCGGCGCACGAAATGCACACCCGCGGCTCCTGCCTGAGGTTTTCGAACCAGCTCGACCGACTCCGGGGGATGACCCACATCGCTTCGCCGTCCCACTGCTGCCATAGCGGAGCAACATGCGGCGCGCCATCGGGCTTCACCGTCGCAATGCGTGCGATGATCGGCCGGGCCAGGAACTCGTCGATCTCCCGGCTTGAAAGCCTGCCGGTTTTTGGCGCTTGACTCATCGCTAACCACCTCGCTGCTGCAGGTTATATGACTGGTCGCCAGTCGAAAGTCCTCCGAGCGTCATTAGAAGACACCCAGGCAGCACTCCGTCCACTGTCATCGCGGGCTTAGTGGCCAATTAAGCGTGATTCTGGCAATTAACTCGATTCCGACCGCACCCACCGTCATTCCGACCGAAGCGGAGGAATCTAACCCCGGCCTGCCAGCACCAACCGCCCGAACGGAATCGACCTCGCCCCCGAACCACAACAAACAACAAGCCACTTCGCCCGACTACGAATACCCGGCAAGAAAACCTCAGATCCCTCCAGCAAGGTCGGGATGACAGTACCGCTGACAGTCGCCGGGCAATCGCCGCGCTAGCCGCTGGTGCGCTTCCATTTGCGCAAACTTGTTACTTCTCGCACCGGGTCCTGTTTCGACCCGTACGCCGTGTAGGACACCTCGGCAATATAGACCGATCCTTCGGAATCGACCGCCATGCCGTGCGGGGCGATGAACTGATCGCGACCCTCTCCCATCAGTTCGTTGCCGAACCGGGTCACTTCGTTGCCCTCGCGGTCCATCACCACCACGCGTTGCCCCAGCCTGCGCACGCCGTCCTGCACGGGCGGTGCGCCCGCCTCGGCAACGTACAGGTTGGTGTCGTCGCCCTTCCCATCGGTAATGGCCATCGGCCGGTGCATGTGGATCTGCTCGACATACTCACCATCAGTCGTAAACGTCTGCAACCTGAAGTTCTCCCGGTCGCACACCGTCACCCTGTCGGTGCCGTTCATTGCGATATTGTGGGGTAGCGAGAACTGTCCGTCCAGCGATCCCGATTCACCCCACGACTGGATGTACTTACCGTCGGAGTCGTACCTGTGCACCCGTGAATTCCCGTAGCCGTCTGTCACAAACAGGTCGCCGGTGCTGGAGTTAATCGCGACGTGGGTGGGCCGGTTGAAAGGCTCACCCTCCTGCCAGGGGGCCGCCTTGCCCTTCTCGCCCAATCGAAAGATCAACTTGCCCTCTCTGGTGCGCTTTTCGATCATGTGGGCGTCGTCATCGGCCATGTACAGGTTGTCGTCGGCATCGATCGTGATGCCATGGGGCCTCAAGAACTCGCCGGCCCCCCAGGTCTCAAGAAAATTGCCGTCGCGGTCGAAAATAATGAGGGGGTGGTCGCCCCGGCCAAAAACATAGACGTTGTCGCTTGAATCGACGGCAACCGAAGTTGCTTCCTTGAAAAACATCGGGTGCGGAAGCTTCGCCCAGTACGGAACCGGTTCGTAGACAGTCGCTGAAGTTGCCGGTTTGACCATTTTTTATTCCTGTTCGTATTGCCGAAAAAGATGTAGGACCAGATGATTTATACGATAAATGCGAACTTTAGACCCGCCGCCATTTTCGAAGGCTTACCACCTCGCCCAGCGGCAGTTCGTCGGACCCCGAGTTTTCTGGACTCGAGAAGTAGTTGGTCCATGCGACTTCCGCGGCGTATATCGATCCTTCGGAGTCGGTCGTTATGCCGTGAGGGGCGGTGAACTGGCCCGGCCCTTCGCCCGGCAGCGGACCGCCCAGGTGCTGCAGAAACTCGCCCTCGGGTGAGAGTACCGCGATCATCGCGCCAAGGTTGGCCACACCCTGCTGGACCGGCGGCGGGATCATCTCGCCAACGTAGATCGCCCGGTCGTCGCCCTTCCCTTCTGTGACCGACATGGGATGGTGAATGTGGATCTGTTCGACGAACTCGCCATCGGTCGTGAATATCTGGAGCCGGAAGTTTTCGCGGTCGGCAACAACTATCCGGTCCGTTCCCAGCATGCTCACATTGTGGGGAAGGCTGAACTGCCCGGGATCGGTGCCCGACTCGCCCCACGACTTGATGTGGTTGCCGTCGGGATCGAACTTGTGGATGCGTGAATTGCCATACCCGTCCGACACGAAAAGCTCACCTGTCACCGCGTGAATGGCGACGTCGGTGGGACGATTGAACGTCCCGCCGCTCTGCCACTCACACGGCTCACCCTTCGTCCCAATCGTAAAGACCACCTCGCCGTCGTTCGTGCGTTTCTCGACGGTGTGTCCGCTATCGTCGACGAGATACAGGTTGTCATCGGCATCGATTTCGATTCCGTGGGGCCGTGCGAACTCGCCGTGCCCCATACCGCGCAGGAAGTTGCCATCGGTATCGAACACCGCGATCGGCTCGGTGCCGCGGTTGAAGACATAGACATTGTCTTTTGAATCGACGGCGATCGACGTGGCGTCGCCCCGGAAGGTCACCCCCATGGGCAGCCTGCCCCATCTAGCGACGGGCTCGTACCTGGTCTGTGCAGTAGCTGTAATCATTGATTATTTCGCCATAAAACTGGGTGATGTGGGATTGTCAGGGTCGGGAACAGATCAGGCCTTCCGCGATTCGTCGAGCCAGTCCTTGAGCCGGTCGGGCAACCACTGCACCAGGTTGATACCGGTCTCGACATCCGAATTCATCAGCCTGCCACGCGCATGGACCGCCTCGACGACTGAACGCATCGCTTCCACGACCTCCGGGTGCTCGGGATGACCCGGATGACCAAACGACTGTGCAAGGTCCTGCGGCCCGAACGTGATCAGGTCGATCCCCTCGACTTCGAGGATTTCTTCGATAGTTTCGACGGCATTCCGGGTCTCGATCTGAATTGCGACGGTAACTTCCCGGTTGAACGCCGCCATGTACTCGGCGGGTGTCATGTCGTGCATCCCGTAGTCACGACCCCGCGATGTGCCGAACGAACGCTCACCCTCGGGCCCGAATCGAGCTGCCCTTGCGATTCTTGCAGCCTGTTCGGCGTTATCGACGTGCGGGCAGAGAATGCCCATCAGTCCCCGATCGAACGCCCGCAGGATCGTGTCGGTCTCGGTGTTCGGAATCCGGGCGGTACACGTCATGCCGTGCATATCGGCGACCCTGCACATCTTCTCGGCCGATTCCCAGTCGAAAACGCCGTGCTCCATGTCGAGGTGGAGCACGTCGAACCCGGCGTAGCCCGCCCACTCCGCGATCGTCGGCTCCGGGAACGTCAGTGTCAGGTTGCGAACGACGGTGCCGTTGTCGATGGCTGCGCGTATGTTGCTTGCTCGCACGAGTCCGCTCCGTTTGTATGAGGGTTTTTTGAAGATTGGCTGATCGACGCCGAGACGCGATCGGGGTGAAGTGCTACCGTGACTCACGCCATATTGAAACTGAACAGCTATCCCGTTTGGACGGGAACGCGGGCGGAGTATACAGCGAGGTTGAGCACATCCGAGACATGCCGCGCCGGATCGCCGTCCGAGTTCCGTCCGGGGCCATGTAACGGGAGCCGGGCGAGCTATCAGATGAACGGCATCACGATCAACTGATGGCTGTACCTTTTTTCGGACGAATCTACCGCGGCTATCCGATCGCCGTCATCGTGTTTCTGTCGACCGGGCTCTCGGTTGGTATGGCGCAGTACGCGTTTGGCGAGTTTTCGGGGCCGCTCAGGGAGGAATTCGGCTGGACCCAGACCCAGCTGAACATGTCGCTGGCGTTTTCGTTTATTTCGGGCGTGCTCGCCCCGTTCATCGGGAGGATCAGCGACCGCGCCGGCATCCGGCCCGTGATGTTCGTATCGCTGCTCCTGATCGCACTTGGATTCGCACTGCGACCGCTCATTACGGAACTCTGGCACTGGTACCTGTTCAGCGCATTCGTTTACGCCGGGTTCCCCGGTGCAACGCTGCTACCTGCGGGCAAGGTAGTCGGCGTGTGGTTTCCGAAAACTCGCGGACGGGTCATGGGCGCCGTCGTGGCCGGAAACAACTTCGGGGGAATGACGATGCCCCCGCTCGCCGCGGGCATTATTGCGGCAGTGAGCTGGGAGGCCGCGTACGTGACCTTTGCGGTGATTATGGTCGTGCTGGCCGTGGTCGCGCTGGTGGTAGTGGCCGAAAGCGACGAGTCGGTCAAGGCCGAAATGGAACGGACTGGCAGGGGCGACCTCGTAAAGTTGGCACAGGCAGCTGCGCACACCGGAATTACGGTGAGGCAGGCGCTGCGCAATCGCAACTTCTGGCTGATTATGATCGGGTTGGTGGCCGCGACCTTCACCTACCAGGGGGTGCTGACCCAGCTCCGGCAGCACTTTGAGGAAAGCGGGTTTGAACCGGCGCTCGCGACCACCGCAGTTGCGATCATTGCCGGCATGGGCATCGGCTCGAAGCTGGCTTTCGGGCGTGCAAGCGAGATAATCACGGCGCGCATCGCGACTGTCATTTCAGTTGCGATGCAGGCGATAGGAGTGCTGATGATCGCCACGGCCGAGGGCCAAGTATTGCTGTGGGCAGGAATCTTCGTGTTCGGGCTCGGATTCGGCGGGCTCGGAGCGCTAATCGTGCTGGTGGTTCAGGAAGCCTTCGGCATGAAAGAGTTCGGCGCGATCATGGGCGTGATCCAGGTGGGCATGATCGTGTCGGGAACGGGTGCGCCGTTCATGGCCGGTGTGCTTCACGACGCCAACGGGTCGTTTAACTCGACGTTCCTGGTGGTTGCCGGGATATTCGTTATCGGTATCGTTGCGCTTTTGATGGCACGCCCGGTCGAGGTCGGAAACAACCCGGAGGAACAGGTCGATCCGGCCTGGTGACCAGGTTGGCTATCCCACGAACGCAAGCCCCGCGACGAGTGCGGCGAACAGTGCGATCGGAAGGAACGGAGCGATGGCTCCCGGCCGAGTTTTGATGCGGACCTGTGCGTCCACGTTGAAATGCGAATCTGAGTTTTTCATCCTGGTGCCCCGCCTGGCAAAAGCATCGTCTCCGCGAAATTCTTCTGCCCTTCCTACATGTTCGCCATTACACGGAAGCGTGTCGTGAGTGCCTTCACCCAGGACGCGGGACGTCAGCCGAAGTTTCGGGAGCAGCCAGGATCAAGATGACAATATCGCGGGGATCAAACTAATTTTTACCCCTCGAGTTCGGCCCAGATCGCCTTTGCGTAGTCGAGTGACTTTGCATCATGGTGCCACTGGTCGCCGGCCCACGAACCCTCGATAGCCATGTAGCCCGAATAGCCGGCCTTGTGCATCGCGCTGATCCCGTACCGGTAGTCGATCTCGCCGTCCTGCAGCGGAACCCTGAGGTACACCGAGCGGTTGTTCTCCGGGTGGTACACCCGGTGCAGGTTCTTGCAATGCCAGTACTTCGCAACCGGGGCAAGCTTGTCGATCGCCTCGTCGTAGTCCTCTTCAGGCACATCGTAGGTCCACAGGATGTTCCCGATGTCCGGGTTGATACCGAAATTCGGGCGGTCGATTTTCTCGATCAGCAGCAGGGCCGACCACGAGTTGTCGACCGGAGAGTTCTGGTGAACTTCCACGACCACGTTTGTATCGACATCGGCTGCCTTCGCGCAGGCCGCCTGGAACACCCCGGCGAGTTCGTCGTACACCCTGAGCATCGCATCGAGCGATGCGTCCTGGGAAAGCGGCCAACCCGACTGGCTGCCCGGCACAGATCCTGCAGGGTGCCCGGGGTGACGCGACGGTGCGCTCATCGCCCCGTTGACGACTTCTGCCCCCGCCCACCCGGAATACTTGATCGCCTCGTCAAGCCGCTCCCGATTGCGGGGACCGTTTTTAGCGTCGTGCAGGGTCCCACCGGCGCGGACGCAACCGACCAGGAGCCCGAAGTCGCCCAGCCTTGAAGCGAACTCTTTGACGTTCTGCTCCGTCTCGAGCTTTATAAACACTTCCAGCCCGATCTCGAGTGCATCGAAACCGGTGTCTTTTACTTTCGTCAGAAACTCGTCGGTGTAGTTTTCCGACGACAGGTCCCAGCTGTTCACCGACTGCGGGTAGAGCGTGAATCGGCGGTGGGCGTAGCAAAATCGCATGTTGGTTTCTTCCTGGATTGCGCGGCCAGGCCGCGCCCGGGTTTCGTGTGGTATTTCTGACGACGTTCGTTGATCGGGCGGAGTCTACCACCGCCGCGGGTGTACCATCCGGTCGCTTTGGCCACGTTAGCGCGCTACCCCAAATCAACGTGAAGTCGGCCTCGTGCCCCAACACACCGAAAAAAACCCATGAAAATCACCGATCTGCGCGTTTACCTCACCCGGCCCGAAGGCAGTACCCGTTCGTGGGTGTTCGTCGAAATGGATACCGATGCAGGCATAACCGGCGTCGGCGAAGCAACCAATTCAGGTGGCGGCGGGGCGCTTATCGTGGGCCGCGCATACGAAATGCTGAAGAACGATCTCGAAGGCCAGGACTTTTCCGAGGGTCTCGTGGGCCTCGACCCGACGAACATCGACGCGATCTGGCACCGGATTTACCGGCGCTTCGGGACGCTTGGTTCACGCGGTTTCGGCACCACTCTCGCCAGCGGCATCGACATGGCCCTTTGGGACATCAAGGGCAAGGCCGTGGGCCGCCCCGTCTGGGACCTGCTCGGTGGCAAAATGCGCGAAACGGTCCCCGTCTACTCCCACGTCGGGTCGATAGACGATATCGACGCCTGTGTCGCCGATGCGAAGCGCCAGGTTGCACTTGGTTACCAGGCGCTGAAGCTCGACCCGTTCAGCCCGGAAATGGGCAAACACCACCGCCGGTATATCGACGGCAAGATCTCGGCGGCCGGTGCCGCGTATGCAGAAGACCTCATGGGTGCCCTTCGCGACGCCGTTGGCCCGGACATCGAGCTGATGATCGACGCCCACGGAAACTTCGACGTGTCGACCGCAACCGAACTCTGCAACCGGATGATGAAGTTCAACCTGACGTGGTTTGAAGAGCCGCTCCAGCCAGAAAGCCTCGACGCCCATCGCCAGCTCCGGCGCAACACCGATATCAACCTGTGCATCGGCGAGCGCAAGTACACCCGCTGGGACTTCGCACCGTACCTGCAGGAGGGGCTGGTCAACTACATCATGCCCGACATTTGCTGGACCGGCGGAATATCGGAGATGAAGCGGATCGCGATTCTTGCCGAGACTTACTACGTGCCGATCAGCCCCCACGACGCTTCGGGCGCTTTCAACGTGATCGCCGGTGCCCATGTGCTGATGAACGTGCCCAATATCTACCGGCTCGAAATGTCCGATCATTCCCTGAAAAACTACAATTCGGTCATTACCGAGCCCCTCGACATCCGTGACGGACTCCTCCACCTGCCCGATAAGCCCGGCCTCGGATACGAGCTCGACCACGACTTCATCGCCGCTCACCCCGACCCCGAGTGGGAACGACAACACGCATAGCTGCTCACGGAGCCCCAAAGATACAAAATGGCAATACCCACTCCATCCGAAATTATTATGTCCCGTTTGAACAAGCTCGATGGTCAACTGATCCAGGCCATCGACGCGCTGACCGATGAGGAGGCATCGAGGTGGCCGGCAACCACCGCACCATCGTGCAAGTGGCACCTGTGGCACATGGCCAGGTGGGCGGACTATGTGCAGTCGCTGCTCTCGCCGGTTGTTGCAGAAAAGACGCTCGAGCTCTGGGAGTTCGCCGGGGTTGCCGACGAATGGGGGTTCGACGGAGTTGACCTGGGGATGTGGGGGGCCGGTACGGGCCTTGGCAACGAGAGCGGGCAGTCGCTGCCCCTGCCGGGCGTGGACCGGGTCAGAGCGTACGCAAAAGAAGCCTTCGATCTCCTCGAACAGCGAGTCGGCATGCTCGACGACGGTACGTTTAACGCGCCGTTCACCGACTGGCACGATGTCGAAACGAGCACTGGCGATGCGATGGTCGGCTACCTCGCCCACGCCAATCGTCATCTCGGAATGATGGAGGCCATCAGCGGCGTGCTCGGGAAAGACGGTTCGGTAACGGTTTAGCGATTCTCCCGGTAACGAATTGTCGTTCTGAACTTGCCTGCCATCCTGAGCTTGCCTGCCATCCTGAGCTTGTCGAAGGGTCGAATGGAATTCACAATCCCCCGCCGCCACTTCGACGCTATCGATTTAGCCCGTTCTGACCCTGCCGAAAGAACCGTCGTCCGATGGTTCTGAACTCGATTCAGAATGTTTGTCGATACGTGACGCTGCTCGCGTTCCCCCCAGATCTCGCCACGGGAGTCGGCACCTGGCATGGTGTCGCGTGACCGGTGTAGCAGCAGTTGCAACCGGTGCCAGGGATACACACCGCGAGCGCAGCAGCGGCCCACTCTTGTAGAGTTGAGGTGAGCCCATGCACCTTTCTTCGTCCGCCATAGCCCTCCGCAGAGTGATGCGCGCCAACGCCCTGCTGCTTGAGATCGTCACGGGTCTTTACGACGAACAGGCCTCGCGCTGGCCGGCACCCACCGCGCCTTCTGCCAAATGGCACATGTGGCACGTCTCAAGATGGTCCGACATCGTTCAGTCGACTCTGTTTCCGATCGCGAACGGCAAAGCCGACCTCTCAAACAAGGGTCCCGAGCTGTGGGAGGCCCTCGGGATTGCCGACGAATGGGGCTTCGCGGAACCGATGCCCGGAAAACTGGGTGGCGGGACGGGGCTTGGCAACGCCGAGGCGGCAAACCTGCGACTACCCGATATGATCAGGATTGTCGGGTACGCCCGGTCGACTTTTGAACTGTGCGAAATGCGATTTTCACAGATTGACGAAGGAATTTTTGAGTCGGACTTTTACGACTGGGACGGCGTGAGGTTGCAGGTCGGCGAGGCCATGTTCGGTCATATTTCACACATCAACCGGCATTTGGGAATGATCGAGGCGATCAAGGGCGTGCTGGGACTCGACGGCTCAGCGACCGACTAGGCCACAGTTTCTGCAGGCACCGGGGGCACGGTGCTGGGCGGCAGATCTTCGTGGCGGCGAACTGGCCCTCGTGAAACCACTACCCCGCTGGCGGCTCACGTTTATCATTTAGTGTCATAGTCGATTCTCGGGCATTGTGCGGGTAAAGACGCAGGCCCTGAATAATCGACAACCATTATCAGGAATACCAGGAGCAAAAAATGGCCTCGCAGGAAATGCGGCTGGAGCGCGATTCGATGGGTGAGTTGGAAGTACCGGCGAACGCCTACTACGGCGCCAATTCCCGGCGTGCCGAACTCAACTTTCCGATCAGCAAGTTGCGGTTCGGAAGGTCGTTTGTGAAGGCCATTGGCCAGATCAAGCAGTCGGCAGCAGTCGTAAACCTGGAACTGGGAGCGCTGGACGCGGATATCGCCAGCGCCATCATCGCCTCTGCCCAGCGAGTCATCGACGGCGAGTTCGACGATGAGTTCATCGTCGATATTTTCCAGACCGGCTCCGGCACTTCGACCAACATGAACGCCAACGAGGTGATCTCCAACGTCGCGATCGAAGCCCTCGGCGGCGAACTTGGCTCCCGGACCCCCGTTCACCCCAACGACCACGTGAACAAGGGCCAGTCGTCCAACGACGTGATCCCAACCACGATTCACCTTGCCGCGGCCGGGGCTATTCAGGACAATCTGCTCCCTGCCCTGAAAGAACTCGAAGATTCACTGCGTGCCAAATCGGGAGAGTTCTGGGAAGTCGTGAAGACCGGGCGAACGCACCTGCAGGACGCCACCCCTATCCGGCTCGGACAGGAGTTTCTGGGCTACGCGGGCCAGCTTGAATTGGCCGGTAAACGTGCGGGAACAGCACTCGCCGAACTTTCAGTGCTTGCGCTCGGCGGAACGGCCGTGGGCACCGGGATCGGCATGCACCCCGAGTTCGCCAGTCGTGTCATCGCACGGCTAAAGGAGCTGACCGGGCTCGACCTATCTGAAACCACCAACCATTTCCAGGCGCAGAGCACGCTCGACGCCGTCGTGGCCGCCTCTGGCCAGTTGAAGTCGATCGCGGTCGGTCTGCTAAAAATCGCCAACGACCTCCGCTGGCTCGGCTCCGGGCCCCGGGCCGGTATCGGCGAAATTACGCTTCCAGAAGTTCAACCCGGCTCGTCGATCATGCCGGGCAAGGTCAACCCGGTAATCGCCGAATCGGTGGCGATGGTCTCAGCACAGGTAATCGGGAACGACGCCACCATTGCGATTGCGGGCCAGTCAGGAAACTTCGAGCTGAACGTGATGATGCCGGTGGCGGCGCACAACCTGCTCGAGTCGATCGATCTGCTCTCGAACGCGGCGGTGAATTTCGCACGGAAGTGCGTGAACGGACTTGAGGCGACCGGCAAGGGACCCGAGATGGTCATGCAGGGTTTAGCTGTCGGCACGGCGCTGGCCCCGATCATCGGTTACGACGCCGCGGCCGGGATTGCCCATGAAGCTTCGATGAGTGGCGAGAACATCAGGCAGGTCGCCCTGCGCATGACCGATCTCACCGAGGAACAACTCGACGAAATCCTTGAACCCCTCTCGATGACTGAGCCGAAAGCGTAGTCCCGCGAGAAATCCAGCTCTACCGCGGTAACTAAGACGAACCGTCCGGTCAATAGATAAACACGCGCCACCGGTGCATACTGTCGCCGGTCTCGTAAAATTTATCTCGAATTACCGGTTCGAATTCCCCGCGGAGAACCCACGCATGGGCGCAGAAGACAACGTAAAAAAACTCGGACTCGACCTTTCGCACGCAGCCGCCCCCGTCGCAAACTACGTCCCGGCGGTCACGACCGGAAAGCTGGTATTTCTATCGGGAAAAGGCCCGACACAGGCCGACGGCACAATGATGCGAGGGAAGGTGGGGGCAGACCTCGACATCGACCAGGCCTACGAAGCGGCACGGCTGGTGGGGATTCAACTGCTGGCCGCGCTACGCGAACATGTCGGCAGTCTCGATAACGTAAGCCGGGTGGTCAAGCTCCTGGGCATGGTGAACGCGCTGCCCGATTTTGAAGACCATCCGAAGGTCATCAACGGCTGTTCCGACTTACTGATCGAGGTATTCGGCGAAAACGGCAGGCATGCACGCTCGGCAGTTGGAATGGGCAGCTTGCCGGACCAGATCCCCGTCGAAATCGAAATGATTGTCGAAATCAAGTAGCGGACCACGCGAAACGACCAGAATCCGGACCGAACCCGAGGAACCGCCCAACAATGCCCGGCAGCATTCGAATCAAGACCATCAACCACGTAGGCATCCCGATATGGGACCGGCGAGTCGCCCTGCCCTTTTACCGCGACATCCTGGGCCTGCGGGTGATCCCCTCGATGGTCGATTCGCCCAACATCGTCTGGACAAGGACACTCGATGGGACGATGGTGCACCTGATCGAGCCGTCCGATGGCGAGAGCCTTGGAAGACCGCATGTAGCGTTCGAGGTTGAAGATTTCGACGCGGCAGCAAAAAGCGTCCAAAACTCGGGTTACCCGGACATCACCGAGGCTGGCGAGAGGCACGATGGTCAGCGCCACATATTCGCAACTGACAACGACGGCAATCGGCTGGAATTCGCAACGGCCGGCGGACACCGCCCTTCGTCCCGCGTTGCAGATGCGCTTGGCTACACGAGTGAAACAGGCGAGAACGTCGTGGTCGATTCACCCTCGACCATCAAGATCATCACTATCAACCACGTCGGCCTGCCGATTAACGACCGCGCCGAGTGCATGCTGATGTACCGGGACCTGCTGAACATCAGGGTCATCCCCCACCAGGTCGACGGTAACAGCCTCGCCTGGACTGAGTTGGGCGACGGCTCGATGATCCACGTAATCGACCCGCCGAAATCGATTGGCCCAAGGGGCGATTCCCGGCAGCACGTGGCGTTTGAGGTTGCAAACATCGAGGCCACGGCCGACGCGCTGGAACATGCCGGGGTCGAAATCGTCGGGGAGCCCGGCACGCGCCATGACGGCCAGCAGTTCCTTTTTATCTACGACCCCGAAGGCAACCGGATAGAGATTGCAACGCACGGGGATCATTCAGAAACAACACGTACGGTCGACGAAAACGGCTATACGAGCGAAAACGGCGAGCTGCTTTAGCGGTTGGCTGAACCGCCCCGGGGTATCTGGATCAGACCTGGCGGGCCGACCGCTCAACGCTGGCAAAATAATCGTCAAGGAAACCCGCTGAGGCGGCCTCTATCTTCGAATCGGAAACTTTTTTCAGCAGCCCCGAAGTCTGCACCGAGCCATTCATCGAAACCCGTGTCTGCCCGTTCGTCCCAGCATCCTGAACTACCGCAACGGCCGCGGTTCCTGCTATCCCTGCGCCCATCGCTTTTCCCTCGAAATCGAACTCGAACGAGTCGTTCAGGCTCACATTCGACAACCGGATATCGACGTTCACCGTCGGCCGCAGGAAACCCATCGGAATCTTCATTGAAACTCGAACTTTTTCGGGGCCAGTGGCCGTCACGCGTGTGCCGCCGGGCAGGTGCTGCTCCATGGCCGCAGGTTCGGTCAGCGCCGACCACAGTGCTTCCACTGGTGCATCGACCAAACGTTCGTACTCGAATTTCAATCGGGCCGCCTTTCACTCGCGCTGAATTCACCGCAGTTTGACGATATCTGCGGAACTCCCACATTTCAATTCTTTTCGCCCCTTCGAATCTCCCATACCGGAGATAGCATTGCCGGCATATGCCGACGCCAGCGACCCCAGGGGCCCCAGGGCCCCCAGCACTTAGTGAGGGCCGCCATTCAGTGCGATCGACCATACGTTCGCTCGTATGGACCGTTTACGTACCCTCTTTTTTGATCGCGGCAGGCCAGGGCCTCCTGATTCCGGTTTTGCCCGGTTTTGCAAAAGAGGAACTCGCTGCAACCTTCGCAATCGTCGGTCTCGTACTCGCCGCGCGCTACCTCGGGACGATGATATTCGACGTGCCGGCAGGCATTCTCGTTACCCGTTTCGGGATGCGGAACACCATGCTGGCCGGTGTGACCCTGTTCGGTATCGCGGCCGTCTGGTCGGGGCTTTCCACAAACCTCACGTCCTTGCTCGCAGCACGCATTCTGGCGGGGGTCAGTTTTGCTCTATGGAGCCTCTCCCGTCACTCGTATATCGCGATGGTGGTACCAAGCGACGTCAGGGGCCGTGCGCTGTCCCTCTTCGGCGGCCTGTCGAGGATCGCGACGATACTCGGCCCGCTCGCCGGCGGATACCTGGCCGAATTTGTTGGAATCAGAGTCCCGTTTTATGTCCAGGCGGGTATCGCGGTGCTGACGCTGGCACTGGTGCTCGTGACGACCCGGAACATTATCGAGACCCGGCGCAAGGGTGCGCTTCCCAATGTCTTCAGGGAACTGGGCGGCGTGGTGACCAGCCACCGCAGGGACTTTGCCACCGCTGGAGTGGCCGCGATCATGCTCCAGTTTGTGCGGGCGGGGCGAGAGTTCCTCATCCCGGTTTGGGGAGGTGAAATCGGACTTGGCAAAGACCAGATCGGCACAATCGCCTCGGCGTCTTTTGCCATCGACTCCATGCTCTTCCCATTCGTCGGCATCGCAATGGACCGCTGGGGCCGCAGGTCGACGGGCATTCCCGCGTTCTTCGTCCTCGCGCTCGCAATGGTGTTGATACCGATGACCGGAAGCTTTGGTTCGTTGCTCGCCGTTGGACTTGTGGCCGGGTTCGGCAACGGTCTATCAAGCGGATTCGTTCTCATCATGGGCGTCGACAAGGCCCCGAGAGACAATCCCGGGCCGTTCCTCGGGGTGTGGCGGCTCATCTCCGACACCGGTGGGTCGAGCGGGCCCATTGTGATCGGCGGAATCGCCCAGATAGTGACCCTGGGAGCCGCTTCGTTGGCAACGGCCGGGGTCGGTCTGTTCGGCGCCCTGATGCTGATATTTGTCGTCAGAGAAACCCTGGTCCGCACACCAAAAAGGCAAGCGGCTTCAACTAAGGAAAAACCGGGTTAGCGATTCGGCAGCACGGCGTTCAAAAAAGGTTACAGGCCCTCTTCAGACAGCAGAGTGTGCAGGTCGCGCAGGCACATGGCATCGTCTTCGGGCGCCCGGCCGTCGACCCAGTCCTTCGATTCTCCGCTCATCCCCTCAACCGCGCCGACCGCGACGATGTCCTTCACCCATTCGTATCCCTTTTCGACCGACGGCAGCATGTTTTTACCTGACTTGTGCGACAGCGCAGCCACAAGGCCGTAGCCGCCCCAGTTCGACACGCTCGCGATAATCAGCTCGGTCGTCGTCGTGGTGCAGGGGTCGTCCGGGAGGTTCTCGATATCGGGAATGACGCGGCGCATGTTGCCCATCCCGATCTCGTTACCGCCATCGCCAATGCCAACCGACTGGGGGTGCTGCTCGAACATGTGATCGATCTTGGCGTTGTGCTCCGAGAAGTCGAGGCCCTTCCAGTTGCGGTACGTGCCGTCTCCGACCAGTCCCGCCCTCTCGATCGAAATGAGTGCCGACGGTGCGTGCTCCACCAGCAGCTCGTGCGCGAATTTCAGCGATTCATTGTGGGTTGTAATCGGAAACTCGATCACCTCGTCGTCGCCCGCTATCGCGCGCATCGCGGTCATACACGGGGCGTCCGTCACGTAGGCAACCGTGTTGCCAAGCATTTTCAGCGCCTCGCCGATCGCCACGGCTCCGGGAGGGCCGTCAGTTTCGGGCTCGCTGGCCCGCAGGATGTAAAACCCGGTGACGATGAGGATCTTGCCGGGGTGGTCGAGCAGCAGTTGCGCCGAGGAGTCGAGCCAGCCGTCCTTCATGTGCGCCCGCAGGGCCTTCATGCCCCGGATGTCGTCCTGCAGGATAATGTCTTCGATTGCGGTAAAAGGTGATGTCACAGGTGTATCTACCAGTCGAGGCCGACGCTTACAGAACCGCCAGGTCTTCGTCGATCAGGTCGGTGATGAACATGTGACCCGGCGAATGCGTAATCATCAGTTCGGGCTTCGATGCCATTGCCACCGTCTGCGGAGTTACCCCGCACGCCCAGAAGACGGGCACGTCGTCGGGACTGGCCGGTTCCCAAACCTCGCCGAGGTCAGGTGTTGAAATATCGGAAATACCGATCGCGGCGGGATCGCCGATGTGGACCGGGGCACCGTGGGTGTCTGGAAATCGCGAGGTGGCCTGAACGGCCCTGACGACCTTGTCTTGTGGAATCCACCTGTGCGACACGACCATCGGACCTGAGAACGGGCCCGCCGGCGTGGTCTCGATATTCGTGATGAACATCGACACGTTGCGATCGGTGCCGTAATGCGGAAGGTCGATCCCATTTGCAATCAGCGCATACTCGAAGGAGTAGCTGCACCCGAGCAGGAAACTCACGAGGTCGTCGCGCCAGTACGCCTCCAGGTTTTCGGGCTCATCGACCAGCTCGCCATTTTTAAAGACTCTGTACAGCGACAGGTCGGTCCGAATATCCGACCCGGGAGCCGTGAGCGCTGCCTCCACCTGCCCCGCGTCGATCACCTCGATTACAGGACACGGCTTCGGGTTGCGCTGGCAGAACAGCAGGAACTCGAACGCCACGTCCCTGGGGAGGATGGCCAGGTTGGCCTGGACGAAATGGGGCGCAACGCCCGAAGTGGGCCGGTGGAGCCGTCCTTCGCGAATTGCCTGTCGAGCTTCCCTGCCGGTCTTTGGAACTGCCGTTTGTGTAGCCATTGCTGAATCTTAGGATTCCGGGCGAGTCCGGTCAAACTGGAAACTTTTCCCGGCCGCACCCCGCAACTCGGCACGCAGGCGTACGATTCCCCCGATTCAGCATGCGCGCCGGACCCCGGCAGTGACCGGGTTCCAGAAACCACGGCGTATCTCCCATACCCAGAGCAAAGCCCAAAAGACAAAAAATATGAAAATCACCCGAGTCGACCAGTTCGCACCCCGCAACCGCACGCGCCTGATTCGGATTACCACCGACTCCGGCATCGAGGGCTGGGCCGAAAGCACTCTTGAAGGCAAACCTCAATCGGTCCCGGCGGCCATCGACGAATTCGCCGGTTACCTGATCGGCAAAGACCCGCTCCGGATCGAGCACCACTGGCAGGGCATGTACCGCTCCTCGTTCTTCCGTGGCGGTGCGCACAACATGTCGGCCATCGCCGCAATCGATGCCGCGCTCTGGGACATCGCGGGCAAGCACTACGGCGTCCCCAGCTACATGCTGATGGGCGGTAACGTCAGAGACCGGATCCGCGTTTACGCCCACTGGGGCATCCGTGATCTTTCAGACGAGGGTCTGGAACAATCTCGCGAGCGCCTCACAATGCTCCAGAAAATGGGCTACACCGCGTACAAGGCGGGCCCGGCCGGAACCTGGCGCGCACACGAGCCGCCATCACGCATCGACGAGTTTGTGAAGGCCGCTTACATGATGCGCGAGTGGGTCGGCGACGATGTCGAGCTGAGTTTCGATTTTCACGGCAAGATGACTCCCGGTCTGGCCGTCGAGGTATGCAACGAGATCAAGGGCATGCGGCCGATGTTCGTTGAAGAGCCGGTCCCGCAGGAAAACGTCGACGCCCTGAAGCGAGTCCAGGAGCAGGTGCCGTTCCCGCTGGCGACCGGCGAGCGACTCCTGTCCCGCTGGGAGTTCCGCCAGGTAATCGAAAAGCAGGCCGTTTCACTGCTCCAGCCGGATGTCGCACATTGCGGCGGTCCCTCAGAGCTGAAGCGAATCGCAAACTACGCCGAGGTCTACTACCAGCACATCATGCCCCACTGCGCCATCGGTCCGCTGGCCCTCGCCGCCTGCATGCTGGTCGACGCCGTGGTGCCGAATTTTTTGGTCCAGGAACAGGTCGATGCCGGTCTCGGCGTGGGTCTGCTCAAGAAGCCGTGGGAAGTCGTCGACGGTCACATTGCGCTCTGGGACACGCCCGGTCTCGGTGTCGAGGTCGATGAAGTGGAGGCAACGAAGACCTATGACGGCGATGCCTATGGCTATCACCGGGAACTGGGCGGCGAGTACTACTACGAAAACGATGGCTCAGTAGCCGACTGGTAGGGCTCGCTGGCACACGCACGGGGCAGTTGGGTTAATGACCTGCCCCCAATACCTGTACCACTTGCTATGTTAGTCCGACGGCCTGTTTCAGCCTGATTGTCTCCGGTGCTGGCGGCCGGTATCCGAGCGAGCTGTGTGGTCGAATTGTGTTGTACTCCCTTCTCCATCGTTCTGTCAGTATCTGCACCTCCTTGAGCGAATAAAAGATCTCGCCATTTAGCACTTCATCCCTTAGCTTCCCGTTGAAGCTCTCGTTGTAGCCGTTCTCCCATGGACTCCCTGGAACGTTGGTGGTGGCGTCAATGCCATGGCAATAAGCTTGCAAGGCGTCGTTAGACAGGTCGCTGACACCGCTAATGAGGTCGCGACCGCCAGTGAACAGCTGGCATCGGTCGCAGACCAGGCAGGCTCCGCGACCAAGAACATCGCTGAACAGGCCCAGGGTCTCTCAAATGGGCTAGGGATCAGGGCACCGCCGTCGCCAGCTCGGCCGATGCCGTCAAGCAGCTTGGTTCCGCAATCAACCAGATTGCAGCGGGCACCCAGCAGCAGTCTCAGGGAGTCGACGCCACATCGAGGGCTATAGCTGAGGTATCGAAAGCTATCACCGACGTTGCACAGAACGCCCAGGATGCCGCTGAAGGATCACGGGTCGCAGACGAAGCCGCCCGCAAAGGTCTCGGTATCGTCGAGCAGACTGTCACCGGCATGGGTCAAATAAACGCCGCAGTTCAGGATGTCGCCGCTCGTATCGGTGATCTCGGTGAGCAATCGGCAGAGATCGGAAAAATTGTTGCCGTGATTGATGACATTGCCGCACAGACCAACTTGCTGGCTCTGAACGCCGCAATCGAGGCTGCACGCGCTGGCGAACAGGGCCGCGGTTTCGCCGTTGTTGCTGATGAGGTTCGCCAGCTGGCCGAGCGGGTTACGCAGGCGACCAGTGAAATCGCAGGATTGATCGATGGCGTCCAGAAGGGCGTAGAGGAATCGGTCAAGGCTACTGAACGTGGAACTTCCGAAGTCGACGAGGGCTCGAAGCTCGCCGCTGAGGCAGGAATCTCGCTCAATGAGATCCAGGAGGCAGTGCAGGCGGTGACAAATCAGGTTGAGCTGATATCCGCAGCGGCAGAACAGGTGACGGCCTCGAGCGACGAAATGGTCAAGTCGATCGAAGGCGTTAGCGCTATCACTGAACAGACCACGGCTGCGACCGAAGAAATGTCTGCCAGCAACGATGAAGTTCAGCAGGCAATGGATCAGATTTCTCAGATCACTGAGCAATCTGGTCAGGCCATTGAGGAATCTTCAGCCTCGACAGAAGAACTAACTTCTCAAGTTGACGAGGTTGTCGCCTCATCGGCTGCCCTGGGAGAAATGGCGAACACACTCACAAAAGCGGTATCTGTGTTTACCCTGGACGCAAATACTGCAACTGAAAACGACTCTGGAGACTCAGGGGAGCGCGCGGCATAGGGAAGAATCCGGGTTGTCGGATCCGATGCCAGGCGCCGGTTCTTGCCGGCTTCTGGCATCGGATCCGTGAATTTCGAGGATGGAGTTGGCTGACTTCGCGGATTGTGCATAGATCTCGAGTCGACAGATTTCGTTATCTGGCACACCTTCTCCCGCTGTCAGCCAGGTTCAACTCACCCCCAAAACGGGAGGCGGCACTTTAGTTTCAGGTGCCGCCTCGCCGCGTATTCGAAGCGACTCCAGGAGACGGAATGATCAAGCGTCAAACAACGGTTCAAAACCACCTGTTATTGAGAATGTTGTTTCACTCTTAGCCCCGTCAGCTCAGGGCAGGGGCCAGGTTTTTGACACGGCGGCGTGAAGTCGTACTCGGAGAAATTCAGAACATCGTTGTCGGCACCGGATCGCCCTGACTACGGGGTCAGAGGTGCCGTGTTCTTCTCCTGTGAAATCGTCCCAGAACTGAGGCTGTCCGCGGCGACTTTTTGTGAATTGTGCGACAAGTTGCCGGTATCGGGTGTGATTCGCTTCAATCCCTGGTACACGCCCCAGAGCGCAAGTGAGACCCGAACCGGGTTCACCAATGAGGTTCCGTCAAAACCGTCGTGACTACTCTGTTTACTGAAGTACGCACTTCCAATTGCGATAGTACGAATGGCTTCTAGATCCTGACTGGTAGTGTGATCGGCACCACCTTTACCCACTCTCTAACTCACTCACCGGGAGGGAGGAAAAAAATCATCCTGCGCCCTCTCAGGCAAAGGGTTCGTCCTAAGAAACCCCCGGCCGGCTCCCGATCCATGGCCTCGCCACCTCGAACGCCCTGCTGGCCGTGAACACCTTGGCATCGTCATCGTACCCCCCGACGATCTGCAGACCCACCGGCATGCCGCCTTCCCCGAAGCCGCAGGGTATCGAAGCGGCCGGGTTGAACGACGAATTGAAGATCATCGTGAAGGGAATCGCCCCGTAGCTGATGCCCGCCATTTCGTCGTCGTTTGCGCTCGACCCAATTTCTTCGGGGGGTTCTAGGTGCGGCCAGGCGACCGCGGCATTGGTCGGGGCGAGGATCAGGTCATACTCCTCGAACAACTGGTGCATCTTCAACTGCAGGTTCTGGACATTCCGCAGCGCCACCGACACATCGGCGCCCGTGAGAGTCCTGCCGTGCTCGATCATCTCCAGCGTGTAGGGCATGAGGTCCTCGGGCCGCTCATCGGCCAAATGCCCGTACATGGCGACCTGCCCGGCGGTCCACAGCGTCCACCACGCTTCTTTTGGAATCGGGTCGAACTTGATATCGATGGGTTCGACCCTCGCACCCAGTTCGCTGAACGCCGACCACGACGCCTCGACTGCCCCGGCCACGTCGTCGTTCACGTCCGAAATGCCGAGTGTCATCGTCGTTCCAATGCGCATTCCATCAACGCCGTCTTCGAGCCCGACCAGGTAATCGGGGACCGGGGCTTTCACAGAACCGGGATCACGCGGGTCGAAGCCCGATAGCGCCTGGTTCAGAATTACTGAGTCGCGGACGTCGTTGGACATCGGACCGCTTGTGCCAGCGGAGTTGTACGCGGGCTTAGCCTGGCCCCCAAAACGCGGAATGCGACCGTGGGTGGGCTTGTGACCGAAAATTCCACAGAACGAAGCCGGGAGCCTTACCGACCCGCCACCATCGGAGCCGGTGCCGATCGAGCACATGCCCGAAGCGATGGCAGCGGCCGTTCCCCCGCTCGAACCGCCGGGCATCCGCGTCACGTCCCACGGGTTGTTGCAGGTCGGCGCAACGTTCGAGAACGTCTCCTCCCGGTTGCCGAACTCGGGCGTGTTCGTCTTGCCGAGAATTACCGCACCAGTCGCCCTTAGCCGCTCGACGGCTACGGAGTCGTAGTCGGGAATCCAGTCATTGAAGAACGAGCTGCCGAGAGTGGTCCGGAGACCTTTCGTCACTTCGAGGTCTTTTACGACGATCGGGACACCGTGCAGAACGCCCGGATCAGCGCCAGAGGCCAGTTGCGTATCGGCTTTTTTTGCCGAGGTCATGGCGCCCTCTTCGTCGAGGGTAATGAACGCATGAAGTTGCGGTTCAAGCTCTGCGATTCGGCGCAACGACGCCTCGGTCATTTCAACCGAGGAAATCTCTCCGTCAACAATCATTTGCCGCTGCCTGTGGGCTGGCAGGAACATCAGGTCTCGGTCGTTCATCGCTCCTCAATTCTAATTTTTGCTGCGGCCGGGCAAACTACCGGGATTCTATTGCCTGTTTCAGAGTAGAAATCTCGCCCCCCAACCGTTTTTTCATGAAATATTTCGCAAACCAGCCGGTGAGCACGAACAACACCGCCGTAAATGTGCTGTCTGACCTTGCATTCATCACCATCGTCAGCCCGGTCGACTCGCCGTTGCCGGTCTCTTCGAAGGTGTAATCGACGGTGATCGGATAGGGCCCTTCAACGGTATTGACGCTGAACCTCGCACCAGGGTTTGCCCGGTGACCTCGAAGACGATCTCGTTCGTTTTTCGACCGTATTTATAGTCGATTCGATAGCGAGAACCTACCGTCGGCCCGCCACCACCTACCCATTCACCCGGCGAATCTACATCTGTCATCCACGTATGCAGGTTGGCCGGATCGGAAACAAAGCCCCAGACCTCCGCCGGCATTCGATCGATGGTGACGATCACTTCAGAAACGATATTTGTCATCTGGAATTCTCAGACCGCTGCTGGCGCCTCATGCACTCACAAACCCTCTAACTCCCTCCCTGAGAAGGAGGGAGGACTCCGCCTCTCAACTCCGACCCTACCGACCGATTCAGCCAACCCCTTCCCTGTCGGCGGAAACGTGCCAGTGGCACTGGCAAACTAACGAAGATGGAAAATTACCTCGAGCTCGAACGCTCCGTAATTTATCAATTCGTGAATCTCAGGAAATGGCGAATCGCGTAGCACACAGCCTGAAATTACAGGTCTGGTAACAGGAACAACAAACACGAACGCCGCTGATTCCAGGGACTGCTGACCACCCACAGTATCAGGCTTGAGTATGCGTCCCTCAACGACGATAACCCAAACGTCGGGAGCGCCCGAGCCACCTGGCCCCATGGGGAAATCCATTGTTTCATGCGCGAGGTCAGTGGCTTTTGCAAAGTTAGTGATCGAGTAAGAGACTCGGGTCGGGCCGATCAATATTGTCGGCGTGTCCAGACAACCGTCCATCGCCGAACTGACCGCGTCTGCTGCAAGGCGGTTTCGCTCCTGCTCAAGCAACCCCCCGGGTTCCGGGAGGATGGCAAGAAATTGGGCGGTGGAAACGGTGCTGACCGGCGGGGCATCGTCGGCGGGATTGGATTTGGCGCTATTCCCGCATCCGGCGGCCATGACAATCACAAGTAATCCAATGATCGTTACGGTCATCCGCAGACATCTTTCACGCCGAAATGAACGCATGCCGAACCATCTCACCAACTTCATGTCTCGGTTTTGGCAATGACGAAACCGGGCCAGAATTCAACTACCTGCCAGCCCTCCATTCCCCTTCCCTGCCGGAGGAAACGTGTCAGTGGCGCCCCCGCCTCACTCCGGCTCTACCCCACCGATTCAGCCGACTCCCACCCTGCCCGAGGAAACGTGCCAATGGCACCACCTTAGTCCATTGCTGCTCCGCCGTTTACGTTGATTGCCTGGCCTGTGATTTCCGACGATTCGTCCGACGCAAGAAAGGCCACCGTCTTGCCGATGTCTTCGGGTGTTTGCGGGCGGCCCAGCGGCATCGTCTTCTTGATCTGGTCGATAAAAATCTCGTGCGGCGTCATTTCGGCGTAGTCCGGATTGAGCTCCTTGTGGTTGATCGCAATCGCCTCCCACATCGGGGTCCACAGCCTGCCCGGGCAGACCGCGTTCACGTTGATATTGAACGACCCGAGTTCGATCGCCAGCAGGTGTGTGAACTGGATCGCTGCCGCCTTCGACACAAGATACGGCTGCTGGGCGGTGCCGCGGCCCTTATCGCCGATTCCGCGCGGCTTGCGCCCGCCGTGCGAAGCGATAATTACGATCTTGCCCTGCTCGCGGGCCTTCATGTGCTCCTTCACGGCCTCCGCCGTGTTGACCAACCCCTGCACGTTGACGGCGAACGTCATGTCCCAGTCCTGCTTCGTGAAGTCGACCCGTTCAGAAAAGCCCGGACCGCCGATCACGCCCGCGTTCGGAACGCAGATATCGATCCCGCCCAGTTCGGAAATAGTTCGACCCGCGAAGTGTTCGAGAGAGTCGGGATCTGTCACGTCAACGGCACCGGCGATCGCCTTCCCGCCATTCGCGTTGATCGCGTCCGCGGTCTCCTGCGCAGTCCCGCCATCGAGGTCGCAAACCGCAACGGCCGCACCCCGGCTCACCAGCACTCCGGCTATACCAACCCCGATACCACGGCCCGCGCCGGTAATCATCGCAACCCTGTTTTCAAGTTGCCCCGCCATCGTGCTTGCCATTTCTCCCGTACTCCCCGAGTGTCTCTTGCCTGTGTTTTTGATCGTGGTCGGCAAATAATAGACCCCGGAGTCTTTCGCCGTGGCAATCGGCGTGCCGAACTGTAAACTTGATCAAGTACGTCCGCAGCCTGCGGGCGTGTTTTTTTGTGTAGACGCACCCGCCCGGTGCGGACTGCAGGAGCAACCAAATTGGCCAAGCGCACCCTCACCGGCACGACTCTCGAAACCCTCGTATCACTTTCAAAACGACGCGGTTTCGTATTCCAGAGTTCCGAAATTTACGGCGGACTCTCCAGCGTCTGGGACTACGGCCCCGTTGGGGTCGAACTGAAACGCAACGTAAAAGACGCGTGGTGGAAGTCGATGGTGCGCGAGCGTGACGACGTTGTCGGGATGGACGCATCAATCCTTATGCACCCCGACATCTGGGTGGCGTCCGGTCACGTCGACAGCTTCACCGACCCGCTGGTCGAGTGCCAGGATTGCCATCGTAGGTTCCGAGAGGACAAACTCGAAGGCGGTACATGCCCGAACTGCGGGGGCGTATTCGGCAAACCACGACAGTTCAATCTGATGTTCAAAACATTTCTCGGCCCCGTCGAGGACAGCGCAGCAGTCGTCTATCTCCGTCCTGAAACTGCCCAGGCCATTTTTGTGAATTTTGAGAACGTTCAGACGACCTCTCGCAAGAAAATCCCGTTCGGCATCACCCAGGTCGGCAAGTCATTTCGCAATGAAATTACTCCCGGAAACTTCACGTTCCGAACCCGTGAGTTCGAGCAGATGGAGATGGAGTTCTTCTGCGAGCCCGGCACTGATGATGAGTGGTACGACTACTGGATGAACTGGTCCATGGATTTTTACAGTTCCCATGGCATCCGGCGCGAAAAACTCCGGCTCCGCAAACACGAACCAGACGAACTGCCCCACTACTCAAAGGCCTCGTCTGACGTCGAGTACGTGTTTCCGTGGGGCTGGGATGAGCTTGAAACTATTTCAAATCGCACAGATTTCGATCTAAAAGCCCATGCCGAAAAAAGCGGAAAAGACCTCTCCTACTTCGACGACCAGCAGAAAAAGCGGTACGTTCCCTTCGTCGTAGAGCCCGCGATGGGCGCAGATCGAGCGGCGCTGGCGTTCCTGGCCGATGCCTATGACGAAGAGGGTGAGGGCAAGGATCTGCGCGTCGTCCTGCGGTTCCATCCCGATATCGCGCCATACCAGGTAGCGGTGCTCCCGCTGTCGCGAAATGACCGACTCGTCCCGACGGCGCGACGCGTTTATGACGTTCTACGTTCGCATTTCAACACCCAGTACGACGATTCACAGAGTATCGGTCGCCGGTACCGTCGGCAGGACGAAATCGGCACGCCTTTGTGTGTGACGGTCGACTTTCAGACCGTCGAGGAAGACGACGCCGTGACCATCCGCAACCGGGACACGATGGAGCAGGTGCGGGAGCCGATAGAGAATCTCGAAACCGCAATTCGGGATCAATTGGACTTGATGCGGAAAGATTCGCAAGGCTAGTGCGGGAACTGCGCTTCATGGGAACCGCTGGCCGGTTGCCAGCGTAAAACTTAACGTATCTCACAGCAACGCGCCGATACAGCAGCGAGATACATCATATTAATTATCGCCCACGAACACTGACAGCACGACGCATGCAACTGAAATGGCCCGCCCGATGAAACGTAACTCACACGCTCGAACCACAAAGCAAACCTTGCTGCTGGCCCTGATGGGGCTGGTCGCCATAGCCGCCGTCGCCTGCGGAAGCGATTCCGGCAACTCTTCAGGCTCTGTAGCCCAGGTCGGAGCTGGCGGTTCGACCGAAACCGTAGGAAACGCACCTCCAGTAACGGGCACAACGTTTGCCCACGGAGAATTCAGTCTCGAACTGAACGAAGGCAAGCCGGTGCTGGTCAATTTCTGGTTCCCATCGTGCCCGCCGTGCAAGGCCGAACTGCCCGATCTCCAGGCGGCCTATGAGAAGTACGGCGATCAGATCACTTTCATAGGTATTCAGCAACTTGGACTCGACTCGCCGACGAGCGGGGCGGAGTTCCTCGAAGAACTCGGCATTACGTATCCTTCGTTCCCAGACACCGATTCCAAAGTACAGTTCGCCTATGAGGTGTTTTCGTTCCCGACCACAGTATTTCTCACCAAAAACCATGACATCGGTCGCGAGTGGACGGGAATCATCGGTGCCGAAGACCTGGAAGAGCAGCTAGAGATTCTGATCGCCGGATAACCGGTCAGCACCCTGTCCCGCAGGCCAATCGGGCGTTCGGGGCTAATGACATAATCGCCCCATGTTTGGAGAAATAGCCGCAGGCGACTGGTTCATGCTGATCGTGCGCTGGGTTCACGCCATCGGGGCGGTCGCATGGATAGGCGGAAGCGCATTTTTCGCGTTCGTGCTGCGACCGGTCGAGAAGGCAAATCCCGACCTCGTACGCCCCGTTTTGCGATCCATAAGCCAGGTCTATCGCGAACTGGTCGATATCTCCGTGATCGCCATCATCGTGTCGGGACTCGTACTGATGTTTGACCGGCTCACCGGTGACGATGCCTCGCCAGTCTGGTTCATCGTGCTCGGCGTGAAACTGGCCCTCGCGCTGTGGATGTTCTACCTCGTATGGCACTTCAGGCAGACGGATTTCAGGCCGGCCGACAACCCGACCGGGGTTGCCGCAAGGCTTTCCTGGCTCGTCGGTTACAACGCGATGGTGTTCCTGGGCGTTATCGTTTTCCTGCTGGCATCGCTATTGCGGGTACTCTACGAGACGAGTATCAGCAGTTAGAGGGGCCACTGTCCCCCTCTCCCGGGGGAGAGCGCTGGGGTGATGGGAAAGCTGCTAATGCATGGGTTAGTATCCGGCGACTGTTGCCCCACCTAAGCCGACATTCCCCCTCAACCTAACCTTCTCCCCGGGGAGAAGGAACTTACCGCCTGGGCTCTCTGACGAAGTGCCCCTAGCGCATCAAGGAAATGCCAGACCGGTCGGCATCTTCGGCGAGGTCGAAAATCGTGCGGTTCAGCACCGGGTGAACAACATCCGGGGCTATCTGTGCCAGCGGGACCAGCACGAACGCCCTCTCGTGAAGCCTGGGGTGCGGCACGGAAACACCGCTGGCGTCGACGACGGTCCGCCCGTGCAATAACAGGTCCAGGTCCAACGTGCGAGAAGCCCCCTTCTCCTTCCGGGCACGTCCGAGCGAGTGCTCGATCCCCAGCAGTTCGGTTACTACTTCGAGAGGGTCGAGCGTCGTCATGACCGCGGCCGCCTGGTTGAGATATCTCGGCTGATACCCATCGACTCCCCACGGCTTCGTTTCGTAGATCGCACTGACCATGCCGAGAGTGCCGACACGCGATAGACGTTCGAGGGCCCCCGACAGGTTTTTCGACCTGTCCCCAAGGTTGCTCCCAAGGCCGATGTACGCGGTCACCAGACCGCCGGGCGACGCGGGCGATTCAGTCATCCCGGCCCCTCACGATGGCGTCGCTCATCCTGACCACACTCACCATGCTTTTCGCATCATGAACCCGGACAATATCGGCCCCGCCCTGAACCGCCAGCGCAACGGTGGCAGCGGTACCGAACTCGCGGTTCTCCACCGATTCGCCGGTAACCATACCAATGAACGACTTGCGGGACGACCCGAGAAGCACGGGAAGGGCAAGTTCCGCTCGAAGATGAGAGATACTTCGCATCAGTTCGATCGACTGCACGCCCGTCTTGGCAAACCCAATTCCGGGATCTGCAACGATGCTGGAACGGTCTACCCCGGCACCAGTGAGCACGTCGACAGCCGACCTGAGATCGTCAATGACATCGGCGACCACGTCACCCCTGTGCCCACCCGGCCTGATGTGGCTCACGATCACCCCAACACCCGCGTCAGCGATCACGGCCGCCATCCCGGGGTCTCCCAGCATCGAAACGTCGTTGCAAAGCACGGCCCCTGCCTCGATCGCAGCGGCTGCAACCGTCGCCTTTCGAGTGTCGATCGAGATGGGGATGCCCGCCCGGTCTCCCAGCGCTTCGATAACGGGGACCACGCGGCCAATTTCTTCATCGGCAGAGATCGGTTTTGAGCCCTTGTAAAGGCCGGGCGGTCTCGATGATTCGCCACCGACATCGATGATATCGGCACCCTCATCTTCCATCCGCAGGGCCAGTTCGACGGCTTCACGGGTGTCGCCCGGACCCGGAGTGACTGACAGAACGCCATCGCCGGAGAATGAATCGGGGGTCACGTTTACGACACCCATGACGTAGGTGCGGCTTCCCCACGCGAACTCATGGCTTCCGATACGGAGCGCCGGGATGGGTATCTGTTGTAGAGAAGACACTATTGCGAAGTTTTTCGCTCGGCCCGCAGGGCTGAAAACCAAAAAGCATCGACCGCCCGATGCCGATTGGGAGTTTAACACCTCAGACCGCCTGAATTGACCTTCGGGACACAGTTGCCGCGCATCTTGACGTAAGTTAAGATTTACTGGCGCTGCGCCATTTTTATCTGGCGCGCCCGTCCCGGTTGCCCCTCCAGGCCCCGGCCCAACAAAGAGTCGACTCCCAACCGAGCCTGTGAGGCACCCCATAGCCACCGAATCCAAGCCCGATGCCCCCGATGAGTCAGTACACCCATCAAAATTGGAAGCACTTGAAGCCCGTCGGGCCGCGGCGCAACTCGGTGGCGGCGAAGCCAGGGTCGAAGCCCAGCACAAGCGCGGCAAACTGACCGCCAGGGAACGGCTTACGAGGCTGTTCGATGCCGGTAGCTTTACCGAGACCGACGCGTTCATCACGCACCGCTCGAGCGATCTCGGACTCGACAAGCAGCGGTTCGAAGGCGATTCGGTCGTGACCGGCTACGGCACCATCGATGGGCGAAACGTTTTTGCATACGCCCAGGACTTCACCGTGCTCGGCGGTTCGCTATCGCAGGTCGCAGCCGGGAAAATTACCAAGGTGATGGACCACGCGATGCGCACGGGCGCGCCGATCATCGGAATCAACGACTCCGGTGGCGCCCGCATCCAGGAAGGCATCGATTCGCTGGCCGGTTACGGCGAGATTTTCAAGCGAAACACACTGGCATCGGGGGTGATCCCGCAAATCACGATCATCGCCGGTCCTGCTGCGGGGGGTGCTGTCTACTCCCCTGCCCTCACCGACTTCATCTACATGGTCGAGGGTATCGGCCAGATGTACATCACCGGCCCCGGCGTAGTGAAATCGGTAACCGGCGAGGACGTGTCGCACGAGGAACTCGGCGGTGCGGCAACTCATGCCTCGCGGAGCGGAGTGGCGCACTTCACCGCCGCATCGGAAGACGCCTGCTTTGCCGACGTGCGCAGGCTGCTATCTTTCCTGCCTTCCAACAACGCCGAATCTCCCCCGGCGACCGCGCCAACCGACACCCCCTACCGCGCCGACCCTGCGCTCCGCGACGTTGTCCCCGATGCGTCCAGCCAGCCGTACGACGTGATGGACGTGATCACAAAAGTCGTCGATAACGCCGATTTCCTGCCGGTCCACCACGACTTCGCACCGAACATTGTCGTGGGGCTGGCCCGACTCGATGGCCGGGTGATCGGGGTGGTCGCCAACCAGGCTAACCAGATGGCCGGGATGCTCGATATTGACGCCTCCGACAAGGGTGCCCGCTTCGTGCGCTTCTGCGACGCCTTCAACATCCCCCTCGTGACATTTGTCGATGTGCCGGGGTTCATGCCCGGAACGCAGCAGGAGTACGGCGGCATCATCCGCCACGGTGCAAAACTGCTCTACGCCTACGTCGAAGCGACGGTGCCGAAATTGACTGTCATCCTGCGCAAGGCGTACGGCGGCGCGTATATCGTCATGAGCTCAAAAGAGCTTCGCTCCGATGTGAACCTCGCGTGGCCCGGCTCAGAGATCGCGGTCATGGGTCCGGAAGGCGCAGTGAACGTAATCGGGCGGCGGGCAATCGCCGACGCCGAGGATTCCGAGGCAAAACGGACAGAAATGGTCGACGATTACCGCGAACGCTTCGCAAATCCCTATGTCGCGGCCAACCGGGGCTATATCGACGATGTGATCGACCCTGCACAAACCCGTCCCGTACTGGTGAAGGCGTTGCGCATGCTCGAAAACAAGGTCGACTCCCTGCCACCGAAAAAGCACGGGAATATTCCCCTCTAACGATCCCCACATGAACGAGTCCCTGAACAACTCTGACGACCACCAGCGAACCTACGCGCCCAACACGATCGGCCGGGCCGAGTTTGTCGACTCGGTTGCCCGCATGGCCGGTGAGGTGTGGGATTTTCACAAACGATTTAAGATCGGCTCAGGCCAGTTCCAGGATCAGGGTGCAACCGAGATAGTAGCCAACAGGACCAGCATTCTCGATGAGGAGATCGCCGAGCTCGCCCAGGCGATAGCGGAAAATGAGGGCGACGAAGCTGTGGCCGACGAAAACGCCGATGTTCTGTTCGTGGCTATGGGGCACGCCGAGGCGATGGGAACTTCAGGAATCGAAGGTCTTGAACGCGTGACAAAAAAGTCCGCCGCCAAAACCAACGAAACCCACGCAATAAGGCCCGACACGGGCAAAGTATTACCCCGAAAAGGAAAACCTCACAAATGGCAATGATGGCTCATTCGCTTCGAGTCACGTCTCATCGCCAGGCCGCACCACGCAAAACGGACGAGCAACAGAACGGGCTGAGAAGGAACAGGAAATGAGATTCAAAGTAACGGTTGTCGGCGCAGGTTTCGTTGGCGCAACGACCGCGCAACGTATTTTCGAGAAGGGTTACGCCGATGTAGTCCTGATCGACATCATTGAAGGCAAGCCGCAGGGCGTGGCACTCGACATGCTCTCGTCGGGACCTGTAATCGGTACCGACGCACAGATCATCGGCTCGAACACCTACGACGAGTCG
>JAYGCG010000082.1:0-12525 GCA_046583455.1 Dehalococcoidia bacterium | reverse complement strand
ACCCTCCAATCGTGAGCCGAGGGTTATCGCGGCACGGGAGAAATCGAATTTTGAAGGTCACCCAGGACGAGGTCGTGGACAGGCAGGCGCTGCTCCACGTTGAGATCGAAGACGAACGGCTTGAAACGCACCTCCAGCGTGCGTATAAGAAGCTCGTCCAACGAACCACCATTCCCGGTTTTCGGAAGGGCAAGGCGCCCCGAAGACTGTTCGAGCAGATGGTCGGTCGGTCGGTATTAGTTGAAGAGGCGCTAGAAACGCTTGTTCCAGACGCCGTTGCGGCCGCGATCGAGCAAGAGGATATCGATTCGTACGGAACGCCTCGTGTGAGCGTCACGGAGTACGAACCGGTCCCAAAACTTGATGTCACTGTGCCTCTAAGGCCGGCCGTGAACCTGGGCGATTACGCCGGGCTTGATCTGGAAGAAGAGCTGGAAGAGGTGACGGATGAGCAGGTCGACCAGGCCGTGGAGCAGGCTCAACTCAGCCTCGCCACATGGGACCCGGTAGAGCGTGCGCTTGAGACCGGCGATCTCGCCGTGCTAACGGTCCTCGGCAAAGCGGGCGACGAAGAGGTGCTGAACGGCGACAACGTTGAGTTCATCCTCAGCGCGGACAGCGAAACTCCCATCCCCGGATTTACAGATGCAATCATTGGCATGGAGTCAGGTCAGACAAAAGAGTTCACGCTCGATATCTCCGAGGATTTTCCAGGCGAACAGGTCGCAGGAAAGACCGTCGAATGCAACGTAGAGTTGTTTGAAGTCAAGTTCCACAACCTGCCCGATATCGACGATGATCTTGCCCGCAGTGTCGGACAGGGTTACGAGTCGCTGGACGAGATGAAGACGGGCCTGCGGACTCAGTTTGAGGAGACGGCGAGTACCGCCGCCCAGCGACAGCTACAGGAGAAGATCCTGGATGCGCTGCTGGAAACGAGCGAGTTCGAGATCCCGCCGCTGATCGTTGAGCACGAAGCGGAACATGTACTGCACGATCAGCAACAGGCGTTGGCCCGATACCAGGTATCGATGCAGGACTATATGGAGAATGCCGGGAAGAGCGGCGAGGAGCTTCTTGAAGAGGCCAAGGAATCTGCGCTCACGCGACTCAAGCGAACGCTCCTCATAGAAGAGGTTGCCCGGGTTGAGGAGATCGAGGTTTCTGACGAGGAAGTGGAAACCGAGATCGAAACCATGATGGCAAACGCCGGACCCCAGGCAGATCGATCCCAGGTTGAGTCAGATGAGGCGCAAGCTTCGATCAGGTCGATGGTTTTAAGACGAAAGTCCGTCGAAAAGCTGGCGGAGATAGTACAGTCAAAGGGAGGGACGCCCGCGAAGGCTGCATCGGCAGATGCTGAGGCCGCTGCGGACGATGACGAAAACACGGACGAAGAATCCACTGAGGAGTCTGTCGACTAATCCGTGGATTGGTCCGTGATCCAGCACGAATACACAGTCACCAAGCCAGCTTGTAGTACCACCGACCGGGACAACCCGGTCAATTGGATAAAGGACATTTGAATGCTGATGAGGCCCGAACATTCAATGCAGCGTCCCGAAGACATCGTTCCGATGGTCATCGAGACAGGCGCACGCGGCGAACGAGCCTTCGACATATATTCGCTCCTGCTGAAGGAACGGATTATCTTCCTTGGCACCCCGATCAACGCCCAGGTGGCGAACGTGATCGTCGCCCAATTGCTGTACTTGGACCGGGAAGACCCGGACCGGGACATCAATATGTACATCAACTCACCCGGTGGGGTGATCTACGACGGTCTGGCGATCTTCGACACGATGCAGATGCTTCGGGCCGATGTTTCCACGATCTGCGTTGGCGCCGCAGCCAGCATGGGAACCATCCTTTTGGCAGCGGGCCAGAAGGGCAAGCGATACGCCCTGCCAAACTCAACGATCCACATGCACCAGCCGCTTGGCGGGGCACAGGGACAAGCGAGTGATATTGAGATCCACGCCCGTGAAATTCTGCGTTTGCAGGACACCTTGCGCGGAATTCTTGTCGATACCACGGGTCAGCCATACGACACGATCGCCCGGGATACCGACCGCGACCGATTTATGACGGCGGATCAGGCGGTTGAGTACGGCCTCATCGATGAGGTGCTCCACAAGCCTGAAGATGATGCCGAAAGTGATAGCCAGGCAGCCGATTAACTCACCCACCTAAAAGCTCGCCACATGACCGGAGCACTGCGTTTGTAACAGGCGTCAGGCTCCGATCGGCGAAGGCTCGGTAGAGGCGATGACAACAGAGATTCCACAAGGTCCAGAAGGTCCCGGCGGCCAGCCCCCGGAGACTTACGTTTGTTCCTTTTGCGGTAAATCGCAGCAGGCGGTAAGGCGGCTCATAGCTGGCCCGTCAAAGATATTCATCTGCGATGAGTGTGTGGACCGGTGCCACCTGATCATCGCCGATGATCAGGCGCCGATCACAGCCATCCCGCACGGCCTGCCTCGTACTCCACGCGAGATCTTTGAGCGGCTCAATGAATACGTGATCGGCCAGGAACGGGCCAAGCGTGTTGTCAGCGTAGGCGTATACAACCACTACAAGCGTGTGTGGCGCCCGGTCCCGGATTCCGATATCGAACTGGCCAAGACGAACATCATGCTGGTCGGCCCAACCGGTTCAGGCAAGACGCATCTCGCACAGACCCTCGCCCGAATCCTTGACGTTCCGTTCGCCATTACGGACGCAACGCCGCTTACCGAGGCCGGCTACGTCGGCGAGGACGTGGAGAATATTCTCCTGCGCCTTATCCAGGCTGCCGACTTCGACATCTCCCGTGCCGAGCAGGGCATTATCTACATCGACGAGATCGACAAGATCGCCCGGAAGGCCGCGAATCCATCGATTACGCGTGACGTCTCGGGTGAGGGCGTCCAGCAGGCGCTCCTGAAAATCCTCGAGGGATCGGTCGCAAGCGTTCCGCCGCAGGGCGGGCGTAAGCACCCCCACCAGGAATTTATTCAGATCGATACCACGAACATCCTGTTCATACTTGGTGGCGCTTTCGAAGACCTGAACTCGGTGATCAAACGACGTCTTTCGGCCGGTTCGAGCATGGGCTTCGGCAGCAGTGGTGTGAACTACACGACCGAAGAAGACCAGGATCAGATCTACACGCAGGTCACGCCCGAGGACCTGCTTCAGTACGGGTTCATCCCGGAGTTCATTGGCCGTGTGCCGTTGTGCGTCGGACTGTCTGATTTGAGCGAATCACAACTAGTTCAGGTGCTCACTGAGCCGCGAAACGCGCTCGCCAAGCAGTACCAGGCTTTGTTTGAAATGGACGATGTGGAGCTTGAGTTCACGCCGTCTGCGCTTGACGCGATGGCATTTGACGCAAAGAAGCGACGCGCCGGAGCACGTGGGCTACGCGCCATTCTCGAAGAGACACTGCTCGACATCATGTACGAGATACCCTCGATGGATGCCGTTGAAAAATGCATCATCGACGCGCCGACCGTCACAGACGGAGAACCGCCGGTGCTGCTCGACAGTGAGGGATCCAGGATTGATTTCGAAATGCCGGAGCGACCAGCGGCGTAGTCGAGAGAACGACGGTACCAGAACGTTAACGATAAACGGGGCTTCGACGCAGATGCGTAGCGGTCCCATATTCGCGAACACCAGATACCGGGGCGCTAGTCCAGTGTCAGGCCAGGCTCTATCTCGGCGGTAAGGTCCAGCGCGGCACCCTGCCCCGCAGCATTGAGATCGATTCTGCCATCGCCTATCGCTGCGAGGGTCGCTACGAGCAGGGGCCGTTCACGCTCCACGCCTGTGGCACGAATTGCTTTGAACAGTGGAAGAGATTCGCCCGGATCAGCCTGTAGCTCTTCGATCGTCCGGTCGCCGGTTTCTGACCACGCGTCTTCGTAGTTCTGGCCCGAAAGAGGAAATCGGCAGTAGGCGACGACTGGGCCGAGGTCCAACGCTTCTGTCGCCACGTGGATCATCACACCCGATTCTTTCGCATGGGTCCGGATCAATTCCCAGATAACCTGGTCGATCATGCCGATCGGCCCGCCGGGGAGTGCCGGATGCAGGTTGACCATGATGAAGTGCTGACACAGGACCGGGGCGATGAGCATGTAGCCGGCGGTAACGGACACATCCACGGAGTAGGGTTCAAGCAGCTCAAGAACCGCTTCGTCAAACTTCCCGCGTAGCTCGGACCATGGCGCTCGACCGTTATCGGTCCTAAACCTCTGTGATGAGAGGGTGACCAGGGGGATACCCCGCTCCTCAACGAGGTCCATGTAGCGATCAGTGCCTTTGTGCTGCCCGCGCTCGCGGTTGACGAACACAAACTCAATCTGAGCGTTCAGCGCGCCTGAGTCAATTGCGTCTAGCGCAGCGGTCAGCAGGCCGCGAGAGCCCTCTCCGCGCCCGGTGGAGAACCATCCCAGCTTCAGTGGGGCGCCGTGCTTCTCTGTATCAGCGCTGGTCATGCGCTATCCGTCAAAGTCGTCTGGTTCGTTGTCGGACTCTTCTGGCACGAACCGCATCTGTTCTGCGAACGCGGACTGGAGGCGGGTCACCTTGAGCTCTGTCGCTGACAACAGTTCGTTGCAACGCTTTGCAAGTCCCATGCCTTCTTCGAACAGGCGTGTCGAGTCGTCTAAAGAGAGCGGCCCTGTCTCAAGCTTGCGGACCGCATCTTCCAGCCGGGAGAAAGCATCTTCAAAGCTTGCCGGTTCCTGATCTGCTTTGGAATCGGCGTCCTGTTGTGCCCGTCTGGGACTCATGAGTGGTTAGTTCCTGTCGTGTGGAATTCGGTTACTGGTTGCAATTTATCGGAATCACCGAATCTAGATTTCAGGTTATCAGCGCGTGGACGAGCCGTCACCGCGTCGCGGTCGCACCTGTGTCGCCTCGGCGCTCACCTCGCCGTCAGCCAGCGTCAGGTCAAAAGAGTGGCCCTCGGCGAGTTGGGTAACAGAACTGACTATCGACCCGTCTTCTCCTCTAACGACTGCGTAGCCACGGGAGAGGATTGCTGAAGGGTCTAGGGCCGATAACTGTAGCTCCAGTGATCTGAGGCGCTCTCGATGGATCGCCAGGGATTGTCCGAGTGCCTGTCCGGCGGCCTTGAGGAGTTCATCGACACGCTGTCTAGGATGCCCGGTCTCCGGCGCGAGGAACGCCAGGCGATCGACCGCCTGTTCGAGTCGCATTCGATGATCTGTGACCTGGCGAGACGCCCGATCCGAGAGTCCGTTGGCGAATCCGGCCACGGCGGAGGCGAGCTCGCGCCGGTCTGGAACTACGATCTCGGCGGCGGCGGACGGGGTCGGCGCTCTCACATCTGCGACGAGATCGGCGATTGTGATGTCCGTCTCGTGTCCGACTCCGCTCACCACGGGTATCTCTGAACCGAAGATGGCCCGTGCCACGATCTCCTCGTTGAAGGCCCACAGGTCTTCAAGAGAGCCGCCGCCGCGGGCCACGATGATGACATCGATACCCGGGTCCAGGTTGAGCGCCCCTATCGCCCCCACGATGCCCGGAGCGGCGGCGTCACCCTGTACCGCTGTCGGCGCGAGGACCAGTTCTGCGAGTGGATACCGGCGTTGCAAGACGTTCGTGATGTCCTGAATCACCGCTCCCGTTGGAGAGGTCACCACTCCGATCCGTTTTGGAAATGGGGGGAGTTCACGTTTGCGTGCGACTCCGAAGAGTCCTTCAGAGTCCAGTTGCCGTCTTAGCTCTTCGAACGCTTGCTGAAGCGCGCCGACGCCTTCCGGTTTGACCACGTCGACGTAGAACTGGAGGTCGCCACGCACTGCGTAGATGGAGACGCGGCCGTGTGCGAGAACCTCTGCGCCGTCCTGCAGGAACTCGGCGCCACGTGCGGGTTTGAACTGTACGCAACGCATCGCGCCTTCAGCGTCGCGTAGTGTGAAGTAGTGGTGCCCGGAACCTGCCCGGACGTGGTTCGAGACTTCGCCCCTCACCCAGAGATCGGAGAGGCTGGGGTCAGCCTCGAGCAGGTCCTTCAGATAGGTAGCGACCTGGGAGACCGTATATACAATCTGCGTAGTCATAGGCCCCGTTGGGCAATTATATTGATGGACTTCATCGTCGTTGGGCGTGTTGATGGCATCGGGCCGTCCGGGTACTTCGATCGATCTGCTAGGCTCTGACCCGTTCCAGGTACTCGCCGGTTCGGGTGTCTACCTTGAGCACTTCGCCCTCACTGATAAACAGGGGCACCGTCACCGAGATCCCGGTCTCCAGTTTGGCCTGCTTGGTTGCGCCGGTTGCGGTGTTGCCGGCAATGGCCATCTCCGTCTCGACGACGGTGAGGTTCACGGTGATCGGCGTTTCCACCTGGATGACGCTGCCTTCGTAGAAAAGCAGGTCCAGGCTATCGCCTTCCTTTATGTAGTTCAGGGCATCGCCAAGGACCTCTTCAATGACCGGAAACTGGTCAAACGTCTCGTTGTCCATGAAGGTGTGGAGGTCGCCCTCCGAGTAGAGGAACTGCGACGACCGACGGTCCATCGGAGCCGCGGTGAGCTTGTGGTTACCGTGTACTTTTCGCTCAAACACGTTACCTGTTTTGACGTTGCGCAGCTTCATCGTGAGTGTCGGAGGGGCCTTCGGAGCCTGGCGATGCTGCCACTCCATGATCGTGTACACCTCTCCCTCGAAGAGGATGCTCATGTTGCGTTTGATCTCACTTGAGCTGATGGTCATTTCTGGTCCTTGGAAAAGTACAGCTGGGAGTTGGTAGCCGGTAGTGACGCCGTCGCACGGTGCCGTTGTGATGGTGTGCCTGGAGTTTTAAGTTTCTATCTTTGGGGCGTGGCTGAGCACTCGCGCCCTGCCGTTTTCCAGCACGACAACGTCTTCGATCCGAACGCCGCCCCAGCCGGATATGTAAATTCCTGGTTCGATGGTAAACGTCATTCCGTCTTCAAGCTTGGTCTCGACACGGGATGCGACCCACGGTGCTTCATGGACTTCCAACCCGACTCCGTGTCCGAGGCTATGCCCAAACTCATCGCCGTAGCCAGCTTCCACGATCACCGCTCGTGCGAGGTTATCGGCGTCGGCTCCCGTCATGCCGGCCTCAACACTTTCGATGGCGGTCAACTGCGCGGCAAGCACGGTGTCGTACACCTTCTTGAACCGATCGTCCGGTTCTCCCACGACCACGGTGCGTGTCAGATCACTGCAATAGCCCTGATACCGAGCGCCCATATCGATGACGATCGATTCACCTTCCTGGATTTTACGATCCCCGGCCCTGTGATGCGGGAGTGCGGCGTTGGGTCCTGAGCCGACGATAGTGGGGAATGAAAGCGACTCTGCGCCCTGTTTCCGAACCGCCACTTCTATGCGCCATGCGATCTCGTCTTCGGTATCGCCGACGGCAATGGTTTTAGCGACCTCAGTGAAGGCGTGGTCTGCGATGTCTATTGATCTTTGAAGTAGCGCCAACTCGTCGGAATCTTTGAATGCCCTCAAGCCAAGCGGAACGCCGATCGTAGGTACAAGATCAAGTTCTACAGCGCCGTTCTCTGCTTCGGTTGTAGCCGCTTTGAATCTATCAAGAAGTTGGACCGTGACGTTATCCGCCTCGAAGCCCAGGTTTTTGACGCCGAACTCGCCGAGGAGCCCCGGCAGCCAGTCGAGCCGTCCCGTAATTCTGTCTACGCGATAGTCCGGCGCCTGGTTGCCGGCTTGCTCTGTATAGCGGGAATCGGTGGCGAGAACCGCGCCGTCCTGCGTGATGAACAGGTAACCGGCGGTACCCACAAAGCCCGACAGGTAACGCCGGTTTTCGTCGTCGGTCACCAGCATGGCGTCGATGCCGAGTTCCTCAAATTTCGAACGCAGGTTATCGATTCGGCCGGCGATGGCGCTCAAGCTGCGCCGCCTTCCTGCAGATGGTGTGTCATGTGCTCCAACGCATACAGGTACCCGCGCCAGCCAAGGCCAGCGACCTGTCCGACCGCGATCGGCGCTATGACCGAGTGTCGCCGGAACTCTTCCCTTGCGTGGATGTTGGACAGGTGGACCTCGATGAGTGGCAGCCCGGCGTCACGCAGGGCGTCTCCAAGGGAGTAGCCCACACCGGTCAGCGCCGCCGGGTTGATGACGATGCCGTCCGCTCCGCCGGAGTTTTCCTGGAGGAAGTCAACGATCGCTCCCTCGTGGTTGGACTGGAAGAACTGGACATCTACGCCAAGTTCGCTGGCGCGATTTGATATCGCGGTCTCGATCTCGGGGAGCGTCTTGCTCCCGTACTGACCGGGATCCCGGCGTCCCAGATTGTTCAGATTAGGTCCGTTGATGACGAGTATTTTGGTCACGCGATATCAGTTCTCCCGGCCCCACATGATACGCGGGCGGTGTCGTTTCGAGGCGTGTCGGCAGATAGGGTACAACGCCGGTAGGTATCGAAGCTTCCGGGGCGTCACCCAGTCCTCAATCTTGCATTCCCACAGAGTTCAAAGCTGACGGCAATAAACAGGCCGGTACAACCGCATTTCTAAAATTATCTACGGCCCGCACGCGGGTGGGACTGCAGGTAAACCTTTCGGGCCTGTTCCGTGGAGACGTATGTGTAGATCTGCGTCGTGGCCGGGCTGGAGTGACCCATCAGGTCTTGCACCACCCTGAGATCGGCTCCACCATCAAGCAGGTGCGTCGCGAAGCTGTGGCGGAGTGTGTGGGTGTGAAAATTCGGGTCCAAGCCTGCCTTCAGAGCGTAGCGTTTCACGAGACGCTCGATGCTACGGGCGCTTAGACGGCCGCCATAGCGGTTCAGGAATAGCGCCGTTTCAGACGGGCGTGCGGCCATCTCGGGGCGGGATTTGTGCAGATATGCCTCGACCGCCCTTAGCGCAGGCCTGCCGAGGAGCGCCACTCGCTCCTTGTCTCCTTTGCCGACCACTCGTAGTTCGCTCGCCTGGAAATCTATGTCGCCATTATTCAGAGAGCAGATCTCGGCGACCCTCAAGCCAGCCGAGTACAGTACTTCAAGAATCGCGCGATCTCGCAGGCCGATTTCGGTGCCCACGTCAGGCACATTGAGGAGCAGTTCTATCTCTCGCTTCGTGGCGGCTATGGGAAGCCGACGGTCGAGCCTCGGCGAGGTGACGAGGTCCGTTTGATCTCGCTCAATATCGCCGCGATCTGACAGGAATCTATAGAACGCCCGAAGTGCGGTCAGCTTGCGGCTCACGCTTGGCTTTACGTATCCGAGTTCTAGGAGCCATGCCAGGTAGTCACGCAGGAATCGGCGATCTGCCTTGTCTAGATCCGACACGCGTCTGAGCCGCAGAAATTCTCCATATGCGGCGATGTCAGACGTGTAGTTACGGACCGTGTAGGCCGATAGCTGACGGCTCGTTCGAAGATGATCACCGAATTCGGCGACTGACGCTTCCCATTGCGCTTCGTCCAGGGTTGCGCCGTCATCTTCCGTTAATCGGCGACGCCGTCCACTTCGTGTAGTCATGACACGCCCCCGCTACTGGTTTTGGGGGCGCTCACGATCTTCCAGAGAAAAGCGTTAAGCCCCGACCTTGGCCTCTGCGCCCTCTGACTTTTCTTCAGTCTCGGGAACGGGGCCGTCGTAGTCTTCCTTCGTGACGCATTTCGCGCCGTTGCGTCCACGTGCCACAAGCAAGCCACCACATTCAGGGCATGGCTCTTTGAGCGGTCGTTGGCGGGTGGAGAATTCACACTCGGGGTAGTTCTCGCAACCATAGAAGCGACGGCCGCGCGGACCTCTCCCCTTGCGTTCAAGCAACTCGCCGCCATCTTCCGGGCACTTCGCCCCCGTGGGGAGACGGAGCGGCTTTGAGTTTTTGCAGTCAGGGAATCCGGAGCATGAGAGGAATTTACCGAACCGACCGGTCTTGATGACCATCGGTCGTTCACATTCTTCACAGATCTCGTCGCTCTCTTCGTCAAGCGCAGAGCGCGAAACGCGCTCGGCATTCTCTTTTGCGCCCTCTACGGTGCTATCGAACGGACCGTAGAACTCCTGGAGCATGGGCACCCAATCGATATCTCCGCGTGCCACTTCGTCGAGTTTTTCTTCCATACCCGCTGTGAACCCGGTGTCCATGATGTCCGGGAACCATTCGATCAGGAAGTCGTTGACGGCAAAGCCAAGCTTTGTGGGCTTGAATCGCGCCTTTTCTCGGGAGACGTAGTCGCGTGACTCGATTGTGGCGACGATGCTTGCAAAGGTGCTAGGCCTACCGATACCGGCTTCTTCCAGAGTTCGGATAAGCATGGCCTCAGAAAATCTGGGTGGAGGCTGTGTAAATTTCTGTTCAGACTTGAGGTCATCCAGATTCACAACGTCACCCTCATCCAGAGGCACCAGGGCGCGTGACGTGTCGGATTCATCCTCGTCCTCGTCGTCGGCATCGCTGGTTGTGTCTCTGGCCTCAACGTACACAGCCCGGAAACCCGGGAACTTGAGGACGGAACCCGTAGCCCTCAGCGTGTACGACGTGCCGGATGGTCCACCCGTGGCGTCAATATCGACGGTGGTGGCGTCCGATATTGAATCCGTCATCTGGCTCGCGACCATTCGCTTCCAGATCAGGTCGTACAGAGACTTCTGATCAGCGTTCAGGTGGCTAGCGATACTCTCTGGTGTACGTAATACGGAGGTGGCGCGGATAGCCTCGTGGGCTTCCTGCGCGTTTTTGCTGCGTGTCCGGTAAACACGGGGCTTTGAGAAGTACTCAGCACCGTACTGGTTCTTGATGAAGTCGCCGATCTCTGCGACCGCCGACGTGGCGAGATTGGTCGAGTCGGTCCTCATGTACGTGATCAGACCAACAGGGTCACCAGATCCAAGCTGAATGCCCTCATAGAGGCCCTGGGCGGCGCGCATCGTCCGTTGTGCGCCAAAGCGCAATCGTCGGGCTGCTTCTTGCTGAAGCGTACTGGTCGTAAACGGAGCCGCCGGACGTGATTTAACTTCACGTTTGACGACCTTACTGACTAGGAAAGCAGACGCCTCAAGGTCTGCGACAACCTTCGCCGACGTTTCGGCGTTGGAAATGAGGTGCCGACCGGTTTTGCCGTCGATGGCGTGCAGAAACGCACGAAATTTCTGAGACTCATCTACGGCTTTCGCAAGCCGTGTGAGCAGAGACCAGTACTCGACCGGGTTGAACGCCTCGATCTCGCGTTCGCGGTCCACGATCATCCGGAGAGCCACCGATTGGACGCGACCGGCTGAAAGTCCACCCCGGATCTTGCTCCAGAGCACCGGCGAGAGCTTGTAACCGACGATGCGATCAAGGACTCGACGGGCCTGCTGGGCGTTCACGAGCTGCATATCGAGGTCTCGATAATCGGCAAACGCCTCTTCAACCGCTGAACGAGTGATTTCGTGGAAGACGACGCGGCGCAGTTCCACATCCTTCATCTCGTTGAGACCGAGCGCCTTGACAAGGTGCCATGCAATAGCCTCGCCTTCCCTGTCAGGGTCGGTTGCGAGGTACACGATCTTGGCTGAGGCCAGGGACTTCTTTATGTCCTTGAGGACGGATTCCTTGCCGTCGGCAATTACGTATGTCGGCTCAAAGCCGTTGTCGACGTCGACTCCGAGTTTTCGCTTCGGCAGATCACGGACGTGACCTATCGAGGCGACAACCTCATACTCTGATCCCAGGAATCGTCCCACTGTCCGCGCCTTCGCGGGCGATTCCACAACGACGAGGTCTGTAGATTTCGTTTTCGCTTTGGCCAATTTTCGCCTAACTGATTTCTTTAGTATCTGTCGTTATGTCCCGGCGCTGGCCGGGAACCGCTACGTACATCATGGAGCCTGGTTGGCGAACCAGACCGCCCAATTCCAGCATGGTCAGGGTTGCGCTGACAAACGAGCTCGGCTCTCCAGAACGGCGCGTGATTTCATCCATGTGCACCGGTTCGGTGCGCAACATATTAAGTAATTCAGACTCTACTGTACCCGGATCAGGCGTCGGCGCAGACAATCCTAACTGTGCACCAAGCCCCGCAATATTCAACTCTTCTAGTATGTCCTCTACGTCAAGCACCAGTTTTGCGCCCTGCTGAATTAGCCAGTTTGTGCCCTTGCTGCGCTCGGATAGCGTACTCCCCGGCACGGCGAAAACCTCACGATTCTGCTCAAGAGCATGAGTGACCGTCAACAGTGCGCCGCTCCGAAAACCGGCCTCAACCACCAGTGTTCCAAGTGTCAGCCCACTTAGGATGCGGTTTCTGCGCGGAAAGTTTCTGGCGTGAGGTCTCACGCCCGGCGGGTACTCACTTATCACCGCTCCTGATTCGGCGATTTTCCGGGCGAGATCTGCGTGTTTCGCCGGGTACAACTGGTCCAGCCCCGATCCCACGCCCGCGATGGTCCTGCCGCCGGCATGAAGAGATGCCCGATGTGCGGCTGCGTCGATACCTACCGCCAACCCGCTGACTACCGTTACGCCGTTCGCTGCAAGGCCGCCGGCGAGCCGCGTCGCCATCTCG
>JAYGCG010000056.1:0-20036 GCA_046583455.1 Dehalococcoidia bacterium | reverse complement strand
GGAAAACATCGGCAGATGTCGTAAAGGACATCGCCGATAGCGACTCGGACCGAGGAAAAATCCTCGAGTTCGACGTGGCTCCGCGAAAGGCGGTAACGTCCCGGGCAGGCAGCCCGGCGGTTTCCGTTGTGGTCGTGACTTCGGACGAAGAGTTGCGGCATGTGCTCGCCACCCAACTCGACGGCTCTTTTGGCGTTGAACTACTCGCGGCGACGGATGACCCGATCATGGCGGTAGCTTTCGCTCAGGGCATGTCCCCTGAGGTGGCGATAGTCGGCATAGATCCGGGGCATGAGCAGCTCTGGATAAAGACCGCTCACGCGATACGTGAGGCAAGTCCTGAGACCGGGATCGTCGTGATCGCAAGCGATACAGAGACGGAATATGTAGAAGAGAAGATCAGCCGGGATGCCGGTGGATGGTCTTACCTCCTCCGCAGCAATGCGGAAGACTCAGATTCGCTGATGCGTGCAATAGACGGGGCAGCCTGGGGTCTTGTGACTGTTGACCCATCTGTTTCCGACGCCGGAACGGTGGTGCTCTACGGGCTGAACAGCGCTGAGCAGTAGACGCTCAGGCTCATGGCTCTTGGATACACCGACGATGCCATCGGAGGGCGAATGAACTGCAATTCTGATGAGCTGGCGCAGACGCAACAGACTCTTTACGACAAGCTTTCGATCGAACCCAATACGGGCGTGGACCTCCGGGTACGGGCGGTGATGACTTATCACCTTGCGATGCGATTCGCGCAGAGCGAACCGCCGACCGATGGAGTCGCTTAAGCACACAAGTCTTCGGAAGATCACGGACAGTCAGGGAACAATCAAATGACTACACGAGCAGTACTTAACCCGGTCAGCGGGATCCGGATTTCATCCGGCGGCGCCGCCACAATACTTATCGCAGCGTTGGCCGTGATGACCGCCATTTTGCTTCTGGCGATGCGCGGCGGGACCAGCGAGGTCAGCGTGTACGAGACGGCCCTCGCGCCGGTAATCGAGCGGCACAACGGAGCCGTCGCCGACTGGAACCAGTTCGTCAGCGAGCACAACGCTACGGCGGTGTTCTCACTCGGCGGTTACGATGCGCAGTCCGCAGAGGCCAGCGCCGACGTGACCAACATCGTCACCGAGATGGAACTTATCAGGGCTGAGTGGGCCGCTGTCGTCCCGCCGCTAAGCCGGGCCGAGCCGCACGCACTTGTGCTTGAGGCGATGGACCTGACGTTGGCGGGAGTTACGGGCGTCGCAGCGTACTTTAACGCAGCTTCACTGGGCGATGCCGACTACTCACAGGCGCAGGCTTCACTGGCGATGATCGATGAAGCGTCCGTGTACTGGGCACAGGCGAAATCTTTCGAGGGTTAGCTCCGCCGTGAGCCCTCTTCGGCTGGAGGGAGGCCGCCGCCTCATAGGCGCAAGTACTCCGATCCCTCTCCGGACCGTCTTTAGCGAACGGCCATAACTCCAGGCGATGTCAGGACGCCCTTTCGGGGGCGTCCTTTTCGCGTCCAAAAAAACTTATGCCGAAACGTGACGATTCTGAAATTCTCCGGTGAACCGAAACATTCTTGAAACACTCGCGCGCTAGGATCATTTTCATACCGGCTGGATGTCCTCAATTTCATGAGGATCACCCATACAACGTCGGGCGCGATATGACAGCTGGGGCCGGAGATATATGATTCCGGCCGAGCAACTGGTGGACACGGATCGTCCAACGGCATGGACGGCGGTTAATTGACTGGAGACATGGATGCCCTACAAAGCTGAATACATCTGGATCGACGGCACCCAGCCGACGGCCAAAATGCGGTCCAAGACCAAGGTCATCGCGGACGGCGAAGCCCCCGGAATCTGGGGATTTGACGGCTCAAGCACGCAGCAGGCCACGGGCGACAACTCGGACGTCGTTCTGAACCCTGTACTTGTACTGCCGGATCCGCTCCGCGGCGGCGACCACAAGCTCGTATTGACCGAGACGTTGCTCACTGACATGACCCCGCACCCGTCCAACACGCGCGCAGCCTGCTCAGCCGTTTCCGAGAAGTACGGCTCTTTCGAAATGTGGTTCGGTATCGAGCAGGAGTACACCTTCTTCGACGGCATCAAGCCGCTTGGCTGGCCGGACAACGGCTTCCCGGCCCCACAGGGCGGCTACTACTGCGGCGTCGGCGCCGACGAGGTGTTCGGGCGTGAAGTTGTTGAAGACCACATGGACGCCTGCATCGAGGCCGGGATTCACATCTCTGGAATTAACGCAGAAGTCATGCCCGGCCAGTGGGAGTTCCAGATCGGTCCGGTTGGCTCACCCCGCGCGGCCGACGAGCTGTGGCTGGCGCGCTGGCTGCTCTACCGAATCGCTGAGGAGCACGGCATCTCCGCAACGCTAGACCCGAAGCCGATCAAGGGCGACTGGAACGGCGCCGGCGCACACGCGAATTTCTCAACGCATCAGATGCGAGACAGCTACCAGCCCTGTATAGACGCAGCGGAAGCGCTCGGCACGAACGTTGCGGAACACATCGCCAACTACGGCGACCGCATCGAGGAGCGACTGACCGGCGAGCACGAGACGCAGCGGTACGACCAGTACTCGTACGGCGAGTCCGACCGTGGCGCATCGGTCCGTATTCCGTGGCAGGTCGTGAAGGACCAGAAGGGCTACATCGAGGACCGGCGTCCGAACGCCAACTGCGACCCGTACGTCGTAACCCGGCTCATCATCGAGACGGTTTGCGGAGCGGCAAGCAAGTAATCTCCACTGGGGCTCGTATTGGGGCCTGTATAGAAAAAAGATTGCGGCGACGCCTTGAAGGCGTCGCCGTTTTTTTGTCCGCAGCCCGTTTTCGCGATCACGGTCGCGTCGGCGATGACACGGTAGGGGCGTATGGCAATGCGCCCACGCCAATCCCAGGAGAAACCCACGTCGGCAGGCGGTACAATGCGCCAGATTCCACGATTGGAGCGCTCTTGACCGCGCGCTATCTGAGTTCCGGCACATCGCATTCACTCCACCACCCAGCACGACAGGACCCCTGCTTGAAACTCACCAGCCAGGACCTGATCCGCAGCATCACCAGCGAGTGGAAGGGCGAGCGGGATCGTAGCGGTCGCCCTCTCGTGGACACCGGGATCATCAAGCGCATGGAGAAGGTGACGAGTGAAGAGGCGTGGGGCACGCTTCGGCGCAACGGCTACCACCACAACTTCGCGGGCGACTTCCACATCCTTCACCCGGAGCGGATCCTGGTCGGCCGTGCGGTCACCTGCCGTTTCGTGCCGACAAGGCCTGATCTGAACAACGCCATCGAGCGCACCGGGGAGTCCGAGGGCCGGGTCGGCGGACAGAACTCGTGGGTTATCGACGAGTTGGTCGAAGACGACGTGATCGTTGTAGACCTGTTCGGCAAGATATTCGACGGCACCTTTGCAGGCGATAACCTGTCCACGGCTATTCGGGTGAGCACGAAGCGCGGCATGGTGATCGACGGCGGGTTGCGGGATACGCAGCGCATCTACGAGATGGACGGCTTCAACGCTTTCATCCGGGGCATGGACCCGTCGGCCATCAACGACGTGTCCATGCCGGACATCAACGGCATCATCCGCATCGGCGTGGCGACCTGCCTCCCGGGCGATGTGGTGCTGGGCACGATGGAGGGTGTGATGTTCATCCCGCCCCACCTCGCGGAAGAGGTCGTCGTCAGCTCCGAAAACGTTCGCTTGAGAGACGAGTTCGGTCAGCAGCGGATCGCCGAGGGCGTGTACACGGCGGGCGAGGTGGACCGGGAGTACTCCGAGGAGATGGAGCGTGATTTTGAGGGCTGGTTAGCGAACCGCGGACCGGCCTGATCTTCTGATCTGAACCTTATGCAACTCACCGATAGCGATCGCATTCGAAGCATCACCTCTGAATGGGGAGGTGATCGTGACACGGCCGGCCGGCCGTTGGTCCCGGACGGCGTCCTGGAGCGAATGAAAGCAGTAACCACCGAAGAGGTCTGGGGTGTACTGCGGTCGCACGGTTACCATCACAACTTTGTCGGCGGATTTATCGACCTCCACCCACATCAAGTAATGGTCGGTCGAGCGATCACCTGCCGTTGGGTTCCGATAAGTCCCGACCTGCATGACCCGCTGGTGGCGCTCGGCGAGGCTGAGGGCCGTATCGGCTTCCTGAACTCGTGGGTGATCGATGAGATCGTGGATGGGGACGTGCTTGTTGCTGACCTGTTCAGTCGCGTGAACCTCGTTGGCGACAACCTGACGGCGGCGATCAAGGCGAACGGCGGCCGGGGCATGGTGATCGACGGAGGTATTCGTGACACGCAGCGGATCATCGAATTTCCATATTTCGGCGTGTACATGCGGCGGATGCACCCGGAAGCGATTCCGGGCGTTACGATGCCCGATATCAACGGCGTGATACGAATCAATACGGCGACCTGCGTGCCCGGGGACGTTGTGCTCGGCACGATGAAGGGCGTGATCTTCATCCCGCCCCACATTGCGGAAGAGGTGGTCGCGAAGTCCGAAAATGTGCGTCTGCGCGACGAGTTCGGTCAGCAGCGGATCGCCGAGGGTGTGTACACGGCGGGCGAGGTGGACCGGGAGTTCTCAATGGAGATGGAACGTGATTACGATCAGTGGGTTGCTAATCGCCAGAAATAATCAAGCCTAAGACGGGAGGCATTCATGCCGGCAGTACATGACCGTGGCGGCTGGCCGACGGACGACCCGATCGACCGCGAGGAGCACGAATGGGCTGACTGGGAGCGTCAGACGCAGTCACTCAGGACGGTACTCGATCGCAAAGGTTACATGAACGTGGACGAGTTGCGTCGGGGGCTCGAGTCGATCGACCCGGCGGAGTACGAGGCGTCGACCTATTTCGAGCGCTGGTCGTTGAGTATCGAGACAATCGTGATTGAAAAGGGTCTCCTTACCGGCGAGGAGATCGACGAACGGGCACAGACGCTACGTGATCGATGGGGCTACCCATCGTGAGCACCGCGGCTACCCCAGGGCTGGCATTCTCCCCAGGCGATCATGTGTTCGTGAAAGACATGACGCCACCGAACCATCACCGGACACCCTGGTACATCAAGGGTCGCAGGGGCGTTGTGCTGGAGTTCATCGGCATGTACGTCAACTCTGAGACACGGGCGCACGGCGATTCCGGGCTGCCTGAGTTGCCGATGTATCGCGTGGAGTTTGAACAGACGCACCTGTGGACTGACTACGCAGAATCGCCGTCCGACAAGTTGTGGATCGATCTGTACGAGCACTGGCTGGAACAGGCTGAATAGTCTGGATTCCTCCTAGGGTCCGAATTTCAGGAACGACCGGGAGAGTTATCTCATGAGCGAAGACAAAGACAACGGCGGGTTTTTCGACACCGGATGGCGGCCCAGCGGAGACGTGCATCGGGGCGAAGACGGTCGTCCACACGATCACCCGGGAGTGCAGGAGGACGTCGGTTTAGGCGTCCGGGCATCACGGGCCCTCGCCATGCACGAGTTGCTGATTGAGAAGGGCGTTATCGGAGAGGGCGATGTTGACGAGGCGATTGAGGCAGTAAGCAAGCGGGTACAGTCAAACGGCGCGACGCTGGTGGCGAAGGCGTGGTCGGATCCTGAGTTTCGAACACGGCTGCTCAAGCACCCAAAAGAGACGGTGATCGAGAGCGGGTTCGTGCCGGAGCACAACGCAGATATCATCGTGCTCGAGAACACGGCGGAGGTGCAACACATGGTGGTGTGCACGCTCTGCTCCTGCTACCCGACGCAGTTGCTTGGCCCGCCGCCGGACTGGTACAAGAGCTTTTCCTACCGATCACGCGCCGTGACGGAACCCCGGGCGGTGATGTCGGAGTTCGGACTGGAGCTTGGTGAAGAGACGGAGGTGCGGGTGGTCGACAGCAACTCCGAACTCCGATTTCTTGTGATACCACGCCGGCCTGAAAGCACCGACGGCTGGAGCGTTCAACAGCTCGCAACGCTGGTGAACCGAAACAGCATGATCGGCGTGGCGGCGGCGACGGAACCGGATACGGTCTGACGCTGGCTTCTTCTGCTTTGCGCGCTATGACCACAGGCGATGTCGCCGGTTGCGCTGAACTGTTTGTGGAACGACACGCCGTACGGCGAGCCGCGAATCCGCTCTATCCGGCGAATCTCGACACGGTTGAGGTTGTCGGGGAGCTGATTTCAGGCTGGCTTTCGAGCGGCGAGGGGATCATCGCCGAGCAAGACGGAACGCTGATCGGATACCTGACCGGCCGAGCAGTGACCGGCCTGGGCGGCGTCCGGATGTCGTTCATGTGGGAGTGGTCGCACGCAACTCGCGCCGATGCACCCGGGACGCTATTTTCGGAGATGTACACAGCGTGGTGTCGCCTGTCCGATCGATCCGAGACTACGCTGCATACGGCGATCGTATTCGCGGACGACGTGGCAACCCACGACTGCCTGGTGCAGACGGGGTTTGGCCGGCACCTGATCGACGGCGGAAGAGCTATTGGACCTGGCGACGCGGGAGCTTCAGTCGATTCAAGTGCCGATGTGTCCAGACCTACCCTCAAAGAGTTGGACGTAGTAAACGAGATGGAGGCCGGCCTCCACGCCCACCTGGACGCCCCGCCAATCTGGCGGCCGAAATCGCCGGGCGGCGGACATGTGTACGACCGGACCTGGATCGAAAGGCCATCGAGGGGTCTATGGGTCAGCCGTTCAAATGGCCAGATCACGGGCTTCATGAGCGCAGAGGCGGGCGCACAGGATCCAAAGTCGCTCATGTCGCCTCCAGTGCCGCACATCACCGGCGCGTTCCTGAAATCTGAGGCCCGTGGTACCGGAGCGTCTAGGGCCTTGCTGGCCGCGCTGCTGGGCTGGATTCACGAGTCCGGGTGGAAATCCGCCACGGTAGATTTCGAGACATCAAACCCCGAGGGCGCTGGCTTCTGGCTCGGTTCCGCCGGGTTCCAGCCGTTGCTGTACACGATGCTGCGGCGGCTGGACCCGCGTTACGTCAGCAACCCGTAGGGGCGGATTTATATCCGCCCTCACACAACAACCGTCATACAGAGCGCAGCCGAAGAATCTTCACTGGCACGGCGTCCGGCGAGTGAACTCCGGTTCACTAGACCTTGGTTATCCCTCAGCCCAGCCCTCTCCCACCGGGAGAGGGGGAAATCGACCCCGACGAAGCGTCGCTAGAGCCGGTCTGGCGTATGCTGCCTTCATGTCTGGACCTGCCGTTATTAATAGCCTGACGAGGAACGCCGCACAATGACTACGGTCGTCATATGCATCGATGGTTTCGACCCCGAGTACCTTGAGGCTTGCGATGCGCCGAACCTGCGGACGCTGGCCAAAGACGGCTTTTTGAAGATCGGCGAAAGCATGATGCCGTCCGTCACCAATGTGAACAACGTCTCGCTGGTGACGGCCAACTACCCGGAGGTTCACGGTATCAGCTCGAATTACCGGCTGGTGCGGGAGACGGGCGACGAGATCTACATGGAGTCCGGCGAATACATCCTCGCCGAGACCCTGTTCCAGCGGGCGGCGCGGCTCGGCAAACGCACTGCGATGGTGACATCCAAGGACAAGTTGCGCACCTTGCTGTCCGACGGGGCAACAGTGCATGCGTCATCGGAACAGCCGCCGGACTGGGTGGTGGAAGGGATCGGCGAGCCTCCACACATCTACTCACTTGAGGTAAATGGCTGGGCGATTCGTGCAGGCAACTTCATCATGTCGCAAGCGGACGAGCCCTACGACGTGGTGTACATCACGACGACCGATTACGCGATGCACACGTTCGCGCCGGACGAGCCAGAGTCGCAGGAACATTTGACCATCCTGGACAACGCCATCGGCGACCTTGTGGAAGCGCACCCCGACATCACGCTCTTACTGACCGCGGACCATGGGATGTCATCCAAAACGCGGATGATTGACCTGAAATCTGGGCTCGGCCGCTACGGGATTCGCGCCAACCCGGTGCCGATCATCAAGGACCGGTACACCGCGCACCATTCCAACCTAGGCGGGTGCATATTCGTCTACCTTGATGACCCTTCCCAGTCCCGCGAAGCACTCAAGATTCTTCGTGGAATCGACGGGGTGGAAGAGGCGCTGGAACGTTCCGAGGCGGCAACGAAATACCGGCTGTATTTTGACCGGCTGGGGGACATCATCGTGAACGCAGAATCTGACGCTGTGTTCGGGGACCCGTCGGAGGTCAAGATGCCGCCGCGATTGCGGTCGCATGCGTCGGTGCACGAGCGAACGATACCGCTTCTCGGCCACAACGGTGATTTTGTGAATTTCAGCTTTGACCAGAACCTTGATCTCGGACGATATGTGTTCGAGAAGGTCCTTACGGGAGATTAGTTGGTCGACTACCGCATCACTGATCGATCGTGTAGCTCCGAGTCACCGAACTGAACAACCAGATCGCTACCGTCACGATGCCTGTTCCAACCACGCCGATGGTAAGAGACACTTCTGGTCCGAACGCGGCGAGCAGTCCTCCAAACACGATGCCCCCCGCCGGAAAAAAGCCCCAGGCCATTTCGTACACACCGAATACTCGGCCCCGCATCTCGTCGTCCACACGGGTCTGAATCGCCACGGTGCCGAGCGTGATATGGACGGCGTTGACCACACCTGCGACAACAGCAAACGCTACGGAAGCGATGAGCACCGTCGAGACGGTAAATCCGCCTATCGCCACAACCGTCAATGCGTTTGTAACAAGCATCCCGAGCCCGGCCTTGCGCACGTTCCCGCGCCAGCCCAACCAGAACGCTCCCACAACGGCCCCGATTCCCATACCCGTGAGAATCGCTCCCTGTTCCACCGACCCGCCGCCGAGGATGTCTTTAGCGTACACCGGAGCCAGGTAGATGAAGCCGCCGAGGAAGAGTGCGTTTACGGCGGTGAACACGAGCACGATCAAAACGATGGTGTCATTCCGAATTTTGCCTAAGGCGTCGGAAATGCCTTCCCAGACCGGAGGCTGGCGTTCACCTATCTCCTGCTTTGGCCGCAGGGTGACAAGCAGTAACGCCGCCAGAGTGAACGTGACCGCGCCCATCGTGAAGGTTCCCTCTGCGCCAGCCCGGGACAACAGAAATCCGCCCATGATGGGGGCGGTTATACGGGAGATGTGGAACGAGGTTTGATCGAACGAGACCGCCCGTATGAGTTGGCTCTTATGCACCAGGTTCGTGATGAATGCCTGGCGCGCTGTCCAGTCGTTTCCGAGGGCGGCACCAAACGCGACTCCGGCGGCCACGATGTGCCATGGTTCCAGGGCGTCGGCGAACGCGATAACGGCCAGGATGAGCATCGTGATCGCCCCGATGACCGAACCAGAGATGAGCATGATCCTGCGCGGCATTCGATCGGCAAGGACACCGCCGACGGCGGCGAAGAGGAACTGCGGGATGGCGATCGACGCTCCCAGCGCAGCGAGCCACAGTCCGGATCCAGTCATGTCGTAGATCAGAAAACTGTTCGACATGAACACGAGCATGTGGCCCGTGCTCCACGTCAGGGTGGACATCACGAACCTGACGAACTGGCCCTGGCGCAACACATGCGGAAGCGCTGCGACTATAGGCGCGTCTGTGTATGCGGTAGGGTCACCGGCTTTCTCGGCCATGAAGTTTCATTGTGCGGGCATATTGCGGATGCTGCACGAGCGATCAATGCCCTGAAGCCTTCGAAGTGTCGCGCGGTGCAAGAACGCGAAGGTTCGAAGCCCTTCTCCCTCACCCTTGATGCGACTGGCCTCTCCCGCTGGGCGAGGGGCTAGCACCTGCGTTGTAAGACGGTATTAGCGGAATCTCTAAACAGCTAGAATCCTCGTTTGTAGCTAATACCGTCCTTATCACTGGGAGCGACCGTGGCAAGCACCGATACCAGCCGACCCAACATTCTGTTCATCCTGAGCGACGACCAGGGACCATGGGCGATGAACTGTGCGGGAACGCCTGAACTTCGTACGCCGAACCTTGATCGATTGGCGGACATGGGGATTCGGTTCGAGAACTTCTTTTGCGCATCCCCGGTGTGTTCGCCGGCAAGGGCGTCGATCCTCACCGGCCAGATGCCTTCACAACATGGCGTGCAGGATTTCTTAAGGGCTGGGAACTCGGTGAACCTGCCGGGGGACGGCAAGACGGTGCAGTACCTGGAAGGCCGGACGACATACACGCAGATCCTTGCCGACAACGGTTACGTCTGCGGGCTGAGCGGGAAGTGGCACCTCGGCGATTCCGCAACGCCACAGACGGGGTTCGAGTATTGGAACGTCCACGCCACCGGGTCAGGCAACTACTACAACGCACCGATGTTCAAGGACGGCAAGTTGTACACGGCGGACGGCTACTTTAGCGATGTCATAACGGACAACGCCCTCGGGTTTATGGAGTCTCAACTGGACTCGGAGAAACCGTTCTCACTCAACGTACATTTCACCGCTCCGCACGCTCCGTGGGGTTCCGAACAGCACCCTTCCGAGATTTACGACGACTATTTTGAGAACTGTTCGTTTGACTCGGTGCGCTGGGACCCGGTTCACCCCAACCACCTGGCGAAAGAGGGCTCGTCCGGGAGCGTCGGGTCGACCGAAGAGGAGCGACGCCAGTTGCTCAGCGGATATTTCGCTGCGATCACCGGCATGGACATCAACATCGGTCGGCTTCTCGACTGGCTGGAAGCTCACGACCTGCGGGAGAACACATTGATCGTGTTCACGGCCGACAACGGGATGAACATGGGCCACCACGGGATCTGGGGCAAGGGCAACGGGACTTGCCCGCCGAACATGTACGACACGGCGGTGAAGGTGCCGACGTTGATGTCTCGCCCGGGCCATGTGCCGCAGGGTGTGGTCGAGTCGAATCTGCTAAGCCATTACGACTTCATGCCTACATTGCTGGAGTATGTCGGCCTCGCTGACGCCCGCCCCTCCGACGGTGAGCGTCCGGGCGGCAGTTTTGTACCGATTTTGAAGGGTTCGTCCATGGGCGAGGCTCGGCCTGTCGTGGTCCTGGACGAGTACGGGCCTACCCGGATGATTCGGACCGAATCTTTGAAGTACGTCCACCGATATCCGGACGGCCCGTTCGAGTTGTATGACCTCGTGGGCGACCCGGATGAAACGACGAACGAGATCGATAACCCGGCGTTTGCGGACTCGATTGCGACGATGCGGGGGCAGTTGCAGGAGTGGTTTGATCGGTACACCGAGGCTGCCCGTGATGGACGGAATCAACTGGTAAAGGGCCGGGGGCAGCTTGATCTGGTGGGCACCGCTGAGGCGTTTGCGCAGGATGTGGTGTTCCTGCGGGATATGTAAGGGGGGGCAAATATTGTGTCGGCGTGATCCCTTCTCCCAGCGGGAGAGGCGGTTCGTATACCCGGTAGCGGCGGAGAACGTCATTCCGAGCGAAGCCGAGGGACCTTCACCGCGAGGCGGTCCGGCAATGACCCACCATTCAGGGCCGGGCGCTTTCCCGCGAGGACGGTCTTGCATTCACGTTGTCGGCGAGGAAAGTAGCGTGATCGTTGGACGGCGAAGTTTGAACCTCCCTCACCCCAGCCCTCTTGCACCGGGAGAGGGGGTACTCCCACCTACCCGTTCGGCTTGATTACCAGCTTGACGCCTTTGCCCTCGCCGGAGTCGATGATCGCCTGTGGGACGTCCTTTAGTTCGTATCGGCCCGTTATGACGCCGTCCAGGTTCAGTTTTGCCAGCTCACCCGGTGTTCGGGCGAATACGTTTCCGCGGCCGAATGCTGACGTGAGGACGACTTCCCGGTACTGCATGTCGTACAGGTCCACCGGCAGCGGCGCGCCCTCTGGAGCGACGCCGATCATCAGCACCTGGCCTCTCGGGCGCACAAGCTGGACGCACTTGGCGACCAGGTCCGCCCGCCCCACGGCCTCGGCGGCGATATGCAGTCCCCTGCCGTTCGTGAGGTCCGCCACGAAATCGTCGATGCTGGATTCGGCCGGGTCGTGCAGCACATCTACCCCGAGCTGTTTAGCGAACTCACGCCGGTAGGCTACCGGCTCTGATATCACGACCGTCTCAACGCCGTGCGTTTTGAGGAAGGCCGCCGTCATCAGCCCCATCATCCCGCCGCCGATAACCAGCCCCACCGCTCCATCGTCGACCCGCAACCGGCTCACACCGGACAGGCAGCAGGAAGCCGGCTCGGTGATGGACGCGATCTCGATATCGAGATCGGCCGGCAGCGGGACCGCCGAGGCGTTCGGCACGGATGACAGTTCGGCGAAGAAATGGTGGACCTGCGTATTTCGCTCGCAGCGCGAGATCGACCAGTTCAGGCAGTTCTCGCATTCGCCGCAGGACGTGCTGTGGTTGAGAACAACGTTCTCGCCGATGCGGTCACGATTTACGCTCTGGCCGACATCGATGATCTCTCCCGAAGCCTCGTGGCCCAGGATCAGTGGCGGCGTCGATGGGAACAGTCCCTGCGTGATGTGGACGTCCGTGCCGCACACGCCGACGGTGCCGATGCGGACCATAACGTCGTCCGGTCCCATGACCGGGTCCGGGACGTCGCCGTACTCAAAGTCGCCGCCGCCAAGCCATGTACACGCTTTCAACTGGGTCTCCTCAGGTTGGGCCCGTCTGGGCCGTTATGTGAAAATCTGGAGGGAGTATCGCGCGGGTTGGGGATTTGCGGACGCTGGTGAATGTTCGCCTGTAGACTCGCCGGTTGTAACGCTGTGTTCGTGGCAGATCGCCATCTTGCACGAGATAACCACCCCCGGAACACCTCCGGCATCAGGAGGGGCCCATTGGAAACCTCCAAGCGCATTCCAAGGAGCAACTGTATGGCGCCTCGCGTGATCATCCTCGGCTCGGGCACGCCCACGCCCCACACTGCGCGCTGGGGCACATCGTTCCTGGTTGGAATCGGCGGCGACTGGATGATGTTTGATTGTGGGTTCGCCGCCACCTACTAGCTGGCCCAGGCCGGTTTTATGGCGACACAGGTGGACAACCTGTTCTTTACCCACCATCACTCCGATCACGATGCCGATTACCCGTCTTTCCTCTTGACTCGATTCGACATGTCGATCGGTAAGGAGAACGAGCTAAACGTGTACGGCCCGACCCTCACGGAGCAGCTCACCGAGCGACTGCTTGGCGAGGGTGTCGGCGCGTTCTGGCACGACATCGTCGCGCGCACGAATCACCCGTTATCACTTGGCGCTTACGTGGAGCGCGGTGGGAAGCTGCCGCGTAAGCCCCCGAAGATCAACGCCCGCGACATCGGTCCCGGAACCGTGGCCACTGGCAAGCACTGGGAGATCACTGCGGCCCCGGTGGAGCATGTGCAGCCGTATCTCGACTCGCTGGCGTATCGGATCGATTCGGACGAAGGTTCGATCGTGTTCTCCGGCGACACCCGTCCTTGCGCCTCTCTGACGAACCTTGCGCAGGGCGTCGATCTGCTGGTGATGGAGTGCATCCGGCTGGAGAGCGCACATGAAGGAAACGCGTTTGGCGATAGCGAGACGGGGACTATCGGTGCCGGGCAGACGGCGCATGATGCCGGGGTGAAGAGGCTGGCGCTGGTACATCAGATCCCGGCGATGGATGAGCCGGTGATGCACGCACAGGCGCTACACGAGGTGACGAGTGTCTACGACGGCCCGGTGATCTGGGGCGACGAGCTGCTCGAGGTGCCGTGGGAGTAGCGGTGCTGGCGTTGTCGGCACATTGCGATTCGCCTGTAAAATTGCTGATCGCGCTAAATAACCACCCCTTAACCCCCTCCTAGATTAGGAGGGGGTTGTCAGCAGCCCAGGAGAATGAATGAGTAACGTCACGATCAGGGACATTCGGACGATCTTCACCGAACCGGACGGCATCAGGCTCGTCATCGTGAAGATTGAGACCTCGGAACCGGGATTGTATGGAATTGGTTGTGCGACTTTCACCCAGCGCCCTACGGCCGTGAAATCGGCGTTGGACGACTACCTCAGGCCGCTCCTTCTGGGTCGTGACGTGGCCGATATCGAGGATGTCTGGCAGACGAGTTACATCTCGTCTTACTGGCGTAACGGCCCCGTCCTCAACAACGCCATGTCCGGCGTCGACCAGGCGCTGTGGGACATCAAAGGCAAGATGGCCGGCATGCCCGTTCATGATCTGTTCGGCGGCAAGGCGCGCGAAGCTGCGGCGGTGTACGTCCACGCCAAGGGTGCGGACGACGAAGAGGTCGAGGACGAGGTGCGTGGCTTCATGGAAGAGGGTTACCACCACATCCGGGTCCAGATAGAGACGCCGGGCGGATTCGCCACGTACGGGACCGGCGGGCGCGGCTCGGCGAACATCGAGACGAGCGCCACGACCCCGGATGAAGGCCCGAGGTGGATCACGCAGCGCATCGGAAAGCGCGATCCAGATCTGAAGTACGCCCACCCGGGAGGCGTGTTTGAACCACGCCCGTACATGCGTTCAACGCTGGGACTGTTCGAGCACCTGCGCTCGAAAATCGGGTTCAACGTCGAGCTGCTTCACGATGTACATGAGCGCATCCCCCCAATCCTCGGCGTGTGGCTGGCGAAGGAGGTTGAGCAGTACCAGCTCTTCTTCCTTGAGGATCTGTTCCCGCCGGAGGATCAGGAGTATTTCCGGATGGTGCGCGAGCAGACTTCGACGCCGATCGCGATGGGCGAGCTTTATAACAACCCCCACGAGATGACGCCGATGGTGAAAGACCGCCTGTTGGATTTCATGCGCGTCCACATCTCGCAGATTGGCGGCCTAACCCCGGCGCGCAAGCTGGCGGCGTTGTGCGAGGCGTTCGGCGTTCGCACCGCATGGCACGGCCCGGGCGACACATCACCTGTTGGGCATGCCGCAAATCTCGCGCTCGATCTGAACACGAGCAACTTCGGGATCCAAGAGTACTCGATCTTTGGCGAGCGAACCCGTGAAGTGTTCCCTGGCAGCCCCGAGGTCCACGACGGCTATATGTGGTCAAACGACAAGCCGGGGTTGGGGATCGATATCGACGAAGACCTGGCGGCGAAGTTCCCGTTCGAGGAGCGAGCCTACGGCGGGGCGTGGTCCGCGCCGCGTCGTGCCGACGGAAGCGTGGTGCGACCCTAGTTCTTGTCAGGAGAAGAGACCCGAGGGGGCATCGCTTACGGCAAAGCCCCGGTAGCGAACTCGCCGGCCTTCGGAGAAAAGCCGAGGAAGTTAGATATCCCGTCTTCGTCGGCGATGTGGAATGTCTCTAGAGGCGCCCACTCCTGAGACTTCGTCCAGAGCCGGACCTTCATTGGATCCATTTCGTGCTCAGCTAGCCATGTGTTTGGAAGCTGGAATTGGAATATGTACCGCTCCGCGCCAATATTCGGCACGGCGAAAACGTCCACGCTGAAGCGCTTGAAGTACGGCTCAGGCAGTGGGTCATCATCTGCGCCCGGGTCGTCTATAGCGATCGGGTCCATCGTGATTGCCGTCTCGACGCCGCCGAAATCGGCCCTGAACGAGATGACATCGAATCCCAGCACCGACGCCTCAACCCTGTCCAGGTCTACCCGCGTCTCGCCATTGCCCCTTACGGTCTCGAGCCGTTTCACGATCGGCAGGTCAAGATTCGCGCTTGCCTCGGCCAGGTCTTCATAACCGGCCAACGCCGAATCACCCGTCTCGCCCCACACAAGGATCGACGCCATCCCCAGGGACAAAAAGATGGCGAGGAGTGATAGCAGGGCCACGCGGGTGAACCGGCCTGTTCACGAACGGGATCTTTGCGGCCGATGGCTTTTGCATCCGTGTATGTAAACGGATCGGCGAATACGGACGTTCCAGAAACGGTCCACTCTGAAAATCCGCATCGGATGCAGTAGACGCGGTTGGACTGCGCGCCTAGTCCGCAGTTCCGACAGACCTTGTCCGATTCCGGCGTTGTTTCGATTTCCGGTTGAAGCATTGCACGGGCCATTTCGCGTGCCGAGAGTTGCTCTTCCAGAGTTCCGTCCTCCTCGCCGATCTCGTATCGCTGAAGGCCGCCAATCTCAAATTTGCCCGCGGCGTTACCCTTCAGCGCCTGGTAAAGCTCGGCCGCGGTCATGTAACGGTCTGACGGTCGCTTCGCCATGCAGCGCTCGACGATGCGGGAAAGGCCGGGGGCGATGCCTCCAGCGCGCGCCTCAAGCGACGCCGGTTCCGCATCCAGGTGCATCCGCATGACGGCCATCGCTGACTCAGCCTTGAAGGGCGGAGCGCCGGTGAGCATGTGATACATCACACAACCGAGGCTGTAGATGTCTGATCGCTCGTCCGCCGTGCCGCCATCGACCTGTTCTGGCGAGATGTAGTGCGGGGTGCCGAGCCGTGCGCCGGTCCGCGTCAGAGCGGTTTGATCTCGTGCGTGCGCAATGCCGAAGTCGGTCAGTTGTGCGACGCCCTCGGTGGTCATCAGTATGTTGTGTGGCTTGATGTCACGATGGATGATGCCGGCGCTGTGGGCGGCATTGAGGCCGGCGGCGATATCGGCTGCGATCTGCCCAACGCGTTCCTCGGACAACCGGCCTTCCTTGTCGATCACTTCATCGAGGCTGCGCCACAGGTACTCCATGGCGATGTAAGGGGTGCCATCATCCTCGCCAATATCCAAGATCTTGACGATGTTCGGGTGATCCAGCGACGAGACGAGGCCTGCCTCTCGCTCAAGCCGCTTGCGTTGAGACGAGTCTGACGCCAACCTGGGGTCAAGCACCTTGAGCGCTACGAGCCCCTTGTTACGAGTGTCCGTCGCACGATAGACGGTCGCCTGCGCGCCTGAAGCCACGCGGGTCAACAGCCTGTACGGGCCGATCATCCCATCAACCACGATTTAGACCTCCAGATACGGAAGTCTGGGGGTGAAGCGCCGGTCGCCCGTGCGCGTGAGCGTGTGCGTCACGTCAAGCAAATGCTTTTCGCGTCGTACGATTGCGGGCCGATGGCGTCGAGCGCCTTTTAACCAAAACACGTTCATTGGTAAGACTACGAGCCGTACCGGTCTCGGGCATCCGTACATTCACTGTGCAGGTCTACGCACAGACACACCTGCGAAAGCGCCGGGTGGGACGAAAATACGATGGTTTGCAGCGGATATCAGAGGGGATTGGGCATCCCCGGAATCATGCTTAACGGGTCTACTCAAGATGTATTTAAATAACGGGACACCGAATTACTGCAACAAGGAGACCGGATGAACCCCGAAACCCTGAGACGCCCGAGACGAGAGACCGGAACAAGCCCGGGAAGGTGTTCATTTTTGCACTTGCAATTCGATTCTGGCTCGATGTTCAGGGGTTCTCTTAGATCGCTTGCCACCATCCTGGTGATCGGTGTGTCGCTGTCGTTGATAACGGCGGCCTGTGGCAGTGATCCGGAATTGCTGGCGATCGAGAATCGCACCGGAGGGCTATTGACCGTAGAGATCACCGAGGTGCCAGACGAGCAGCCGCTTGAAACGGGAGAGTCGCGTACGGCGAATGTGCCGGTGGACACGATGTACCAGACCGAGCTGGTCGAGATTACGGGCGATACAAGCGCTCGGATACGTGTGTCCGTCCCGGACGGGTCAACGTTGTGCGAGTACGTCGCAACCGAGAGCGAGCCGGCGCCAAGGTTGGTGGTGCTGGCGGACGGGTGCGTGGTTGAGGCGGACGGGCCTTAACCCAGGTAATGGCACGTCTGCGCCGGGCTCCTAATATTGGGACCGATGCCGATGATGACGATTGGTCTGGTGACGACTGATCTGAACGCGGGTCATCAGGAAAATGTAAAAGCAACAGGGCCGGTACAAATGGACCGGTCCTCACACCTAAGCCTGTTATTTCGATTTACCGATTAGCGGAGATCGATGATCGAGTCTAGCCTGCCGGGCAGTGTTCGCTGGATGTTCAGCGTTGCGCCGGATTCTGGCTTGAGCTCAAGGGTGAACTTGTCGTTCGCAGACGGGATCGTCGAAGCGCTGAGGAGACCACCGGTTGAACTCACTTTGATCCCGTTGTTGTCGGTAGCGTTTGTCACGGTGTTGTCCCGATCAAACAGCCAGACGGTAATCTCTGCCTTCTCGCCGTGGTCCAGCATGTCATCGCTGTTGTCGAATCCGGGCCAGGCGACCGTCCACGGAAGATCACTCAGGAACTGATCGTTGTCCGAGTAAGAAATGATTGTCCGGTACTGTGCGCCGGACGATACATCGGGGTCGTCTCCCGCGCTGTTGAAGGTGTACGGCGGCGTGAGGTTGACCGACTCACCCTGAACAGCGTTGGATACGGTGAACACAACCTTGTAGATCGTGTCAAAGCTAGATGACGTGCCGACTCGGCCTTTGTACGCGATGACGCTGCCACGCGGCTCCAGCGAGCTACGGACCTCGTCCAGACCTGCAAATACGGTCTCTTTGCTTCTCTCTGAAGAGAAGATACCTGTTGATAACACGGTGAACGCGAACACAGACGCTACGACCACGAACGCGATCAAAATGATCGCCGTTTCGAGACCAGTAATCCCTCGCTGTGAATCAGCACGACCGCTAAGTAGCTTGAACATCCGCATCTTCACCCTTTAATACGGGCCGCCGGGCGACCTCAACAAAATCCGGCACAAAACCACGTATTAGGTGGCACCACCGGTTACTGCGGCATTGCAGCAATACCCACTTTCACGGATTCATCCCGGTGCTACTACCGAGAGTGCTCCAATGCAGGTTGGGCGGCGGCGCGCGTGGTCAGCACGCATATCAGGTCCGTGCGATTGCGGACAGTAAGGGCCAAACCTTCGTCCGGCAAACTGACGGGAGGGTCTAATCGTTGCAACTAGAATCCTGTTCGTCCATCTTCGTCCACCGGGGACCACGGAAGGCCATCGAGCTACATGACGAGGCGCCTGGCCATCACCCATAATTTGGGAATTCGGCCGCTCAACGAGCGCATTCTGGCCCCGAGGGCGTATTAAGAGCGCGATCCTGCACTATCGGCTCATAGATGTGCGATCACGCGATCTTTAATACGAGGCTCGATAGGTGCAACGGACAATTTCGAAATGAGCGATGACCTCAAGTTGATTGTGACGACCAGTCGCCTTGCGAATTCAACGACTCGCGCCCTCGCGAGACGTAAGGCCACGGACTGGGGCTTTCCTTATATCGAGCGATCTGACAGGTCTATCGAACTGACCTTGAAAAATGCTGGAGACCACCCGGGGGAGGATGCAGGCGCTGCTTTCGTATTCAGAAACGACGGGCTGCTCCTCTCAACGGCTGAAACGCAATTACGATTCGATCTGGGAACGGCCGCTCTTCGCCTCCTCTCGATGGCCCGTGGCGACCGTGATCTGCTCATCAGTGCCGGAGAGATAATCGCAGGTGACCGGGTTTTTGACGCTACGCTTGGCCTGGGCCGCGACGCGCTCGTCGCGGCTCAAGCTGTCGGGCCCGGTGGGGAGGTCGTCGGCGTAGAGTCGAATCTGGCTTTATTCACCCTTGTCAGCGAAGGTCTCGTTTCGCACGACGCGGGCGCGGGAAGCGCCGCGATTCAGCCAGTACTCGGGGACTCCCGGAAGATCCTATCCAGTGCCGCCGATGCCAGTTTCGATGTCGTTGTTATTGACCCGATGTTCTCCCTGCCAGGAAAATCGGACGGCAACTTCGAGGCGTTACGTGAATTCGCAGACCCTACACGGCTTGATCCTGAATGGATTCGACTGGCCAGGCGGGTCGCCAAACGGTGGGTCGTCGTGAAGGCGAGATATGAAGAATCCTGGTTCAGCTCCGAAGGCCTGCAGCCTGCGCCCGGGATGGGGTCAACTCGATGGTGGAGAGCATCAGGTTGCGGGTGAGCTGCGAAAACGCTGGTCATCACGCAGGAGCCGGGGATACGGCCGCTCACCGAGCGTATCCTGGCGCGGCGGGAGATATTAAGGGCTTAGCGACTGAGCTGTAATGCCACGAAACGCAATAAG
>JAYGCG010000047.1:0-36244 GCA_046583455.1 Dehalococcoidia bacterium | reverse complement strand
TATCGCGGAAGGCCGTCTGTACGTGTGGGACAACGGCGGCCGGGTATCTATGGCTGTGTGGGCGCGACCGACGCGCAACGGCGTGTGTAGCGGCGTTGAGTCAGGAGATGCTAGACGACGGAAAAGAGTTCTGCTGCCTGTACACGGACCTGTCCAACCGGACCTCGAACGACATCTACATGAGCATCGGCTTCAAGCCGGTGTGCGACGTAGACGACTACTTTTTCGAGTAACCGGCCCGAATCGCTCCCCAAATCAGCGCCTGAATCATTCAGGGATCAGTCAGCCGCCGGAACCGGCTCTGGGTCCAGTACTCGCTGCCGCGTCGGATGTATACTCCGGCCGCTTGGCGTAAGTAGGTTTCGACGCAGGAGTTACATCGCATGGTGATCGCAGCGCCCCCGACCGTTAATCAGCCCGTGACGCATCTGTCCGATCTGCGTGCCCTGCACGAGGGCGAAGAGCGTTGGGGCGAACTGCTCACGAAGGATGGTCGCAACCGAGCGCTTCTGATCACTGCGCCGCCGAACGCCACGCCGGACCCGCATATCCACCCGGACTTCAACGAATTCTGGATCATGCTGGACGGCGGGACCGAGTTCCAGATCGGCCAGTATGAGCCGTTCAAGGCCAAGTGGGGCGATGTCGTAATCGCTCCGTGCGGCTATCGCCACGACATTCGATCCACCGGCAAAGGCCCGTGGAACATGCGGTTGGTCGTCGGCCCGCAGTGGAGCAACCACGACATCAAAGGAATAGAACCCTCAAAGCTTCTTCCGTTACCAGATGCGGAACCGGCCAACCTGATCCACACGTCGTACGAGTGGATGCTTGAGCGGCATGGGACGGACGCCAACTGGGGCGAAGAGGTGGTGCTGGATCAGCGCAACCGCGTCAACTTTATCCACTCGCTCCCGGGCGCTTCCAACAACCCGCACTGGCACCCCGATTTCGACGAATGGTGGGTGGTGCTCAAGGGCGAGCTGGAGTGGCGTGTCGGCAAGAAAGAGCCGTTCCGAGCTGGGCCTGGCGATGTTGTGTTTGTTGAGAAGGGGTACCGGCACGAGATCATCACGGTGAGTGATGAGTCGGCTGTGCGGCTGGCGGTGACGAACCGTGCCGGGATTCATATTTTCGACGGTGAGGAGCCAGCGCCGAAGGAGTAGGGGGGCGTTGAAGTAGGACGAACCCTTCGAGAGCCTCAGGATGGGTTTTGGATCCACCTCACCCCGGCCCTCTCCCGCGTGGGGGAGAGGGGGCATGTGTCTCCCGCAGGTGTGCGGGACATCAAGGAGCATCAAATGCCAGGACCAGCTACTTCCAGCACCGTTTATGAACCCGTCGCCCTGTGGGGTCGAATCCCGCATGGCATCTACTTCAAGGACGCTACCGCCGCCGCCGTGGACGACGCCCGGGACCGGGTCTATGTGTTTAATCGCGGCAATCACCCGATGGTTGTGCTGAACAAGGCGGGCGAATATATCGAGTCGTGGGGGCAGGGTGATTTTCAGCGGCCGCACGGCGTGACGGTGGACCCCGAGGGCAATCTGTTTCTGGTGGACGACCTCGACCACACGGTCAAGAAGACCGACCCGCACGGGAAAGTGTTCTTCACGCTGGGCACGCCGGGCGAACCAGCCCCCTGGCAAGAGGGCGGGATGTTTAACAGGCCGACACACGTCGCCATACAGGCATCCACCGGCGATTTCTTTGTATCGGACGGCTACGGCAATTCCCGCATCCACAAGTTCGACGCCGGTGGCAATCACATCAAATCATGGGGAGAACCGGGAACAGGCCCGAGCCAGTTCTCGCTGCCGCACAACGTGGCGATGATCGGTGACGACCGGATTGCTTTGTGCGACCGTGAGAACTTCCGGGTCCAGGTGTTTACGACAGACGGCGAGTACGTTGACCAGTGGCACTTCCACCGGCCTATCGCTATCGCAGCAGGGCGGGGTGACGACACCAACCTGTATGTCGCAGAAGCCGGCCCGCCTCCGGTCCAGAAGGATGTCCCGGGATTGGGGCTGTACGTGATCGTAATCGACCGCGATGGCAATGAGATCACGCGGTTCGGCGCGGGAACTCAAGGCGAAGGCCCGGACCAGTTCATGGCCCCGCACGGTATGGATACGGACGCCGAAGGCAACGTGTACATCGCCGAGGTGTCTTTTACGACGGTACGGATTACTGGCGGGTCATTTGACCGAGAACCCGTGAGCCTGCGTAAGTGGGTGCGGGTGAGCGGTTAGTGGCGGCCGAATCAGGACAGCGTCAGTGGTCGCTCGAAGAAGCGGAAGAGGGCATAGGCTCCAGCAGCACTGGGAACCCTCGTTCCAACACGGTCTTCACCAACGGCAGTATGCGATTGCTCGTGTACGCACCGCGTGGCGAGGACCTTCAGGCGCCGCACGACCAGGACGAGATTTACATAATCCAGACCGGCACCGGCTGGTTTGTGAACGGCGACGATCGACACGAGTTCGAACCCGGTGATGCGCTTTTTGTGCACGCCGGGGTCGAGCATCGGTTCGAAGAGTTCACCAACGACCTGTCGATGTGGGTAGTGTTCTGGGGGCCGGACGGCGGGGATTAGGGGCGTATGGCAATACGCCTGTCACGCGTGTGCACGGAGGAAGGGCCGGTTGGTGAAAGAACGCGCTGGCCCCATGGACGGATTGTGATCCGTCCATGCTCCCCTCAACCCAGACCTCTCCCGCGGAGGGGAGAGGGGGCAAATGCACTCGTCAATCAGGATGTCGACCGCAACACCGTAGGGGCGGCGCTTGCCCTGCCCTCGCGTGGGACAACTTCTGTCGTATGACATAAGTGCCCTGAGGCTCCCGAAGGGTCGGGTCTGTGCGACGACGCGCTTGGCCACAGGGTCGGATTTCGATCCGACCCTGCCCCCTCACCCCAACCCTCTCCCGATCGGGAGAGGGGGCAAATGAACTCGACAAGGCAACTGTTGACCATAATTACGCGCTCTTTATAAAAGGCCAGCCAGAGCACATGGCCAAATATTTGGGATTCCGGCACACCGGAGCAGCCCTAGGCAGACGCCCAGGAGCCGTACACCGGGTACTGGCTTGCGATGATCTCGACGTAAGCGGGTTGGTTGTTCTCGTTGGCGGCGAAAGCTCGCTTGAGTGCAGCACCGACCTCGCCCGGCTCGTGAACGCGCTCGGTTGACCAACCGATCTCCTTGATAGCGTTGGTCATGTTGATGTCGTCCGGGCCCAACACGTCAAACGTGTACGGATCGTGACCCTCGCCCCAGAATCCCGGGCCGTAACCTGCGAATCCACCGTTGTTGATGTGAATCACCGTCACGCCCAGCTTGATTCGTGCCAGCACCTCAAAGTTGCCGAGCATGTACGCAAGTGCGGCGTCACCGATGACGGCCACCGACTGCCGGTCCGGGTAGGCAAGCTTTGCGCCGACAGCGACAGGGAAGCTGAACCCCAGAGACGAGACGTTGCCCCAGCCGAGGAATCCCCGGGGGATGAGCGTCTCGAACGCCGTCGAAAGCTGATCCCTGGTGTTACCAGATTCGTGCGTTACGAAAGAGTTCTCACGATCCAGCGCGTCCATCAGCTCACGGTAAACGCGGTACGGATTGATTGGCTTTTCGTCCGACGCCATCGCCTCGCGGTATACGGCCATTCCCGCGTCTTTCGCCGTCTTGACCTCTGCGACTACATCGCCGTTATTCTCGATCGGTTCGCTGTCGAGTTCGGCGATGAGTGATTTCAAAGTCGCCCTGGCGTCACCGATTACGGCGTGGGCAGTCGGGTAGATCCTGTTCACGTCGAACTCGTCGATGTTGCACTGGATGATCTTCTTGTTTACGCCATCGGGAATTCCGTGGCCGAATCGTCCCGGCGAGATGCTGGCACCGATCGCAAAAATCAGGTCTGCGTCCTCGATGTACTTGACGACATGATCGCCCCGGGTGCCTACCGAAAGCGGGTGGCTCTCCGGGAACACGCCTTTTGCTTTCAGCGTGGTCACCACGGGCAGGTTGGCCTTTTCGGCAAACTCCCGAAGTTCGGCCGCTGCGCCCGAGTAGAGAACACCTTCTCCGGCGAACAGAAGAGGACGCTTTGCTGCCCGAAGTTCATTTGCTGCTGCGGCCACATCTTCAGGGTCAGGAAGCGTTTTCCAGCCCTTCGGCGATGTGTAAGGGTCAACGGTTTCGTCGTACGTCGCGTGTGCGTCCGCAACGCCAAGCACCACCGGCCCCGGCCTTCCGGAACGAAGCATGGTGTAGGCCCGACGCATCATTTCGGGCACACGTTCAGGTTTGTCGATGTACCCGTACCACTTGGATACCCCGCGCAGTGCGGCAGCCTGGTCGTATCGAGTGCTCTCTCCCGCGCCGGTGGCTACGGCGTCCACGATGCACAGGACAGGAGATCCGTCCTCGTATGCCTGGGCGATCCCTGAATACGCTACCTGAGCACCCGCGGCGTTGATGCCTCCTGAGAACGTGCAGACACCGATCCGTTCACCGTTTGTCACCCGGGAGAACGCATCGGCAACCGCTACTGCGTAACGGTCATCTCGCATCATCAGAAGCTTCAAGCCTTCTTGCCCAAATGCGTTGTTGACGTGGCTCACCGGAAAGGTCGAAACCCACGGGACGTTTTCCTGCTTAAGAATCCTTGCTATGCCGGTTGCTACATCGATGGTCAAATCGTCACCTGTGGCTTTCGTAACTTTGTCCCGGTGTTTCTACGTGATCCGCGTTCTTCTATTCAAGACTAGAGTTTCGGGCAAGCTAACACCGACCCGTCGTTAACGCCATATAACGATTCGGGAGTAGACGAGTAGCCGGCGCCCTGGCCTTGAGTGATTGGCGATACGCGTTCGCGTCAGATGAGGCCATAGACCGGTCGGCTACATGATGGTTTCCCGCGGCAAAAGTTCGCCATTTCATCAATGGGGCGCGGCCGTTACTTGAGGGAGATACCGATGAGGCTTGATGAGGCTGCCGTAGCCCTGAAGTACTCCATCTGTGACGCTGATCTGATAACCCCGACCGACGTTAAAAACCACCATCGAAGCCCTCCGGCTCAATAAATGCCGGCGCTTCACGATAAAAAAGGGGGAGGAAGTTGTTGATATCGAGTTCGAATTTCCTCGACGGGTACCTTGCCGCTATCGGCAATCACGTTGCGCGCGCTACTTTCATTGACGTTCCTTCGCGAACTGTAATTAGCTGATTTATGCCAGGTCGCGATGTCGCCATACTGCTCGTTGAAGACAATGCTGGAGACGCTCATCTCATTGAGGCGTACCTGTCTGACGTAACCGCGTTCAAGCCTACTTTGACTCATGTCACCAGGCTTGCCCATGCCTTCGATCGATTTTCGGAACGGCAGTTCGATGTTGTGCTTCTGGATCTGGGGCTGCCAGACAGCTCTGGAATCGAATCGGTTGATGGAATTATTGAAAAGGCTGACAACGCTGAGGTGGTCGTGTTGTCAGGCCGACATGATGATGTGATGGTCTCCCCGGCTCTACAGGCCGGAGCGCAGGACTATCTGGCCAAGGATGATCTGTCATCAGACACGTTGGCGCGAGCGATCTCTAACGCTATCGAGCGCCATGCGATGGTTCAGGAACGGGACGCTCGCGCCCGTATCTCCCGCATAGTCGGAGCAACCTTTGACATCAGTAGCGTCCTTGATGGATTGGTGTCCGAAGTCAAGAGATTGATCCCAGTCGATCGGCTCGTAATAGCGCGCCTCAATGAAGTGGAGCACACGGTCACGTGTGTGCAGATCTGGGGTGTAGCGCTTCCGGGTTGGGATGATTCTCCGGTGCGAAGGATTGTGGAGAGGCACGACGGCAGGGTATGGGTGGAATCAACGCCGGGGGTTGGTACAGCAATACATTTCACTGTCAGCAAAAAAAATGGAGATTAACCATGACGATGCAGTCGAATAGGCCGATGCGGTTCCTTCTTGTGGAGGATTCCGAGGGCGATATTGAGCTGACTCGGGCTGCGATGTCGGAGGCGAAGGTTTCCAACGAGATGAGCGTGGTTCGCGATGGCGTTGAGGCCATGGCGTTTTTACGGAAAGAGGGCGAGTACGCAGACGCGGAACGGCCTGATCTCATCCTGTTGGACCTGAATATGCCCCGCATGGACGGACGATAGGCGCTGAAGGCGATCAAAGAAGATCCGTGCCTCGCATCAATCCCGGTCGTGGTGTTGACGACCTCAAACGCTGAACAGGATGTGCTGAAGAGCTACAACCTGCACGCAAATGCGTACATCACGAAGCCCGTGGATTTTGACCATTTCATCAAGGTCGTTCAGACAATCGAAGAGTTCTGGTTGGTGATCGTCACATTGCCGAAAGTGGCGTAGGGGATACGTGGATCAGGGACATCGTCGGACGCGGGTGACGGACGATGTGTCTGTTTGTGTGAGCCGTTCAAACGAGACGGTCAGGTATGACTTGAGTCTTGTTTAGATTGACAGTGCCGGGTTGTGCGACAGCCCGCTCAAGCGCCGGTGGCGAACTTTGATACTAGTTCGACCGGACTGGTTTGGCCGTGGGGACGGGAGACCTCGGCCCCCGGATCGACACGCCATCCAACAGCACGTCGATGATGGCGGCTTTGCCTCGTCCGTCCACCGATACCACTACTTTCACGACCTGGAACTCCCCGGCAAATAACTCGGTGCTCCCCGGGACAGCGAATGCCCCGATCCCGAAGTCCAGATGCCCGGGCCGGTCTACCACCCCGGTTATGAAAACGACTTCGCTTCCTGAGGGTTCACTCGTGCCATAATTTTCGGCCTCCCAGATTCCTGCCACTTGCCTCAGGCTCACGTACATAGACGTCCCCTCGGGGGTTTCGGAATTCGATGGCAAGCTGGCGATCACGTAGTCGAATATCGCAATCTCGCCTTCAAGGATTGATTTTGGACCCGGGGGATCCGTTTCCAGTATCACCTCGGAACTCGTCCGGAGACTGAACTCCTCTTCTGCCGCTCTTGCCTCGTCGAAAGGGACGCCATCAACAAGGATGTCCTTGATCACCGCCTTGCCACGTCGGTCCACCGCGGCGACCACCTTCACATCCCGTGATCTTTCGATAACGTGTCCGCTACCTTCCGGGATGAAATACGTTCCGAGGCCGAAGTCCAGGTGCTCGGGCCGGTCCACCGTGCCCTTGATGAACACCACTTCGCTGTCAGAAGGCTTCCGCAGAGTGTAGCTTTCGGCTTCCCATGCTTCTTCGCCTTCATTCAGGCTCACGAAGACGGTTGCGCCCTGCGAGAACTGGCTGTTCAACGGCAGGCTTGCGATCACGTAGTCGAGGATGACGAAGTCGCCCTGTAGCAGGGACCTGGGATCTATCGGTAGCGTCTCCAGAACCACTTCATCGCCCGTTTGGAGCGTGTACTCCCGGTCCGCAATGAACCCCAGCAGCAGGAGAACCTGCGCCGCCACGATGGTCACGAAGGCAAGTTTGAACTTGCGACTCATGCCACGTCTCCATGCGCATCCATACGGTTGAACATCCGGTTCCGCCCGCGCTCGATGAGGAATCCACCTCCGAGGAGCATGAGACCGGCCACTACGAAGACGAGCGAGCTGTCCAGAAGGCCCCAACTCAGCTCAAAGTAACGGGTGACGATGGCCACACCGAAGAAAGCGATGGCCAGATTGATGAAAGTTTCCCGTCGCCAGAAATAGCCGGCGAATACCAGCCCGACGATCTCGGCCAGCAGCAGCGCATTGAACAGCACCGGGTACAGCACGTCGTTGCCGGAGGCGACGAACACCACGACGTAAGCCGATGACAGCACGATCAACATGGTCGCACTCTCGTAAGGCAGGGTGGTTAGCGGCGCGCGCCTGCGAAATTGGATCGCTGCCGTGGCAATGATCGCGATCACCGCGACCGTCCCCGCTGCGTAGAAGAGGACCCACAGGCCTGTAGTGGCATCCAGGTCGACGCCAGATTCCCGATAAGTGGCTGACTCGTACGGAAACCTGAAACCCAGGAAATATATCGCGGCGAATGTTGTGGCGATGGCCATTACTTCGTAAACGGCAACATAGGGCCGGGTAATCTCAAAAAGGGCCTGCAGTTTTGCGAGCCCGTAAAGCAGCGGTCCGACGCTCATGTACAGGGCAAAGCTGAAAATGGCCTTGGCCTCCCCGGGTTCATCGAACCACTGGGCAAGCCAGAAGGATATGGAGAAAAGGAAGAGCCCATTGGCGAGGATCAGGATTGCATGGGACCGTGTCAGGTAGGCTAGCGGCAACACTCCGAGGAACCAGAGCGTGAACAGTTTGGGGTCGTTTACCGGGAAGTTATACACCTGGGCTATCAGGTGAATCCCGGTTCCGTACAACATCGCCGCGAGCAGTAGTACGGCCGTGCCAACTCTCAGGTAACCCTTCTCGTATCTCAGCCAGTAGCCCGTTCCGTAAACGGTGGGTATGCCGACCATGATGAAAGCCAACCGGAGCACCCGTGGGAATTGGTCCCAGTTGGCGGCGAAGAAGAGGATGATCCCCAGACCAACCAGAAGGGACCCAAGGATCGCCAGAACGGAGACAAGCCTACTTCTGCGTTCCTCGTCCAGCACCAGATTCGCTGGATCGTCGTAGCCAGCCGCGATGGCGGCAGCTTGCTCGGCCGTGATGATTCCACGGTCCTGCCATAGCCGCGTCTCGTCCAAGAGGCGCTCTACGAATGGATCGCTGTCGGGCCGAGAGGTCATCCTCTACATCTTCTGAATACAGTGAGCGTTGCTAGCTCAGGCAAGCTTAGTCGGGTGGGTGTCGGTCTGCGATAGCGATAATCGGCGGGTATAGCGAGTGTTTGAAGCGGCCGTGACCCTGTCAACAGTACGGGTATGTAAGACAGCGGCCTGCGGTTCTCGGATAGCGGAGTGGCGCGATCCGTGGTCGTGTGCCCAGATCGCCTAAAAGACGGACGATCCCCGCTGGACGCCGCCAGTTATCGGCAGCGTAGTGCCTGACACCCAACGTGCTGCCGGGCTCACGAGGTAACGTATCGCCTCGCCTATGTCACGAGGCTGGCCGGGACCCATCGGGTACGGCGCGATCTGTCGCGCCCGTTCTTCCGGCGACCAGCCGAAATCTCTGGATTCGATCAGCGCCGGCATTACGGCGTTCACCCGGACGCCCTTCTCGGTCACCTGTTCGGCGAACGCGGCTGTTAGTCCTAGGACGCCTGCCTTGCTGGCGTTGTACGCGGGCGACATACCCTTTGCTGCGAACTTAGCTGACACCGAGCTCATGTTGACGATGGCTCCAGAACCGGCCTTGAGCATCGGCACAAGAGCCGCCCTTGAGCAGTAGAAGACGCCGCTCAGATTTACGCTTATCGTGCGTTCCCAGTCCTCGTCAGGCAGATCCCAGACGTTGCCGCTTGGCGCATCGATGGCGGCGTTATTCACCAGGATGTCTAACCGCCCGTACTCAGACACGGCGAGATCGACAAGCGCCTTGTCGTCGTACGGTTTGCTGGTGTCCATCACCATACTTACGGACTGACCGCCGGTGGCGCGGATTTCGTTCACGATGCTGGACGCATCCTGGAGATCGCCGATGACGATCTTCGCCCCGGCCTCGGCCAGCACGAGTGCGACCCCCTTGCCGATTCCCTGGGCCGCTCCGGTGACGATAGCCACCTGTCCATCGAGCCTGTGTGGATCGGTCATGGGATGGCTATCCGTGATGATGCGTGCGTGCGAACCGGCAATCGACTACTCGAGGACCGTCATATTGAACTTTTCGCCAAGTGACTTGAATGACTCAAATGAATCCATTCCCGCGGCCCGCATGGCCTCGACTTCCTCGAAAAAGTGCTCGAATCCCGCTGGCGATGCCAGGACCAACAATCTTGCGGGCTTTTCACCGAGCGTCGTGAACGCGTGGACTCTTCCTCTCGGGATCAGGGCAAATCCGCCGGTCGTTATGATCTCCGACGCATCGCCGAGTCGAAACTCGACCTCGCCTTCCAGTACGTAAAACGCCTCTTCTTCGTTGCGGTGAATGTGTGGTCCCGGACCGCCTTTGATTTCAGATTCCCACATCCCAAATCCGCCGAGCGTGTCTTCACCTGTGGCCTTCATTGTGTGGACCATGTCAGCGAGGTTGACCTTTTAGCCTTCCCCGGGTTTGAGCACAATTAGCTTGAGCTTGTCAGCCAAACCGACCTCCGATTTGTTCTATCTCGCCAGCAGACTTTCGATCAACCCCGCGACGTGGCCGGGCTGCTCGTCGACAACCATGTGGGCGGCGTCTGGCACTACATGGACGGCGGCGTTTGGCATCTTTGCGGCGAAGCGGTCTGCGTATCCCGGGGGTACGATGCCGTCCTTCTCGCCCCAGATAATTAGCGCCGGCTGGGTCACCCGGTGGAGTCGTTTTGACAGGCCCCGGTTCGGGATCGGCCACAGGTATTTCGCTGCCGTCGACATCGACTTTGCGCGTTCGACCAGATAGCTGATTGTCGCCTGACCGTCGTCTGTGTCCGGGTCCACCTCCGTCATGCGCGCCGAGGGTGCGGTCGCCACGGCCACGGCGGGTTCCGATTCGACGTTGGCGTACATGCCGGCGGCGAGTTCCGGGAGCGAGATCGAGAACAGGTCAGGGATCTGGTCCGAGTCTTCCCAGAGCCCGAACGGCGCCGCGAGGATGACATGACTGAAGCGGGCCGGCTGTATTGCGGCCAGCTCGGCCGCAAACATGCCGCCCAGCGAGTGGCCGACTATCGGCAAATTTTCGAGTCCCAATTCATCCAGAAGATCGAGGTAGAAGTAGATCAAGTCGTGAAGGTCGTGCAGGTTCTCAGTGCCGGTGGATTCGCCGAAACCCGGCGTACGCGGGGCGATCACGGTGTGACTGTTTGACAGCTGCTTCAGAAACGGCGTCCACTCCAGTCCCACAACGCCGTGCAGGTAGAGAAGGGGGTTGCCGGACCCGCCTTCGAGGACGTCTACCTGGAAATCACCGTTTCGGACTGAGACCGATCTTTCGTTCATTTATTTCCTCTTGTGGGAGTTTTTCTGGTTGGTGGAGAGTTGGATGGGTGTTGCCGCTAGTAGTCCGACTCTGTCGGAACCCCCTCACCCCGACCCTCTCCCGCGCTGGGGAGAGGGGGCAAGTTAAAGTGACCCGATCGTTCCGAACATTTCCGAAATCCAGTTGTGTCCTTCTTGAGCGCTCCCTGAGGCTCTCGAAGGGTGCGGACTTTCGGGGCGTCGACGCTAGTCGGCTGGTGTCGGCGCGGCTGTTCCTTCCCGGACGATGGCGTTCTGGGGCCACCAGTGGTCTTCGTATTCGGACCACATGTCACGCAGGTGTGGAACGACTTCCTGTGCCGTCCGACGGATGTTCTCCTTGGCCAGTTCGTGCGGTATAGAGCCGAACTGGTTAAGCAACATCAGATGGCCGATGTGCAGATCTTTGGCGATTTCACGTAACTGTTCGGTCACCTGGGACGGAGTGCCGGCGACGACGTTACCCGCCTCACGGAACTCGTCGAATGTCAGTTCTTTTGTGCTGCCACGTCCGAAACTCGTTGTCTGAGACAACAGTCCTGCCTTGATTGTGTCGATCGTCCGGTATCCCGGCGGGTCGGCGAAACCGGGGTAGATGTGCAGCATCTTGTTGAAGAAGTACTCGGTGTGGGCGGCGTACTTATCGTGCAGTTCCTGTTCGTTGTCGGCGATGCAAACGAGTTGCAGGAAGCCTGCGTGGTACGGATTGTCCACTCCGGCGGCGTTGGCGACCTTCCAGAAGCCGTTCATGACCTGTTTGCCCCGTTTGTATCCGCTGTAGGAGAGGTAGGCGTACAGATGGCCCTTGTCGATGCAGGTGTTCCAGGTCTCGATAGAACCCGCTCCCGGAACCCAGACCGGAGGCCGAGGTTTCTGTATCGGTCGAGGCCAGATGTTGACGTACCGGAGCTGTGTGTACTTGCCGTCAAAGGCGAAGACATCTTCCTCCGTCCACGCCTTAAGGATGAGTTCTTCGGCCTCGGCGTATTTGTCTCGGAGAAGCGCCGGGTTGGCGCCGTAGCCATACGCCGTGTCCATCGCAGAGCCAACCGGGAATCCGGCCACCAGCCGCCCGCCGCTGATGCAGTCCAGCATGGCGAACTCTTCGGCCACGCGGATCGGCGGGTCGTACAGGGCGATCGAATTGCCCATGATGATGATCGCTACGTCTTTGGTTTCGCGTGCCATCACGGAGCCCATCAGGTTTGGCGAAGGCATGAGGCCGTAAGCGTTCTGATGGTGCTCGTTGACGCAGATGCCGTCGTAGCCCATCTCCGCCGCGTATTTCAGCTCGTCCAGCGTCTCGTTGTATGTGCGGCCAGCGATCTCGGCGTCGAACAGGTGCGACGGAACGTCCACCCAGACGCTGCGATTCTTCTCCCGGAAGTCCTCCGGCAGATCGCGGTAGGGGCAGAGGTGGAACATCTCGATCTTCATGGATTAGTCCTCAATTTGCCGGTGTTTGTTGTGGGAATGATGGAGGAACGGTTGTTCAGGTTGAGAGGGAAGCGTTGAGACGGCCTGCCGCTTCCGCAAGCGCCTCACGTGAACGGTCGAAAATTCCGACCCGACCGTTGAAGCCGTGGATCATGCCTTCATAGCAGTTGTAAGTGACGTCATTGCCGGCGGCCTTTAACGCGTCTGCGAACGCCTCGGCTTCGTCGACCAGCGGGTCGTACTCGGCGGCGATTATCGTTGCTGCGGGCAGATCGGCAAGACTCTCGGCGCGGATCGGAGATGCGTACGGGTGGGAGCCATCGCCATCCGGGCCGATGTAATGGTCCCAGAACCAGATCATGGAGTCACGGGACAGCATGTAACCTTCTGCGTTGGCCGAATAAGAAGCGGTGCCGTAATCGTGATTGATCACCGGGCAAAACAGGACCTGGTGTGAGATCTTCGGGCCGTTACGGTCACGGGCCATGAGGCAGACGGCCGCTGAGAGATTGCCGCCTGCGGATGTTCCGGCCACACCAATTCGCGAGCCGTCGGCTCCGAGTTCAGCGGCGTGTTCGTGCGCCCACAGGAGTCCTGCGTAACAGTCTTCAACTGGTTCAGGAAAGCGAACGTCCGGTGACAGTCTGTAATCGATGGATACGATCACCGAGTTAGTGGCGTTTGAGATAACACGGCACGCCGGGTCCTCATTGTCGAGATCGCCGATGACCCAGCCACCGCCGTGGAACCAGACAATCAGGGAGTGATCGGTGCCCTCGGAGGGCGTGTAGATGCGTATAGGCAGATCGCCGCCCGGACCGGGAATGACGCTGTCCCGAACGCTGTGAACTTCATCGTGCTCAGTCGGGGCTGCCGCGGTGTTCGCCTTTGCCGCGGCGCGGGCCGCCTCGGGCGTCTGCGTGTTCAAAGCCGGCAGATTCAACTCTTCTGCCATCTTCAATGCGGACACTACCTGTGGATGCAGAGCCAAAGTGACCTCCCACTGCCTGTCACCGGTATTTGACCAGTTGGCCGCATTGTACGAGCGATGAGACGTGTGCGCACCGGAGGAGCCTGATTACGAATAGTTACGTTGCGGGGTATTACCTGCGAAACTCTCGCCATCGCCGGGTATCAGGTTCCGATTATTGAGTCATGGAGATGTCAAATGCAGACTGCACCCTTCAGGTTGGACGGAAAGAGCGCTCTCGTGACAGGGGCGGCGCAGGGAATCGGGCGCGCCATCGCTCTCGCAATGGCTTCGGCCGGGGCGAGGGTATCCGTCACGGATGTGCCGTCCAAGGAATCACAGATAGTTTCGGTATGTGAAGAGATCCGATCTGGCGGTGGGACGGCATTCGGATACGGGTTTGATGTGACGCACACATCTGTTATCGCCGAAGTGTTTGAGAAGGCCGCAAACGATATGGGCGGGTTCGATATTCTCGTCAATAATGCCGGGATCGCCGCCCGCGGACCCGCAATGGAACAGACCGAGGAAGATTGGGATCGGGTGCTGGGTGTGAATTTGCGAGGGATGTTCTTCTGCGCACAGGCCGCCGCTCGCTACATGAAGGACCACGGCGGCGGACGGATCATCAACACCGGCTCGCAGGTAGCGGAGTCGGCGCGCGTATGGAACGCGGCTTATACGGCGAGCAAGGGCGGCGTGGTCGCGATGACGAGGGCGCTGGCGGTGGAGTGGGTGGAGTTCGGCATCAATGTGAACGCCGTTGGTCCGGGGCCTGTCGATACCGATCTGATTTCTGATACTCCGGACCACATAGAGGCGCAGGTGGCGCATCGGTCTCCGATAGGACGACGGCTTGATCCGGAAGATATCGCCGGTGCGTTTGTGTATCTAGCGAGCGATGCTGCTTCAGGGGTTGTGGGGCATCACCTGCTTGTGGATGGCGGTTGGGTGGCGAGTTGACATACAAACTACTCGTGAATTACTGAGTCCAGGACATATGATTCCCACCACGACAGGCCGGGACCAGTAAACCGCCAGGAGGAAAAAGCTGTGGATTTTGTAGACATCGATGGCGTCAAACTCGCCTACAATGAGACGGGTTCCGGGTTCCCGCTCGTGTTTGCGCATGAGTTCGCCGGAAGCATGGAGAGCTGGGACCAACAGGTGAACTACTTCGCCCGCAAGTACCGAGTGATCGTCTATAACGCTCGCGGCTACACCCCGTCCGACGTGCCGGATTCACCGGATGTGTACGGCCATGAACAGCAGGTGGCCGATCTCAAAGGTTTGCTGGATCTCTTGGGGATTACGAAAGCGCACATCGCGGGCCTTTCGATGGGCGCGTATACGACCATCGGATTCGGGCTGACACACCCGGAGATGGCCGCCTCGCTCGTAGTGGCAGGGGCGGGCAGTGGTTCCGATGACGTCGCAAAGTTCCACGCCAACTCCGCGGCGCGGGCTGATCGTATTGAATCGGGTGGGATGGAGGGGATGCAGGATTATCTGGGCGGTGACGCAAGGGCTCGATTCCGCCACAAAGACCCCGAAGGTTATGCGCGGTTTGAAGAACTATTCCTGGCTCACTCTCCTAAGGGCTCCGCCAACACATTCCGAGGGTTCCAGGGGACCCGGCCGTCAATCTACACACGCGAGGCGGAGTTACGCGAGCTGAGCGTGCCGATGCTCGTTATCAACGGCGACGAGGACGAGCCATGCCTTGAGCCAGGTTTGTTTTTGAAGAGGACCGTGCCGACTGCCGGGCTGGCGGTGGTTCCACAAACCGGCCACGCCGTGAACATCGAAGAGCCGACGGCGTTCAATCAGCTTGTCAGCGAGTTTCTTTCGATAGTGGAGGTCGATCGGTGGCGAGAACGAGACTATGGGACCGGAAATACCTGGTAACCCAAGGCCCGCTCTTCGAATGGCGGGTCCATACCAGTATTCGGTCGCCTATGGCGAGGCCGGAATCGAGTCTCCGGCGTTCGTTAGATCGCTGAAGGATGATGTGCTGGAGATCGGGCGACCTCTCGGCATGAGGCCGCTAGGTCAGAAAGTACTGGGGCGACGAGAGATCCTGAAGGCGTAGTCGACAGGGGCACGAAAATGGGCGATACAAGAATCGGCGTGGCGGCGGCAGGCGGCGATGGCGCGGAGGTGCTGGCACGGATTCAGCAGCTTGAGGAAAGCGGCGTAGATGCGGCCTGGCTGACCACTGGTGGAGCAGGCCCGGACGGCCTGACGATCCTTGGAGCCGCCGCAGCGCGCACCGAGCGCATCCAGCTTGGTACGGCGATAGTTCCGACGTGGCCTCGTCACCCGATCGTGGCGGCGCAGCAGGCGCAGGTGATTGAGAGCATCGCCCCGGGAAGATTCAGGTTCGGGCTAGGGCCCAGCCACGCGCCGGTCATCTCCGGCATGTTCGGGATCGTGTTCGATGCCGTGCTGAGTCACCTTGAGGAGTACGTGCATATCGTTCGTACCCTGCTGCATGACGGGAGTATCGAGTTCGACGGCGATAGGCTGACGGCTCACGCGTCGATTCCGGATTCGTTCCCGGATCTGCCTGTCATGGCGTCTGCGCTGAGGAAACGTTCATTTGAGTACTGTGGCGCCCAGACCGATGGGGCGATCAGCTGGATGTGCCCGCTTCCGTACATGCGAGATGTGGCTGTCCCCGCGATCAAGGCGGGCGCAGAGTCGGCCGGCCGCCCAACGCCACCGATCGTGGCGCATATTCCATTGACGGTGCATGACAATGCTGATGAAGTCAGGGCCGCGGCGAGGGAGCAGTTCGCCATCTACGCTCGACTGCCGTTCTACCAATCGATGTTTGAGTTATCGGGATACCCGGAAGCCACTCAGACGAGCGAATGGAGCGACCGTATGGTGGACGAGATTGTCGCGTACGGATCGGACGAGCGCGTGTCCCAACGCATCAACGAGGCGTTTGAGTTGGGCGCGTCTGAGGTGCTAATAAGCGTGCTGACGGCAGGCCCGGAACCGGAAAAGGTCTGGGACCGGACAGTCGGTCTGCTTGGTGAGCTGTCTTCTGGTGGCTAGTCGTTCGCCACGGGGCCAGACTCTGCCGCATTTTCGATGGCATCCGGAACCATACTCGGCGGTGACCCGCCCCAAGCGGCATCCCGAAATGGGGTACGAGGCGGAGTGAATCATCCGTGAAAGGTTATTCTGTCGCCGCCCGACGCATCGGCCAGATACTAACGAACCAGGGAGCAGTAGCTTGGAAGCCAGCGAAATACTGATCGACGCATACACGCGTATTCAGGAGCTTGTTCACCGTTCCGCGGACGGGCTCACAAAGGAGCAACTTGCGTACCGACCCGAGGAGGGTTCCAACTCGATCGCCTGGCTTATCTGGCACCTGACCCGAATTCAGGATGGACACCTGGCCGGGGCGACCGGGAACGAAGAGGCGTGGGTGGATGAGGGTTGGGCGGAGAAGTTTGGGATGGACGCGGATATGTCGATAAACGGGCAGGGCGATGGCCCCGAAGAGGTGACAGCGTTAAATGCAGATGGGGCGATGTTGCTTGGTTATCACGATGCGGTGGTGGATCGGACACGCGGTTATCTGGCCAACGTAGATAGCGCGGAACTGGATCGGATTATCGATCGGTCGTACGACCCGCCAGTGACCGTTGGCGTGCGATTGGTGAGCGTCATCAGCGACAACACTCAGCACGCCGGACAGGCGCGCTATCTGAACGGTATGATCGAACGACTCGGAGTCTGATTTTCCGGCGCGGGGCAAGAGCGACCGCCAGCTCAACGGCCATATGTCATCCTGAGCCCGAGGCGAAGGACCTCCGGTCTATCCGTTGGCCCGATTGATCTCGGTCTGCGACCTCGACCCCCTCACGTTGGGTGTACGCGGCCCTTTCCCGCGCAGGGGAGAGAGGGACGCTCACCTTACCCGGCGAACTTCCAGACTTCTGCCGGTGTTCCGCCTTCAGGGAGACCCAGCGGCAGTTTGACGTCGATGATGTATGGGCGCTTCTCGTTCATGACGATGTCCAGACCCCGGGCGATGGCCTCTGTGACCTTTGATTCGTCGTCGACGGTGATCCCGTCCATGCCGAATCCTTTGGCAATCATTACCGGGTCGATCCCTTCAAGCGCCACGCTGGCGTACTCGCCCGTGTCGGTCATCACCTCGCCCGCCTGTCCAAATGCGCCAGCAACGATGCCGTAAGCGCCGTTGTTGGGAATCACGTAGAGCACCGGAATCCGGTGGTGTACGGAAGTCCAGAGACCGGAATCGCAGTAGAAGGTCGATCCATCACCGACCAATCCAACCACGGGTGTATCGGGCGCTGCGAGCTTTGCGCCGACGGCGGCGCCGATGCCGTAGCCCTCAGAACCGCCGGCCGGCCGGATGTAGATGTTACTTCCGCCGCCTTCTTTTGCCGGAATGCAATCAAACGGCGCGGCGAACTGCTCGGTCGTGATGATGCCGCCGCCGACCCGTTCAAGCTCAGAGTCCAGCGCATCAAGCAACACAAGTGGCCTCACCTGGCCTGCCTGCTGCGGCGCCCAGCCCGTCGTGGCACGTCGTTGTTCCCTCAGCGTCCTCGAATGCGCCTGTGCGGTGGCACGTCGTGTGTCGTATTTGGAGGACGGCCCGCTCTTGGACGCCACCTCTTGTAGGCGTTCAAGCGTCCGTGATTCGTCCGCAAGTATCTCGAGTTCCAGGCCCGGGAGATTCTGGAAATAGGCAACACCGGACCCAACGGCCATGATTCGGTTGACGGTCTTGAAAGCGTCGAAGTCCTCGGCCTTGCCCGCGCCTCCGTGCCTGATGCCGAAGCAGAAGATCGCATCGGGATTTGCGGCCGCCGCCGCGAGGTCGATCCGACCGCAGTGCAGCGGGTGGGTAACCGGGACCCCTCGAGAGTCGTCAAAGCCGGTCGTTACGGTCGCCCCATAATGCTCCGCCAGGGCGATGATCTGTTTCTCGGCGCCGCTCTTCCAGATGCCGTCGCCGATATAGAACATCGGTCGCTCCGCCTCATCCATGGCGGTGGCCAACGCTTCAACATCGGCCTCGGCCGGGTACCCGGCTCTCAGGTCCGGGATCTCGCCTTCGATGATGTTAGTCGTCACGATCTCGTCTTCGAGCAATCGGTCGTAGATGGCGAGATGTACCGGCCCGTACGGCGGGGTTTTCGCAACCCGCAATGCCCGCTCAAACGCCTGTGGTAACCCTTCTGGCTCGTATATGGCCCAGCTTGCTTTTACGAACGGGGCAGCGATGGATGTCGGGCCGAAGGTGTGACTCAGATCGAGCGAGATGCGATCCGCAAAGCTGCCAGTGTCACCGGCGAATGTAATAACCACGACGGGAAGCTGGGCCGCCCAGACGTTGATCAACTGCCCGAGGCACTGCGCCAGTCCTGCGCCGAGGTGGACGACCATGACGGCAGGATCACCTTTGACCTGGCTGTACCCGCCGGCCGCGGCGGTGACGATCCCCTCATGCAGGGAGAGAATGCCCTCGATGTTGGGGTTGGCATGGAGCGAGTCAAAAAATCGGGCTTCCCGGGATCCGGAGTTGTAGAAGACGTACTTCACACCGGATGCGACGAGTTGCTCCACCATCACACGTGAAGCGTTGGCGGTCATCGGACGGGTGGTCATCAGTTCTTGGCTCCTGGTGTGTGCGTAGATTTCAATCCGTACCGGCGGGGCTCGATTCCTGGCGTCCCGGCCGGTGTGAGAGTCGATGAGAAAGTGGACTCGGCGGGATGATACAGCCCTGGCCACGTGCGCGGAGCATTCGTGTGCTGGTCCGCGACCGGGCCGTCCTTCGGGCATAATCCCCGGGTTAAGCAATATCAGGAGGGCGATATGACACGGATTGCTGAACTGGCTGAGTCGATCAGCACGATTCTCAAGGAACGCGGTGAGACCGTTGGCGTCTCTGAATCGTCCTCCGGGGGGCTCGTGTCTGCGGCATTGCTGGCGGTGCCGGGCGCTTCGGCATATTTTATGGGCGGTATGGTGATCTACACCGGCGCGGCGCGCGACGCATTCGCAGAGATCAATCTGGACGATCATCCAGGCGTCCGATCAAGCAGCGAGCCGTTTGCTCTGCTATGCGCCCAGGCGGCGCGTCGAAGGCTGAACACGACGTGGGGTCTGGCGGAGACGGGAGCAGCCGGGCCGACCGGGAATCGATATGGAGACGACGCCGGTCACACCTGCATCGCCGTGACGGGGCCATCTGAACATGCGGAGACGCTGGAGACGGGACTGTCGGATCGGGTCGAGAATATGGACCTGTTCACGGAGAAGACGCTTGAGGTGTTCGAGGGAATTTTGAAGAACGCTGGGTGATCTGAACAAGACTACTGGAGCGCCGCTGTAACGCCGCCATCTATGACCAGCTCTGTGCCGGTGATGAACGAGGCGTCGTTGGAGCAGAGGAACAGGATTCCGGCGGCGATCTCTTCCGGCTCTCCCCAGCGGCGTAGTGGCGTTCGGTTGATGCGGGTGGCACTGGCGTTTTCGTCGTTGAAGAGCTCGTCGGTGAAAGGTGTGTGGGTCCAGCCGGGCAGCACGGAGTTCACGCGGATGCCCATATCCGCGAACTGAACTGCGGCGGAACGGCCGAAGGCGATGATGGCCGAACGAGAGGCCGAATATGCCGCGCCGTACAATCCGCCGTATCGGGCGGCCATCGATGCGACGTTTACGATGGCACCGCCTCCGCCCTCACTCATGGCAGGGGCTACCGATTTCGCACCAAGGAACATGCCCCGGCTCGACACGTCCATCACCATCTGCCAGTGGTCTGCGTAGGTGTCGAGGATCGATGCCGGGTCACGTGCGCCCGGGACATTTATCAGGATGTCCAGCCGTCCGTATGTTGCGACCGTTGTGTCGACCGCCGCGCTCCAGTCGTCCTCACTGGTCACGTCCAGGTGTACATATGTGGCGTCCAGGCCCGCGTCGCGCATCTGAACGACCGCCTGCTCGCCCCGTTCGTCGGCGATGTCGGCGATCATCACGCGTCCGCCCTCGCGCAGCATCCGCCACGCGGCGCGTCCACCGAAGCCCATGAGCTGGCCTTCAACTGCGCTAGCGGCCCCTGTGATCAGTGCAACTTTGCCGTCAAATCTGGACATGTGGGTGGTCCTATCTCAGGTTCCGTCCGGGGTGTTATTGGTTTGAAAATGCTCTGACATTCGACCCGCCAGAGACGGGACCCCTCACCCGGGCCCTCTCCCGAAGGGGGAGAGGGGCCAAATGTATCGCCTGATGCGGAAGAAGTGGGAATCGTTCTCTTGTGTAGACGCGATCGCCCGTATGGTCCTAACGGAGTATCCGTCCAGAACACCATCCAAATAACCACCGCACACCGTTAGAGGATGCGGTGTTGGTTTGGAGTGAAGCTGGCTTCGAAGAAATCCGCTGCGTACTCGCCCGGGTCTATCGCTGCATCCATGGCTGCGAAATCCTCCGGCCCCAGTTCTACGTTGATCGCTCCGAGGTTGTCCTCGAACTGCTCAAGGGTGCGTGGCCCCACGATCGGCGCCGTCACGCCGGGCTGAGCCATCACCCATGCCAGCGAAAACTGGGCGACGGTGCAGCCCTTCACCTCGGCTAACGGGACGATCACCTCAACGATTTCTGCAACATCTTCCGAGAATCGCTTCTGCTTTTCGGGGTCGGTCTCGTCACCAAACCGAGTTCCGGCGAGTCGGGGAACGCCCTTCCGGTACTTGCCTGTCAGGCCGCCGCCGCCAAGAGGCGACCACGGTATGAATGCCAATGAGTACGTGCGCGCCATCGGGATCTGCTCCCGTTCCGCACGGCGGTCGGCCAGGCTGAATGGCGACTGCTCGGACACGAAGCGGTGAAGGCCGAGTTCTTTGGAGGCCCACAATCCTTCAACCACCTGCCATGCTCCGAAGTTGGAGGTGCCGAAGTAGCGGACCTTGCCATCCCGTACCAGGTCGTCAAACGCCCGGAGCGTCTCGTCGATGGCGATGTGCGGGTCTGGGCGGTGAAGCTGGTAGAGATCGATGTGATCGGTCTTCAGTCGGCGCAGGCTGGCCTCGCATTGCTCGATGATGTGGAGTCGGGAGTTTCCTAGCCCATTCGGATCCGACGACATGCGCTGATGGACCTTTGTTGCCAGGAAGACGCGATCACGTTTGCCATCCCTGCTAAGCGCCTCGCCCGTGAACTCCTCGCTCCGTCCGGCGCCATACACGTTGGCGGTGTCCAGGAAGTTGATGCCCGCATCAAGCGCGCAGTCGACGATGCGTTTCGTCTCGTCGAGCTCGGTCTTCTGGCCGAACATCATGCAGCCAAGCACCAGTGAACTGACGTTGACGCCGGTGCGGCCGAAGGTCTTGTAGTCCATGTTGGTGGTTGCTCCGGATGGGTCTGTGAGCGATCCGTGTGTGCCGGTGATTATTGCACCAGATGACGGGGGTGGCGCGAATTTTTCCCTACGACCAGACGCGGTCGATCGACGACGTACTCGCAGCAGAGATGTCCAACCGATAGATGTCTGGCATCGTCATTGACTGCCAGAAATCAAATCCGATGGTCGGATCGAAATGCTGGAGCACCAGCGCCGCCAGGTTCCCGTGTGACGCGATCACGACCTGTTCACCCGCAAGTTGCAGGACGATTTTTTGAACGACGGCAATGCCACGCGTTTGAGCGTTCCCGTTCGGCTCTCCGCCTGGATGGTTGAAGGACGGATCCTCCCAGGTCATCCTGACCGCGGCCTCAAAATCACCCCTGGTCCAACGACCTAGCGTCCTCTCACGAAGATCATCGTTCTCAAGTACAGGCAGCCCGATATGGCTCGCGAGCGGCGTTACGGTCTGGCGCGCCCGCATAGCCGGGCTGGAGTAGATCGCCGTCCGCGGCAGTTCGCCCAGGTATTCAACGACCCGATCGGCATCTTTCAACCCCTGCTTTGAGAGCGGACGGTTCCCGTCCTCGGTCCAGTCGGAGTGGGCGTGTCGCACCAGATAGATAGTGGTCATGTGCTACCCGCTCAACGGCGAAGGGGCCCGGAAGCCCATTTCCGGCCACTCTTCCTCATCCGGCGGGATCCAGGTCTGGGCGTTTCGCAGCCTGATGCCCGAGAAGTGAAGTGATGATTTAATTGCGTCGGCCAACCCTTGCAGCGATTCAACCGATTTCAATCGGACGCCTGCCTGTTCTAGTTGGTCTTGCAACGGTCCAACCGGTTCTATAGATATCGGCGCCTTCGCTTCTGAACAGATGTGAGTTCCATGGTCGCCTGTGTCCTCGAAACCGAGGGGGTCAAACGAATATCGGTACAGGCGGCAAGACTCAAGAATCGGGAGCCATCGTTCCTCAATGAACGCGGCCATAAGACAACCGGGTCCACCCATCCAGATCGATATCGGACTGGGTCGAGCTGTCCAGCGCCCACAGAATGACCCGCGGGCATTCACGAGGAAACAGGTAGAACAGGGCATGATATTTATCGATGACCCACACCAGCTCCCGGCCCTCGGGGTAGTTGGGAAGGGGACGTGATAGTCGCGGCCAGAACACCTCGATATTCGAGTCTTCTGAGAAGTGATAGAGCACGTTTCGTTGTCCCGGCGGCAGTCGGGGGAGCCTGAGATCGGGATTCGCCACCTTGTACCTCCTCCCGTTCAGTGAAACGTCAGGTTATCTTGCCTCAAAAGACACGCGTCGCAAGTTGGGGCGTTGTCATCCACCGGTGACCAGCGAACAATCGAAGTAAGATCTGATGGTGATTGCGAGTCCACTTATATACTTAAGCAGTCGCCGTGGCACGCGACCTAGGTCGACAGCGAGGATAACGATTTGCTTGTGATTATCGGCGCGTTGTTGGTAGTGCCGGGGACTATTGCGGCGATCATCGATGACCGGAAAAAGGTTAAATGGGCCGCTTGGACCACGGTCTATATCGGGTTGATCTTGATCTTGTTCGGATTCGGAGGACCCGTGGCGGTCTGGGACGCGATCGAGTTTAAATAGGCAGCCCTGCAGGATCTAGAAAGCTGCCGCCGCCGGGGCGATCTCACGTGCAAGATATTCCGGCCACTCGTCCGAACCGAAGTTGAAGTGCTCGAACTGGACCTCTTCAACGCCCATATCTGCGAACTTTCCGAGCGTGTCCACCAGTTCACTGGTCAGGCCGCCGAGGAAATTGTTGTTTTTCGCCTTGTCTTTCCGGTACTCCGCGGGCGATCCCGTAGCGCCGCTCAGGGACATGTGCCATCTCGTCATCCGGTCCAGAGACAGTTGATCACCGGCGACAAAGGCCATCGACATTCTTGAGCGGTGGACCGTCGCCGGATCGCGATCCACTGCTGCACATGCTGCCTCAAGGACATCCACCTTGTGCTGATACAGATTCAGAGGGACGTTGACGGCGTTCCACTCATCGGCGTACTTCGCAACAAGCGGCAGCGTACGTTTCTCGCCCGATCCGCCGATCAGAATCGGCGTGTCTGCGCCATAGACGGGTTTCGGCAAACAGTCGACATCCTCGACCTGGTAATGCTTGCCTTTGTAGGACGCGGGGCCCGGCCCCCAGAGCGTCTTGATGACGTTGATGGCCTCTTCCAGACGATCAAATCGTTCACGCAGAGGCGGGAACGGAATACCAAACCGGACGTGTTCTGGCTCGTGCCACCCGGCGCCCAGTCCAAGCAGAAATCGACCGTTACTGAGCTGATTGATCTGCGCCGCCATTCGCCCGACATCCTGAGGGGATCGAAATGTGATCGGGGTGACGAGGGGTCCGAATCGAATACTGCTGGTCTCACGGGCGGCGATGGCGAAGGTGAGGTATGCGTCGAGCGAACTCTTTGGGGTCCCGATGACGTAATGGTCTGACCTGAAGATGGATGGGAATCGGACTCAGCACCCGGAATTTCGACCGGAGGCGCTCCGATTATGCCAAGATGCCTCTCGACCACGATGAACCGGGCGACCACGAGAAGGCATCGACCTGCAGGACCGGGCGCTCGCCATCAATCAGAAACTGGGGATGCGGCCGCTAACCGAGCGCATCCTGGCGTGGAGGGAGACTCTGGGGGCGTTGCGCTTCCGACTACCGGATCTTAGATCATCCTGCTTCTGAGGCAGGTTTGGTAGCAAAACCAGGTGCATATACTCACGCACGAGTGCGACCGTGGATGGCTGTATCATCCCGCCCATCATGGTTGCGCTCTTGATTCAGTTACGGTGAGCCGATGAAAGTGACCGCCGTCGAAACCTTCGTTGTGCCCTCGGAACACTGGAATCCGTGGGTTTTTTGCGCTGTACGGACCGACGAAGGAATTACCGGGTACAGCGAATTCGGGGAGGGCGGCATGGCCGGCCCTCTTGTCGCTCTCATCGACGCCATTACGCCAATCGTCATAGGACGCGACCCGGGCCCGATCGCGCGTCTTTGCCAGGACATATTTGCCGCTAACCGTTACACCACCGGCGGGTTGCAGACGATGGCGATCGCCGGGATCGAACTTGCCCTTTGGGACATCAAAGGGAAGTCGCTTGGAGTTCCTGTATATCGTCTTTGGGGAGGTCCGTTTCGGGACCGGCAGCGCGTCTACTGGTCTCACTTGGGCACGTTCAGGGCCAGGTGGCCTGGCCTCTACGGCACTCGCCCACTGAAGACATGGGACGATCTTGCGGATGCAGCGCTGGAGGTTGTGGACGCCGGATACACAGCATTCAAGACCAACATCTTGTGGCCGGGGGACCCCTCCCGGCTGATTGACCAGCAGTTCGTCGGGCCGCACGACCTGAACGCGACAGGCGAACTGATCGCTCACACCGTGAATCAAATCTCGGTCCTTAGGGACGCCGTCGGCCCGGATATCGATATCGCACTGGATATCAATGCCAACTTCAGGACCGACGGAGCGATAAGAATCGCTCGGGCGCTCGAACCGTTTGATCTCATGTGGCTTGAGATAGACACCCGCGACCCTATGGCTCTCGCCCAGATCAAGTCATCCACCAATACGCCGATATGTTCTGGTGAGCAACTTCTGGGCATGCGGGACTACCAACCGTATTTTCGCCTCCACGCCATGGACACCGTCAAAATTGACGTCGCCTGGCAAGGGTTTCTCAATGCAAAGCAAGCCGCGGACCTGGCGGAGATATACGAGTTAAACATCGCCCCGCACAACCCGGCGTCTCATCTTGCCACGTTCCAGTCGGCTCACTTGACGGCGTCAGTGTCAAACGTCCGGATCATGGAATCGGACGTCGATTCGCCTCCCTGGAGAGACGACCTGGTCTCCGCTGTTCCGGAGATCATCGATGGCCATATGATGATTCCCACATCACCAGGGTGGGGATGTGATCTCAATGAAGAGGTAGCCCGCAGACACGCCGTGAGCGGTTGAATGGTTTGGCGGACGCGCGGCTATGACCGAACGGTGTCCGTTACGCCCAAAATGCTGATCTGTCACGAATACGATCGTTTTCGTGACAACTGGCTGACTCGCTCGTGGGGCTCTAATCGTGAGCGCCAGCGATGTTTTCGTGACACACATTCGTTGGGTCATAAGTAGTGCACCTGCCTACTAAGTCAAGTTCACGTTGGTTCTCAGCCATCACCCTTTCGGTTGCCGTTACCACTGGGTCATGCGCTTTGATGATTGCGGCGTGCGTCAGGAATGTACGCAAGATAGTTACGTTGTGTGGAAATATGGTCCGCCAGAAACTTGGCATCGTGCCAGACGCCCCAGATGAAGGATGACGCCCGTCGCGACTGCCACGGTAATCCCAGGAAATAGACCCCGGGCTCAGCCGAAATACCACGCTGATGCTTCGGCTTGCCTGCTTCGTCGAACGCATCAACCTTCAACCAGCTGAAATCGACCGTAAAGCCTGTTGCCCAGACGATCGAGGTTATTCCAGCCTCTGCCAGATTCAGCTCCAGAATGGGATCGGTCACGCATCGCGGGTCCGGTTCGATTTTGCGGGCTTCAGACTCCAGCGGAAGATCGAGACCATTGTGGGCAACGTAAGCGTCGGCTTCGTCTAGCATCGACAGGATGCTCGCGTCCCCTTGCGCAAGATTGTTCACAAGATCCGACGCAAAGTGCATCACACCCTGTTTGAACGATTCTGTCCGACCAACGAGGGTCATCCCCTGCGTGGCGAGACGCCGGAAATCGACAGTATGACCGCCCTGAGCACCACTAACCGCGATCGTCATATGTTCCATACCTACGGCATCCCATTTACCGAGGACCCCTATCCACCAAACGTAATCACGCCCGCGATAGCTTCGGGGGAGACGGTCATGCGGGCCGACCGAGAGGTAGACAGGCTTTCCTGCATTCAACAGTTCATCCGCGATCTGTGTCCCTGAAGCCCCCGCTCCAACCACCAGAACCACACCCTCAGGCAACTGGTCGGGGTTGCGATAGTCGTTGGAATGGAGCTGCGTGATCTCCGCATCTTCAGGAACCACGGCCGGGACGACAGGGTGTTGGAAAGGTCCAGTGGCGGCAACCACGCTGTTGGCTTCGATCACGCCTTCCGAGGTTTCGATACGGAAGCCGGGGCGGCCAACATTCCTTTGCACTTCCTTGACCTCCACGCCGCAGCGGATGGGGGCACCAATCTTTTCTGCGTAAGCGACAAAATAGTCCGCAACCATCTCTTTAGGGGCAAAGGCATCGGGATCGATATCGGAAAACTCCATGCCCGGAAAACGATCATGCCAGGCCGGACCATTGGCAACCAATGAGTCCCATCTTCCCGAGCGCCAGCGTTCGGCAATTCGGCCTCGCTCCAACACGAGGTGAGGCACGCCGCAGTTACTCAGGTGCTCACTCATGGCTACACCGGCCTGGCCGGCGCCAACGATGAGCGTCTCTACTTTTTCGATCTCCATTTCCAGGTCCTTTTCTGGCTTTCCAGGATTGTCAGCACTTCTTGTCTTCTACCTGCCTCAGTTTGTTCAAGATCTGCCTTGACGATTGTCCTCGTGTTGGAAAGGTAATTAAATCCTACCGGGTGCCATGAATTTAGGTGTAATCGGCTCCCTTTGACATGGCGTATTTGCTAACTACTTCTTCGTCTATTTCCACACCGAGACCAGGCTTATCGGACACCGTAACGTACCCTTCTTCTGGTCGAAGGGATGGTTGAATAAATGATTTCTTCGGAGGCAACTGGCGTATCTCGACAAACTCACTTCTCATATTGCTAAGACTGAGATGTATCGTGGCAGCCATCCCTGGACCGGTGTAATACGAGTGAGTCGATATCTGGAGATTCCATGCTTCGGCCAAAGCGAATATCTTACGTAACTCCATAATCCCTCCTTGTATTATCGCGTCCGGCTGAACAACGTCCACGGCACGCTTAGTTATCATCTCTTTAAAGCCGTAATGGGTGTATTCACTCTCACCAGCGGCAATCCTGATATTTGATCTGTCCCTTACGTAGGCCAGGCCGTCGTAATCATCTACAGGCCATATTGGTTCTTCCAGCCAGTAGATGTCGTATTGCTCCAATTGCCTGGTTTTTTCAACTGCCTGCCGTGGAGACCATGCAGAGTGGGCATCCACCATCAGGGTAATGTCAGGCCCCACCGCCTGGCGTACGGCTTCAACGTACTTTATGGTGTCATCTCCTTTATCTTCCCTCATATGAAGCTTGATGGCAGTAAATCCCTGTTCTACGCAACGAAGCGCATGGGTAGCTAAATCATCAGGCGTCGGATAACGCGCCATACTGGCATAGACCTTGATCTTATCTCGGCATAATCCGCCAATCATTTCATAGACAGGAATATTTCGATACTTTCCGATTATGTCCCATAGAGCAATCTCCACGCTGCTGATAGCCTGTGTAGATATTCCCTTCGTGCCGTAACCGTAGCTATGGAAATACATCAAATGCCATAGTCTTTCGATGTGCATCGGATTTTCACCGAGGATTCGAGGCTTCAATCCCTCTTCGATAAAGGCACTGGTAGTCATAGGGGCGGTGGCAAGAGCTTCCCCGTACCCCGTTATGCCTTCATCAGTAAAAACCTTTACTAGCACGTGATTGTCTGTCCACCCACCTTCTATGCTGGCGGGATCGGTCTCGTTCAACGGAATAGATAACGGTATTGCTTGAATATCTGTGATTTTCACTTTTAGTTATCTCCAGGCTTATTGAGTTAAGTTACTCGTCGGGATCGCGTGGTCCTTCGTCGATCCTGATTGCAGCTGCCTGTCATCACCGTAAGATCTCATTGTCCCGCATCAGAGCAATTCTCCCGCACGGCATGCCATCCACGATCGTATGTTTGATCAGGCGCGAATGTTAATAGTTATCTGATATGTCCAGGCGTTGAAATCACCACGATAGGCGTAATCAGGAGGCGATGACAACGCCTATCAAAGTGATCAGGACTTGCCGTTTAGCTGTAAGCTGCTTTGTCGCGGCAAGTTTGTTCACAGTGCCGCGCAGATTCAGGCAGGTGCACGGATGGCTGGTCCGCTCCAGGGCATTCGGATAATCGAGTTCTCACAGATCGTCGCCGGGCCGGTCAGCGGCGTGTTGCTCTCCGACCTGGGCGCAGACGTGATCAAGGTCGAACCGCCGTGGGGCGAACCTGCACGGACCGGCCTCGCACGCCTGAGCGAATCCGAAAGCAGGGTTTTCATCTCCCTCAACCGCGGCAAACGATCCGTGTGTCTTGATCTGACTTCGGGTGAAGGACGTTCCGTCGTTTACAAGTTGATATCGCAGGCGGATGTGGTGACTGTCAACAATCGAGCCGATGTTCTTGTGAACCTCGGAATCGACTACGAAACGTTGAAAGGCGTGAAGCCGGACATTATTTACGCCGAAATAACGGCGTTCGGGAGGGAAGGACCATTTGCCAGCGATCCGGGGTATGACTTGCTAATCCAGGGACTCACCGGAATCATGGCGTCAGAAGGTGTATTCGGAGGAATTACGTCCGGTGATCTCACATTGAATGATGGCTTGCCGCGTTATTTGATGGCGACGCCGATGGTCGATTACGCGACTGGCTACTCCGTCGTCCAGTCGGTATGCGCGGCACTGTTCTACCGCGAACGGACGGGAATGGGGCAGAAGATTGAAACCTCGCTGTTCGCAAACGCATTGACGATTCAAACTCCGTCGCTAACCGAGGTCGAAAATTCTCCAACTCCAGCGGCCGTATTCGTCAAAGAGGAGCTCCCTCTGCTCAGGGAAGCCGGCCTGACCTATGCCGAAATCGATGCCATTTACCGCGAGCGGCGGACCATCCCGGTCGCCCATATGAATTACTACCGGTCCTACCAGACAGCGGATCAGGTGCTCACACTGGGCTGTTTGAGCGACCCGCTGCGAAAAAAAGCGGCGGTTTGCCTCGGAGTCGAAGACATTCGATTCAACGATGACTACGATCCGACGACGGAGGAGTCGATCCAGTTCGCGATCGATCTTTCTCACCGAATCGAGAAGATCATCCTTGGCAAGACCGCTGCCGAGTGGATGCGTATTTTCCACGCTGCCGGAGTTCCCGCTGCCCCCGTCCTTTACGTTGAAGAGATGCTCGACCACGAGCAATCCCAGGCGGTCGGTATGATCATTGAGCAGAGTCACCCCGTCGGGGGGAGAGTTCGGACCCCGGGACCACTGTCCAAATGGTCCGAGACTCCTCTCGAGGCGGTCAGAACATCGCCGGGTCGCGGCGAACACACCCGGGAGATTCTGTCGGAGGCCGGCTATTCGGATGCCGAGATCCAGGGGTTCCACGACGCCGGGTCTGTCCGAACAGGGTAAATCTCCCGGTTTCCAGCGTCACCAGCGCCGAAGCGGTCTGACCTAGCTAGGCGCGTAATCCTCGCAACACGGGCTGCGTTATCGCAACAAGAATGACGATCGCGAGCAGCGTAGCGGCGCTCAACGCCACGGCGAAGCTGGCGTTCACAAGTTCAGCGATTCCTCCAGACAGCAATCCACCGACGGCGATCAGGCTGAATGTCATCACGTATATCCCCATCACACGCCCGCGGAGACGGGACGGTACGCGCAGCTGCAACACCGTCATCGAGTTGATCAAGAACATTGAGTTGAACGTCCCGGCAAGGAACATCAGTGACGCTGACACGACGAACATCGGCGAGATTACGGGGTTGGCGTATCCGGCAGGCTCCGGCCCGAAATGTGTCCAGATCCCGAACGTAATGACTGTCGTTGCGGCCAGTGAAGACCCGAGCAGCATTAGCCAGCCAACCGGCAGATAAGCGCGGGCGCGACCGACAGCAAATGTTCCGCTTACTGATCCGATGCCCCCCGACATGAACAGGAATCCGAGCGCCTGATCAGACTGACTTGCATAGGCGTCGGCAAAAACCGGAATCAGTTGCATGTACGCCAGTCCAAAGAACATGTTGGCGTAGGTCAGCGGGATCAGGACCGCGAATAGCCGGTTCGACGATATGTATCGGATCCCCTCATAGAGTTCCGTCACAACATTCCGTGCCGGTTCTCGAACCCCTTCGTCCAGCCGAATGGTCAGCATCATCAGGAACATCAGGGTGAATCCGACGACCCCGGCGTAAAAAACGGAATGCGTACCGAGATACGCCAGCGCAAACCCGCCGATCGCAGGGACAACGATCCTCGTGCCCTGCCAGACCACTGAGTCGAGTGCGACCGCGCTCATCATCTGTTGACGCCTGTCTATGAGCAGGGGAAAGATCGATTCACGAGCGGGTATGTCGAAACCGGCCACGATGCCGATCGCACTTGCTATGACGATGACATGCCAGACCCTGACGATTTCCGTCACGTCCAGCGTGGCGAGCAAGAACAGCAACATGGCGACCAGCAGCGAAGTCACCATCAAAAGTACCCGTTTGTTGACGCGGTCAGCCACTACGCCTCCGAACAGGGTGACAGCGATCGTCATGATGCCCGTCACCGCGCCCGCGAGGCCCAGCAGGAACTCTGAACCGCTCAGATCGAAGACGAGGACGCCCTGTCCGATGATCAGTAACTGGGTTGCGCCAACGGACGCGAGGGAACCGATCCAGAATCGCCGATATTGAGGGGCGGAGAGTGCTGAAAATATTGAAGATGAGCCGGGGCGATCATTCACCGCAGTCGTCGAACCTTCGGTGACTTTCGCTGCATTATCGGTCGGATCGGCCGCGTCGGAATCCCTTATAGCCAAACGTAAAAGCGCCCCTGATTGGAACCTGACACTGGTAATGGTGCTCGAATTCTATGCCGTCATGGATAACTCAGAGGCCCAGTGCGACCCCGTCTCGCCTGGGGTCCGCGCCCCCGAGCATGACTCCGTCCCCGGTGAACTGGATCCCGTGTCCGCCTCCCGCCTGGCTGGAGAACGGAGGCATCAGTCCGAACTCGTGGCCCCGATCCCTGAGCTCATCGAGGATCGGTCCAGGGAACCGGTTCTCGAGCAGAAGGGTTCCGTCCGAGTAGAACCTGAAACGGGGCGCCTCGATCGCCTCCTGCACGTTCATGCCCGCGTCGACGATGTGATGGATCATCTGCGCCGACGTGTGCAGGATTCCGTAGCTGCCCGGTGTGCCGATAGACAGACGTATCACAGGTGACTCACCTGACGTCTCGAACAGCTGGACAGGAGCAACGCAGAAATCAACCTGCCTGCCACCTGCGATCAGGTTGGGGCTCCCGAGCGTGGGGTCGATGTCAAACCACATGCACATGTTGTTCAGGAACACGCCGGTACCTTCGGGAGCTACGGACGACCCGAACCCTCCTCCCAGCGTCTGCGTTATCGTCACGACGTTGCCTTCAGAGTCTGCAGTGGCGAAGTGGGTCGTCATGCCGGGCTTGTACGGCGCGGCCGTGCCGACCGGAGGATGATCGATTCTTGACCGGTTCCATCGTTCTTCAGGTGGACCGGAAGTCCAGCGTCTATCGATCGACCCGGCAATGTCTGAGGCGTACTCAGAAGATAACAGTCGCTCCAGCGGGATCTCCGGGCCGGCCCCACCGGCGTACAACGCCCGGTCATCGGCGGCCCGGAACACCGCCTCCATGAGCAGGTGGATGGTTTCCGGGGAGCCGTACTCCTCGAGATCGAAACGATCCAGGATATTCAGGGTCTCGGAGATCTGGAATCCGGAGGAGTTCGGCGGAGGTACCCGAACTTCAAAGCCCCGGTACCTGGTGGACAGAGGCTCCTGCCAGTGTGGTGTGTACGCGGCCAGCTCTTCGCGGGACATGATTCCGCCGAGTGCACGCAGGCCCGCGAAAATGCGGTCGCCCAGTTCGCCCTGGTAAAACTCCTCGGCGCCGCCTTCCGCCACGGTGGCCAGCGACTCGGCCAGCATCGGCTGACGCAGGATCGTCCCGGCGGACAGGGTCGATCGATCAAAATCGAGTGCGGCGGCGGCCGAATCGAACCGATCGACGTTTGGAAGACAGACACCGATCATCGCGGCGGAGTTGGGCGTGATGGCGACCCCCTCCGACGCGTATTCAATAGCGCGTTTGAAGAGCTTTCTTCGATCGAGTCGACCGTACTCGGCGTGCATGGCGAGCCAGCCCCCGATGTTGCCGGGCACCAGCGGTGCGAGGGGACCGGTCTCAACATTTGTCTTGTCGTAAAGATCCGGGGAGGCAGCCTCCGGTGCATTTCCGGAGAAGTTCAGCACACGGGTACGACCCTCGCAGGCGATGTAAATCAGGCCGACGCCGACGCCCCCCATGCCCGACATGTAGGGCTCCACCACATTGAGCGATGTGGCAACCGCTACGGCAGCATCTACGGCGTTGCCGCCATCCTGGAGCGCCTCGAGGCCCGAGCGGGTGGCGTAGGGATGTGCGGAGGCGACCATGCCGCGGGCACCGATCGCAGGTGCGCGTGCTGACCGGCCGTGGGCCGTTGCTCCAACCGGGAATAAATTTTCGGTCATATATCTCTCCCGCGAGTTGATCGTCGACCTGACGGCGGCGTCATCCTTTTCGACCCTGATCGCAATCCGGGCGTTACATTCAAGTTGCCGGTACAGTTGTATCTATGCCAACGGATCTCAGGTGCTTCGAGACAGATGGAAACGCGGTGCCCGTCACGCATCTGGACAAGGTGATGTTTCCATCGGACGGCCGGAATACGCGGAATCCGAGGCTGAACGAGCGTGGGCGGAGTCGCACCCGGACCCACCGGACCACGCGGCCCGAGCGGTTGCTGCTGCGGAAGCGTACGCCGCCGGGTACGGCTTGACTCAGCTATTCGTTGGACCTCATCGTTGCTTGCCGGATTAGTTCAGTAGAGTGGCGGCGAGTATAGTCCGCTGGAGACTGTTGATCGCCGTGAAACGAGCCGGCGGGATCGCTGAGGGCGAGGACATCGGGAATACGCCCAATATTGAAATCCTGGGCACGATTGTTGAGCAAGTCAACGGGATGATCGATCGAGTCATGGAGATCCCCCTGCATGCCGGTGGCCTGGCAGCCATGGTCAGCGGGTCGAAACACAAGGGGGGCGCAAATGGAGAATAAGCCGGACGTCGTTGTAATCGGTGGAGGCATCGCTGGCTGCGCAACGGCATATTACCTGGCCAGGCGGAACGCGAAAGTAACCCTGGTGGAGAAGGGTGGAATAGGTAGCGAGCAGTCCAGCAGGGCATGGGGATTCGTCCGTCAACAGGGCAGAGCCCCCAGCGAACTGCCCATGATGATCGTTGGCAACAAGATCTGGACGGGTCTTGCCAGGGAACTGCACGCAGACATCGAGTGGGTCCAGGGAGGGAACCTGGCCCTAGCCTACGATGATAAGCGGATGGACGAGCTTGCGGAGTGGACGAAGATCGGGACCGAATACGAGTTGGGAACGACGATGCTCTCGCGCAGCGAGGTTGAGGAACTCATACCGGATATGAGGGGGCCGTTTGTCGGCGGGATGTATACCGAAACCGACGGACACGCCGATCCCCCAAGCGCCACCAACGCCCTGGCCAGCGCCGCTCAAGAGGCGGGTGCGACAATCCATACTTATCGAGCGGTTGAGGGCATCGATATTGTCGATGGTCAGGTCACCGGAGTACGCACCGACAAGGGTCCCATCAGAGCGCCTCTGATCGTGTGTGCCGCCGGCACCTGGTCAGGAAAAGTAGCAAAGATGGCCGGGCTTTCCCTGCCCATGAGATCCGTCAGGGCCTCGGTTGCCGAGACGGAACCCACAACGCCGGTCACGGAGGTCGGGTTGTGGTCGCCCGATGTCTCGTTCCGGCAACGCCCCAATGGATCCTTCTGGGTCGCACCCGCGCAAAAAGTCGATCACGACTTGACTCTCGATTCGTTCCGAGACATCCGTATGTTTCTCCCCAACTTTTTCAAGAACCGAGGATTCTTCAAGATCAACCTCGGGAACGCGTTACTAAAAGACATCCTGCGCTCTTTACCCGGGTCCTCTTCAAAGACGCATCCCTTCGCCCACGCCGTGGACGTGGAGCCGAGGCCCAACCGGAAATTCATCTCCCAGGCCATGGAACACTTTGGGGAGTTGTTCCCCGCCCTGGAGAATATTCGTGTCCAGCGGACATGGGCGGGGATGATAGATGCGACTCCGGACGCGGTGCCCGTGATCGGGGAGGTCGAACAGCCCAGGGGCCTGATCTTCGCGACGGGATTCAGTGGCCACGGGTTCGCCCTGGGACCTATTGCTGGGAAGCTGGTCTCGGAGATCATTGTCGATGGCAAGTCATCAATCGATCTCCACAAGATGCGTCACAGCCGATTCCGAGAGGGAGATCTGGAAAAGGCAAGAAGCGTGGTGTGAACGACTTTCTGGAATGATCGGAATGTTGTTACCGATGCGCGTGCAACACTTCTCCCTGTGCGGTTTCACTCGCGGAAAGCATGGCCCGGAATGGTGAGCGATCGAAATATCGGGCAATTGGTAAAGTCGCGCAGAATTCTTACCGCCAAGTTACTAATTAAGACGCAAGCCAATGTTTTCTCAAGTACTAAGGGTCAACATCCAGCCAGGCAAGATGGACGAAGGAATTGCAATTTTCGAAGACTCTGTAGCGCCAGACATTCACGGCTGGAGCGGCTTGCAGATTGGCCGTTTGCTAATAGACCGTGCGGCTAACAAGATTATGGCTGCCAGTTTCTGGGACAGTCAGGCAGATGAGGCTGGGCTCACGTCGAGTGCTTCCTACCAGGAGCAGGTTGCCAAATTCGCAGCCCTGTTCGCTGGCCCGCCAGAAGTTGAGGTTTATCAGGAAGCAATAGAGGTGTAGAGTTGCGTGGTTCACGGAATGCGCTGTGCAACGTTTCGCCTCGATTTGTTGCACAATCCCGGACCATGACACCCGACGCAGACGTCATCGTGATCGGTGGCGGTCACAACGGACTGACCGCGGCCTGGTACCTGGCGGACGCGGGTCTCCACGTAATAGTGCTCGAACGCCGCGAAATTGTCGGCGGGGCCGCGGTCACGGAAGAACTGTTCGACGGTTACCAGCTTGGACCATGCGCCTACCTGTGCCACATCCTGCAGCGCCGCGTGATCGATGACATGGCGTTACGGGAAAACGGTCTTCACATCTTCCCGTTAGACCCAGCGTCGCTCTTCGTCTTCCCGGACGGACGCAGCTTCCGCATGTGGAAAGACCCCGAACGCACCGCCGCCGAGATCATCCATATGCCGGGAACCACCGCCGCGGACGCCGATGGATATCTGCGCTGGACACGATTCTGGGAGCGGGCAGCGGGCATATTCA
>JAYGCG010000021.1:0-34347 GCA_046583455.1 Dehalococcoidia bacterium | reverse complement strand
CGTCCGGAGGGCGCAGCATGCCCTGTGCGTCCCGCGTTTCGCGTAATCGGTCGCGATGGTCGCCGTGCAAGAGACACCGATCACCGGCGAATCGTCATCGTCTGCACGGAGGTATAGCGCTCGTTCATACGCGCTATCCGCCATCCTGATCGCCTCTTCGCGAGAGACGTGTGTCTCGACATCGATTCCCACGAACTCGTTGAGCGAGCTGATCGAGTACGGCACCCGCCCTTCAAGAATGGTTCGGGAAGCTCCACCTTGATCGAACAGCCAGCCAAGCGCAGAGATTCCGGCGCCGGTGACCACAATCACGGCCTTCTCCGGCCGGGAATGGATCTCCTTCACCATTTCCGGGATCAGATTATCGACATCGCTCAATGCTGGTTCTCTCCATTTGGATCTGAAACGGTTACGAAAATCCAGTTCGTATTATCAGTTAACTCGGGCCAGGTCTTGCCAACTCCGGTTCATTCCGCTCCCGCACTCCGGCTATTCAAGATGAAACACCTCTTCCAGTTGAACCATGTTCTCATCTGGCCTGCCGCCGCCCGGCGATTCAAAGAACGGCTCCATAAGCGTCTGCCATCGTGAGTTTGCGTCCTCGGTCGACATCCCGTCGAGCGCCGCCTGAAAGCTGTCTGACACCTCAACATAGCCAAACATCAGCCCATCTGGCCGCATGAACAGGCTGTAGTTGTGCCAGCCGTGCCGAGAAAGAGCGTCCAGCATGTCAGGCGACACGTGCCGATGGTGCTCCTTATATTCGTCTATACGATCTTCCCGGACCTTGAGGAGGAAACCAACTCGCTGCATGTTCCGAACCTCTGAAACCACTCAAATGAATTAACCGAAGGGAACATTTTGAGGCTCCCGCGGCAGATCGATACGATTGCTCCGCGGTATGCTACCGCCCCGCTGGGAATCAGTTGAGTAATCAAACAAACAACCCGATTGGGTTTCCATCACCATGAAGAGTTACGCACAGGTCCTGGACCTCAATAACGATCCCGAGAAGATAGCGAAGTACAGGGAATACCACCGGGCCGTGTGGCCGGAGGTACTAGAGTCGTTGCGCTCGATCGGTCTCGAAAAGATGGAGATATTTCTCATCGGGACGCACCTGTTCATGTACTACACCGCGCCGGATGATTTTGTGCCTGAGCGAGACTTTCAGGCGTACACCCTCGCCAATCCCCGCGCCGAGGAGTGGAACGACCTGATGTCCACGTTCCAGGCCAAAGTCCCCGAAGCAGGAGCCGACGATTGGTGGGCGCCGATGGAAAAGGTGTTCGACCTCGACTGGTAGACCGCACCAAATACCCGCATTCAGATTCAGATAAAAGAGGTACGCCGCTCACCTGATGTCGACCGAACCGTCAGAAAAACCGTCCGGGCTCGATACAACAATCCATTTCGTTCGATATGGCCTGCCCGTATTCGCGGTTATGGCCGCGATATTCGCCGTCTCCCAGGTTTCCGGGACGACGATCGGCGACAGTTCGATACACGAGTCGGCCTCGGGAGTATTTGGCCGGTACACGAACGAGATTGCTCATTTCATCGAGTTCTTTGTGCTGAGCGCACTCGTGATGCGTTGGATCCTGGCGGTGAAAGTCCCGAGCGACGCGGGCGAGCTAGATCCCGTGATGCTCCGATCCGCAGGTCAAAAGGCGGTATTGCTCGCCGTGCTGTACGCAATTAGCGACGAAGCACACCAGTGGTTAATCGCCGACAGGTCCTTGGAACTGTTTGATTTGTTGATCGACGGAATCGGCGCAGTGATGGGATCCGCTGTGTACCTGTCCGTATTTCAGGCATGGCGACTCCAGAGAGGAAGGAGCGGTCAGTGACCTCACCATTTGAAGCATGGGAGCTCAAGGCGCGCCAGACCGAACTTCTCGAGGCCATCGAGGAAGCCGTGCAGATGGCGGAGGAGATGAGCAGGCCGCCGCAACCGATTTACGTCGGCAACAAGATCCGGGAAGAAGTGGTCCCAGCCCTGTACGACGCTCAAACCTACATAGAAGTGGGCCTGGTAGCTGCACCGGCGATACGAGATCGTCTGAGGGATGCGCGCATGGTCACCGCCGAGCTTTCCGCCGAGGACAAGTCGTTTGATCGATTGCTCACTCGATTACGCGCCATATCTGAGAACGCCGAAAACGCCGCCAAACTGGAGTAGGTTTCTCGAACACACGTGCTACTATTCGCACGTGGATAGGAGCGCTGGAGTACTTGCCCGTTCTAGCTCGTAGCGGTCCCGATTTCACCCCTCGCCAACCCCTTGTTACGAATGGTGAATACGATTTGAGCGAGGCCAGGGTAGATATCCAGGTCGACACCAGATTTCAGCAAACTTTCGCGGCGGCCGGTTTGGACCGTTTGCTTCTGGACGTGGCCGAGACTGCCCTGATGCGTGAACTGGTCTCCGGGCCGGACCACGTGACGCTGATCATCGCGGACGACGATGCGTTACGTAAGCTGAACCTGGAGTTCATGGGTCACGACGAACCGACGGACGTGCTGTCTTTTAATACAGGGACAGGTACATCAGGCGAAGATGCTCCACCGGGCGGCGAGGAATCCGGTTCTGCCGATGCAAAGATGCCCGAATGGCCGGATGTCGAGGGCGAAGAGTCGGATGAACTGGGTGACATTGCGATCTCGTACGAACGGGCCGTTGCCCAGGCTGAATCCGCCGGACACGATGTGGCACATGAGCTTTCGGTGTTGACCGCACACGGTGTGCTTCACCTTCTCGGATACGATCACGCAGAGCCGGAGGAACATCGGGTGATGTTCGGCAAAACTGACGATATTCTGGCAGCGGTGCCAGTTCGTTCAGGCCGTTCGGGCATGCCTGATGCAGTTGGGAGCCGGGTCGATGACCAGTCATAACGAAGTTTTCTATCGAAAATGGCGCCCGCAAAGATTCGATGAAGTAGTGGGCCAGGATCACGTAACGAATACGCTGAGACAGGCGTTACGGACAAATCGCGTCGCACACGCGTACCTCCTGTGCGGCCCGCGTGGCACAGGGAAAACCTCCACAGCGCGAATTCTCGCGAAGGCCCTCAACTGCACGGACCCACGTGACGGCGAGCCGTGCGGAGGCTGTGATAACTGCGTGGCGGTCACGGAAAATCGGATGCTGGACCTGATCGAGATCGACGCGGCATCGAACCGCGGGATCGACAACATCAGGGACCTCCGTGACAAGGCCCGTTTTGCGCCAGGCTCAGGCAAGTACAAGGTGTACGTGATCGACGAGGTGCACCAGTTAAGCGGAGACGCGTTCAACGCCCTGCTCAAGACCCTGGAAGAGCCGCCGCCCCACGTGATCTTTGTCCTGGCGACCACAGAAACGCACCGCGTCCCGGCGACCATCCTGTCTCGATGCCAGAGGTTCGATTTCCGCCGGCTCTCCAACGACGTCGTGATCGACAAACTGGCCGAAATCGCCGGGGAAGAGGATATCGACGCAGATCCGGAAGTCCTGGCGCTGATCGCCCGCACCGCGTACGGGAGTCTTCGCGACGCCGAAAACCTGCTTGAGCAACTCGCCGTGTCGTACGGTTCCGAAATCAACCTTGATCAAGCGCTTGAGCTTCTAGGACTGGGCGATACTGAATCAAGCACCGAACTCGCCATAGCGGCGCTCCAATCCAACCCGAAATCGGCGCTCGAGATCATCAACCGTGAAGCGGCAAAAGGATCCGATCTCGGCCGACTGCGGAGCGGCACGGTCGACGTTCTGCGGGCCGGCCTGCTCGTAAAAGCAGGCGTCGAGGACGCGCTTGGCCATTCCCAGGACGCGCTGGACGCGATGACCGACGCCAGCCAGGACGTGTCGCTTGAGAAGCTGCTCCACGTTGTGACTGAACTTGAGAAGGCGGACTTCAGACAGAACCCCTCGTCGCCCCTTCCGCTGGAGATCGCACTACTAAACGCCATGGCGGACAGACCTGTAGCGCCTGTCGCCGCCGCGATAGCCCCCGCCCCTGCTCCAACTGCCCCGGCTCGCTCAAGACCGGCAGCCCGACCCGGACCGGCGCCAACGAGACGGCCGCAGCCCTCCCCTCCCCCGTCCAGCCCGCAAGGACAACCTCAACAGCCGGCTCCGGCCGGCGGTGGTGCGCCCGCGCGAGGTTCCGCGGAAAGACCGCCTCAGACCGTCCGGGAATCCCGGCCGGTCAGGCCGCCTCAAGATGAACGATGGGTACGGGTCATCAGAGAACTCAACCGCACCCAGGGCACGCAGTTCAATCTCGGCGCAATACTGCGCGGCGTGCAGGAAGCAGAGGTTGACGGCGACACACTCCGTCTATCATTCCGCCAACAGTCGATGGGCGATCGCGTGGCCAACGAGCTGGCCGACCCACGCGGCCGCGGACCTATCGAGATGGCCGTAGAAAAAGCTTATGCCGTAAAGTTGAAGGTCGTTCTCGCCGGGCGGGACTCGAACGGGGCCGCCAAAAAGACGCCGACGGCGATGGACAGCGACATCGTACGGCTGGCGGTCACGATGGGAGCTCGCATCGTCAACGAAGGAACCGTCGGCATTACAAATACTGCAATTCCAGAGCCCGTCAACAAGCCCGCTCCAGACCAGCCGGATCCAGGTTCGCCCGAAACGAATCCAAGAGAAACAGGTCCAGAAGAACCAGCTCTGGACCCGGCGGAATAATTCTCCGAACCCGAAGTTGAGAACTCAGGACAGGGAGACAACACCTTGAACAGAAACATGCTCCGTCAGGCCCAGCAGATGCAGGCCCAGATGGCGAAGATCCAGGAAGAACTCGCCGAGGCGCGCACTGAGGCCACGGCCGGCGGCGGTGTCGTCAAAGTAACGATAATCGGCGGCTCCAAGGTTGAGTCAATCGAGATCGCTCCCGAGGTCGTCGACCCGGAAGACATCGAGATGCTCCAGGACCTCGTGATGGCCGCCGTTAACGAGGCTATGGACACCGCACAGTCGGACGCGGCGAAGAAGATGTCCGCCATCACGGGCGGGTTGAACATCCCCGGACTTATGTAACGACCCGGCCCAGACTCATTCCCAGAACGTCAAAAGCCAGAACATTAAGAGAAGGTCAGAGCGCTCGGATCGATGCATTCCAACTCCACCACATCGGCGGCTCCACCCGTCGCACGTCTCATCGAGGCGTTCAACCGGCTCCCCGGCGTTGGGCCTAAATCTGCGCAGCGGCTTACCTACTTCATGATCCGGATGCCGAGGGAAGAGGCGGAAGCGCTGGCCGAAGCTCTGATATCGGTCAAGGACCGCATCGTCCTCTGCTCAATGTGCCTCAACATCACCGAGGATCCGGTCTGTGCGATATGCACAAACGAACGGCGTGATCGCACACGCATTTGCGTCGTGGAAGAGCCCCTAGACGTGCTGGCGTTGGAACGCACAAGGGCCTACGACGGGCTGTATCACGTACTCCACGGCTCGATATCGCCGGTCAACGGCATTGGAGCCGAACAACTGAAGATACGGGAGTTGCTTGACCGGCTCCGGGACGAGACGGTCACCGAATTGATCCTCGCCACGAACCCTAATCTTGAGGGTGAGGCGACCTCGATGTACCTGCAACGCCTGATCTCTCCGCTGGGGATCAAAGTGACGCGGCTCGCTCGCGGCCTGTCGTCCGGCGCAGATCTGGAGTACGCCGATGAGATGACGCTCGCCAACGCACTCGAAGGCCGCTCAGAGGTCGTGGTCGATGGGGAACCGCCGACGGGATAAATTTGGCAAGATCATGCAACCCTGCTACCGGACTTCTCTCGATTCCGCCACCACCGGGGTGCGCGCGTGACCTCAGGCAGGCCAAACCTTTTCACGACCGAGGCCGTGGTACTTCGTCACTCGGACCTCGGCGAGGCCGACCGCCTGTTGTGGCTGTTAACTCCCCAGCGCGGCGTCATACGGGCCACAGCGCGAGGAGCGCGCAAGCCCGGCAGCAAGCTGGGCGGCCACATAGACCTGCTTTGCTACGTGAAGCTGTCCATACGTGAGGGGCGTGAGCTCCACGGCATAAGCCAGGCGGACACGATCGACGCCTTCCGCAACATGCGGACCGATCTCGGCAGGCTGTCCCGGGGTTTGTATATCGGCGAGCTTGCACAACGGGTAAGCGTGGAGGATGCACCGGCACCGGCGGTATTCCGGCTGCTCGTCGACAGCCTGGGGTGGCTGGCCTCGACCGAGAACGCCGACACACTCGTGCGCTGGTTTGCATTGCGGCTTATGACCATCACCGGGTTTAAGCCGGAACTGGGAGTTTGTGTCGAGTGCGGGGATGAACTGGAACCGGCCGATCACGTGTTCTCCGCCGAGCGCGGTGGCCTCCTGTGTCCGAGTTGCCGTTCCCAGGGGAGCGACGTGCTCCATCCCGCAAACCTGGGGACCATCAAAGTTCTGAGACACCTGGCACGCAGCGACTTCCCGGCCGTGGAGTCGCTAAATATCGGGGCAGAAGAACGGCGTCAGATCGAACGCATAATACGTTCACATACGAACTCCGTGATCGACCGGGGCGTGCGCTCCTCGGCATTCCTGGATGAGGTGCGGGACTGGCCGGAAGTGGGCCCTGTTCCGGGCGGCATACGGGCGGATTAAGGACGGAATCCAGCATCGGAATCGCCGCATATGTGTGGGTTCGTGACATCCGGTTATCCCCGCGACTTCAAAGGCTCGGTACAATCGAGTCACGATATCCGGAAGCAGGTACCGTCTGTACGAACGTGCCGAACCCCTGCGGCCCGCCCCGAAAGTAGTTCATGGCTGAAGATTTCATAAAGGTTCGCGGCGCCCGCGAGCACAACCTCCAGAACATCGATGTCGATGTGCCCCGGGGCCAGCTCGTGGTCATCACGGGCGTATCCGGCTCGGGCAAAAGCTCGCTCGCATTTGACACGATCTACGCAGAGGGGCAACGCCGCTACGTCGAGTCGCTGTCGGCATACGCTCGCCAGTTCCTGGGACGGATGGACAAGCCAGACGTTGATCACATCGACGGACTAAGCCCGGCGATCTCGATCGACCAGAAGGGCGTCTCCCGTAACCCGAGGTCCACCGTCGGCACCGTGACCGAGGTGTACGACTACCTGCGACTGCTGTTCTCCCGCGGGGGACGGCCGCACTGCCACAACTGTGGACGGCCTGTGGCTAGACAGTCCGTCCAGCAGATCACCGACTCCGTAATGCGGCTGGACGCTGACTCACGCATCCTGGTCCTCGCCCCGATCATCATCCACAAAAAGGGCGAACACATCGCCGTGTTCGAAAATACGCGCAACGAGGGGTTCGTTCGTGTGCGCGTTGACGGCGAAGTGAAGCTGCTTGAGGAAGAAATCAAACTCGCCAAAACTCGCTGGCACGACATCGAGGTCGTTGTGGACCGGCTTGTGACCGGATCGGACGCGGACGTCGGACGTCTATCTGAATCCATCGAGACATCGCTCAGGCTTTCCGGAGGCACCGTCACCATCTCCGTGATCGATGGCGAAGACATCATCTACTCGGAAAAATTCGCCTGTGTTCACTGCGATCTGAGTATCGGAGAGTTAGAACCGCGCAACTTCTCCTTCAACACGCCTTACGGAGCATGCCCCACCTGCACCGGCCTCGGCTTCCGGCTTGAGGTGGACCCGGACCTCGTGGTCCCAAACCAGAATCTTTCGATCCGCACCGGCGCAATCGAGCCATGGTCACGCGCCGGAGAACTACTTCCGGAGCGCCTGTCAGTGATGGAAGCGGTCTCAGACCACTACGGCTTCTCGCTGGACATACCGTTCCGCGAGTTAACCGAAGAGCAGCAGAACACCGTGCTGTACGGAGAGGACAACAAGCGAATCGACGTCCTCCACACGACACAGTCCGGCCGTACATATCGCTGGCGCATGCGTAACGAGGGCGTGATCCCGCACCTGGAACGTCGGCACGAGAACACCGAGTCTCAGAACGTACGGGACGAAGTCGGCCGATACATGGCCCAGAGGCCGTGTGCGGCCTGTTCCGGATTCAGGCTCAAGCCCGAGTCGCTCGCCGTGACCGTGCTGGGCATGAACATCATCGAGGTGACGCAGCAGTCCGTTGAGCGAGCGCTCCAGTGGATAGAAGCGGCACGAAGCGGTGTGTGGCCAAAAGAGTCAGAACACGCGGGTCCGGCGACGGAACCTCTGTCGGTCCGGGAACAGGCGATCGCCGACCAGGTACTGAAAGAGATCGAGTCCCGTCTCACCTTCCTTGAACGAGTCGGACTTGAATACCTGAGCCTGGATCGCACGGCATCGACACTGTCCGGCGGCGAGGGTCAACGTATCCGGCTGGCGACACAGATCGGCTCGGGATTAATGGGCGTGCTGTACGTCTGCGACGAGCCCTCGATCGGCCTGCACCCGCTGGACGATCACAGGTTGATCGCAACGCTCAAACAACTGCGAGACGTCGGCAACACGGTGCTTGTCGTGGAGCACGATGAAGCCGTGATGCGGGCGTCTGACCACATCATCGATCTCGGGCCCGGCGCGGGCGAGCACGGCGGCCACATCATCGCCCAGGGCGATGCCGCTGCCATCGAGGCGTCCGAGGATTCCTTAACCGGCGCATATCTGTCCGGGCGCAAGAAAATCCCGTTCCCTGAGAAGCGACGCAAAGGCAGCAAGTCTTTCATCGAAATCCGGGGCGCGGCCGAGAACAATTTGAAGGATATCGACGTCAAGATCCCGCTCGGCGAGTTGGTGTGCATCACCGGCGTTTCCGGGTCGGGCAAAAGCAGCCTGATAAACGAGATTCTGCAAAAAAAGCTGGCCCAGACCTTTTACCGGTCGAAGGATAGGCCCGGTAAGCACGATGAGGTTCTGGGACTTGAGAACGTCGACAAGGTCGTCAACATCACTCAGTCAGCGATCGGCAGAACTCCGCGCTCGAACCCTGCCACCTACACCGGCGCATACGGGCCGATACGTGAACTCTTTGCGACCATGCCAGAGGCACGTGCACGTGGCTACAAGCCCGGCCGATTCTCCTTCAATGTGAAGGGCGGACGGTGCGAATCCTGTAGCGGCGCAGGATATGTCCAGATTTCGATGCAGTTCCTCCCGGACGTAACCGTCCCTTGCGAAATCTGTGACGGTGCTCGATACAACCGTGAAGCGCTTGAGATCAAATTTAAGGGAGCGAGCATCGCCGAAGTCCTGGACATGACGATTACGGAGGCGTGCGAACATTTCGAGAACATCCCGCCCGTCATGAACCGGCTCCGGACGCTGGTCGAGGTAGGACTCGGCTACATGCGACTGGGGCAGCCGGCCACAACGCTGTCCGGCGGCGAGGCTCAGCGTGTCAAGTTGGCGACCGAACTATCGAAGCGATCGACGGGCCAGACGATCTACATCCTGGATGAGCCAACGACCGGTTTGTCGTTCGAGGACTGCGCTGCGTTGATGCGCGTCCTTCATCGGCTGGTCGATGCCGGTAACACCGTGATCTTGATCGAGCACCACCTGGACCTGATCAAGAACGCTGACTGGATAATCGATCTCGGTCCGGGCGCTGGAGAACGAGGCGGAGAACTGGTGGCACAGGGCACTCCGGAGTTCATCGCGTCGGTAGCCGCCTCCCACACGGGTAAATATCTGGCCGAAGTACCGGGCATCTACGCAGACAAGAATGCGCCCGGTTCCTCACAACCGGCGCGCAAACGAAAACGAGCCGCAACAAAGATCGCCGAGACATCGCCCTCCCTGGCAGGCCTCTCTGGATCCAACGGGAAAAACGGAACGCGTACACTCGCCCCAGACCCGACTTCAGGCCGCGACCGCAGACGAAGGCGACGTAGAAGACGACGGGTGGCCGGGTAGTCGATCGTCGGGACTCCCGATTGATCAAGCCCGAAATGCGCCGATGGGGTCACCGGTGGGTACTTTCCGTATCCCCGCGTGCTGACCGATCAGACAACCCCCGATGATGGTTGTCCCGCATGCCCTTGCGGCTTTCAAGGCATAACTTATTTATCACACCGGTTGGCCACCGGTCCGGCTAAGACAGCGGTGGCAATCCAGGCTCGATATATCCAACATGAATCCAGGGAAGTCGTAGTGTCCGCAGTAATTGTGCAGAACCAGAGTCCGACGAGAGTCACCGTGCCTGACAACACCGGCAGCACCGGTGAGTGCCTTCCTGTACGCGCCTGCACACAGAGATCTCGGTTGAAGATCAGCTCCGTGACGTCTAATCACCGCCGTTACGAGGCATATCAACGTTTGCATGTACGTTGAGCCGTGGGTGACACTCCGTTAGCCTTTCCCGCTGTATGGCTGAATCACGCGCGAACTCTGGAGAAGGCTTAACGGAACAACCGGCAAGCTCGCTGGTGGACATTCCTTACCGGCAAAAGCTTCTAGTTGTGGCCGGCCTCACGGTCACGCTGTTCGTGGCGACGATGAACCAGACCGTCGTTGCAACGGCCGCCCAGAACATCGTCGCCGACATCGGTGGCTTCGATCGTTTCGTGTGGCTATTCGCCGGGTTTTCGCTCGCTGCGACGGCTAGCGTGCCGATCGTCGGAAAACTCTCCGACATCGCCGGCCGCAAGCTAGTCCTCATCGGCTCAGTCATCTTTTTCATGGCAACTTCGGCCGCCGCCGGTTTTTCCACGAACATGACCGAGCTGATCGCGGCCCGGATTCTCCAGGGCGCTGCATTTGCCGGAGTGATGGGTAGCGTGTGGATCATCATGGCCGCGCTGTGGGTCCCGTCCGAACGAGCGAAATGGATGGGTGTGGCGACCGCAGGGTTCACGCTGTCCGGCGTCATAGGTCCGATATTTGGCGGGATCGTGAGCGACGCCCTGAGCTGGCGCTGGGTATTCTTCATCAACATCCCGACCGGCGCATTCAGCCTTATTTTACTGTGGATCTGGTTCCCAAACTTGCCCCCAGGCAAACGTAAAGGGCATCTAGACCTGACGGGCGCCGTGCTTTTTGCGGGTGCGGCAACGGCATTGCTTCTCGCCCTCACATGGGGTGGTCGCGACTACGCGTGGGATTCGCCAAGAATTCTGGGCCTTGTCGGAGGCTCACTGGTCGCGTTCGCCATCTTCGCTCGTGTCGAATTGAAAGCGGACGACCCGATGCTCCCGCTCAACTTGTTCACGCACCGTATATTCGCCCTCGGCTGGCTCGCCTCTCTCACAACCACGAGCACATTCATCGCTATCACGGCGTTCCAACCGCTGTTTGTGCAGGGCGTCATGGGCAAATCTGCGACATCAGCCGCTATCCCATTGATCGCATTAGCCATCGGGGTGGCCGCCGGCGCCAATATTGCCGGCCAGATCCTTTCACGACGAGGCTATGCGCGAGAACTCGGCATGATCGGACTCTCGATATCCGCAATCTCCCTGATCTTCATGAGCACGTTTGATAGCGCGTCTTCTATCTGGTCGCTCTTCGTAGCCACGGGGTTCATCGGACTTGGCATGTCGTTCGGCTTCACCTCCTTCACAGTACCCGTACAGAACGCCATGCCTACCTCGATACTGGGCGTTGTCACGTCCACGCTGCAGTTTGGGCGATTGTTCGGCCAGGCCGCAGGGAGCGCCGTGTTCGGAGCCGTGTTATTCGCCTCCGTCGCCGTTAGTTTTGTTGGCTTGAACGAAGACAGCCCCCAGGTTCGGATCGCAGATCCCGGGATAATCGTCGCCGTGGACGAACTCGAGGAGGTCCGGTCTGAGTATCTGGCGGACCCGGAGCTGGGAGAACAGCGCTACGAATCAGACCTCACGACTTCCCGAAATAATCTAAGTGACGGCCTCTCCACGGTGTTTCTGGTTGCCGCGGCCTTCAGCATTACCGGCGTCGTCCTGGGATGGTTCACATTCTCGGGGGGCACAAGTGCGGCAACAGCGCGAAGAGAGACCGAGATCGCCGACACAGCGGACTGAATATTCTCGTAGAATCTCACCGTTAAACCTGCGATCAGGCTCGCGATCATGGGTCGAACCGTGATCGCCTGAACATGAACGCCGGAAATCTCCGAAATCCCAGATAAACTCAAAAATCAGGGAAAGGCTCTAAATTGGCCGAACTACGCGTCAACAAAGCAAAACAAAAGCTGGCAAACGGCGAGGTGGCCGTCGCGTTTGCTTCATGGGGCTACGGCGGCGCGGACGCCCTCGAAAGGTTGGTTGACCTAGAGCCGGACGCAATCTGGCTTGAAGCCGAGCATGGCGGCGTCGACTTTTCTAACATTGGCGAGCTGACACGGGCGATCGACCTTATCGGCGCATCGCCGATCGTTCGGATTCACCAAAACGAACCCGGCGTCATATACAGAACGTTGGACCTCGGTGCGCAGGGCATCGTCGTTCCACACGTCAACACACGTGAAGAGGCGGAGGCCGTCGTACACGCCGGGAAGTTCGCCCCCATCGGACTCCGTGGCTCATTCACGAGCCGCCAGGGCATCGGCGTGTCGAACTACCAGTCGCTGGCGAACGGCCAGACGATGCTGATCATCCTGATCGAAGATATCGTGGGCGTTAACAACCTTGATGAGATCCTCAAGGTGGACAACATCGATGTGTTCTTCGTAGCGCCGGGTGACCTTGCGCAGACGATGGGACATATCGGCGAGCCACATCATCCAGATGTACAGGCGGTCGTCGACGAATCGCTACGAAAAATCGTGGCGGCAGGCCGGACGGCAGGCGCTCTCGTATCTAACGAGAACGCAGCCCACCATCTCGAACAGGGCGTTAAATTCTTCCTCGGGGGTCCAGCTCCATGGATCGAGAGCGGACTGATCGAAATGAACCGAAGGGCGGAGGCTTAGCCAGATGCGAACACTTCGTAAGAACGACGCAAAAGCAAGACTCGGAGCAGGCCAGCACGTCATCGCCCTGGAGGGATTGAATGACGCCGACACAATCGAGCGCCTCGGCCCGATGAACCCGCACGCCGTGTGGCTTGAGGGCGAACACAACCTTGTCAGCCCGCCGAACATCGCGGACCTTACCCGTGCCGCAGACCTGGCAAATACGACCTCAATCGTCCGGGTCAACAGGGTTGAAGAAGGACTCATATATCAGGCGCTGGACCTTGGGGCGCAGGGAGTTGCCGTCCCACACGTAGACACACGTGAGGATGCCGAAACCGTGGTGCGGGCGGCCAAGTTCTCGCCACTCGGCAAACGTGGCATGTACGGAGGCCGCCAGGGACTTGGCGACCCGGATTTCTTCAAAAAGGCCAACGACGAGACGTTGTTAATTGTCTTCATCGAAGACGTGATTGCGCTGGACAATCTGGATGAAATCCTGAAGGTGGACCACATCGACGTATTCCTCGTAGGCCCGGGCGATATGTCCCAGTCGATGGGTCGCCTGGGCGATCCCTTCCATCCCGAGGTGACGCGTGCCCTTGAAGACGCCGTTCGCAAGATCGTCGCTGCGGGTCGGACCCCCGGAACCGTCGGCAATCACGAGAACGTGGCACGCTACATGGAGTTGGGCGCACGGTTTTTCCTGACCAGTCCATTGTTGTGGATTGGCGCAGGTTACGAAGATCTACGCCAACGGGTCGGAGCAACGCGTTGAGTTTCCGAAATCGCTGGTTTTTAGGCGCGAGTGCCGCAACCATCGCCGTCATTGCGGTGGCGTGCGGTGGCAGTAATCCCAGTTCTGAACGAAGCCTCGGAGACGTGCTTGTCCTTACGCCAACTCCGGCGCCGGTCACATGCCTGAACGCTAACTATCCCGACGATGCCCCTGCATTCGAGGACGATGGCGCGATCGCGTATGAGACGCTCCCTTCAGGCGTTGCGGTTTTTGATCACCAGGTGGGTGACGGGGCGTCACTGAAGACCGATAGCAGCATGAGCGTCCATTACACCGGGTTCTTTGACGATGGCTGTATTTTTGATACCAGCCGCACACGGGGCGTTCCCGTGACGTTCCAGCTCAACAACCTGATTCAGGGCTGGCAAATCGGGATGGCGGACATGCTTGGAGGCGGCAAACGCCGGATCCGAATTCCTTCCGATCTTGCGTACGGGGATGTCGGGCTTAACATCTCCGGCTTCGTCATTCCCGGGGGCGCAACCCTCATTTTCGAAGTGGAGTTTCTCGAGATCGTCCAGTAGGAATCTGGTCCTGTGCAGCCACGATGAACAGATGACACCCTCCCCGATAAACCGCGCCCGGGTGCAGTCCGTGATCCTGGACGTGCTGACCGCGGAGCAGTTTTGCGATCGCGATCAACTGCTGGACGGACAGGTTCACGTCGTCGAGGCCGGATCGTCAGATCCGGAGACGAAGTGGGCGCCTGGGGGCCGCTGGTTTGACATCCCGCAGCCATATTTCAGTCTTGTATCGATGGGCGTCGGCGGTGTCGTAACGGCATCGCCGGAGTTGATGTCGTGGGTCCGTCCGTTATACGAAGGCGTTAATCGTGACGAGATGATGGAGCCGGTGCGCATAGCTGAGGTCTCCAACCGCATGGAGGAGCACGGCCAGAAGACGTTTGGGCCGTTCCCTCGCTGGGTGTGCGCAGAAGAAGATCTCAGGGAGCACACTCCACCCGCCGGCTATAAAATCGAGCTGCGGGACGATGAACACGATCGGCACACCGTTATGGCTCAACAGGCCGTCAGCCGGAGGCCCGGAGAGCGCACAACGCACCAGTTCCGGGTCGTGGCGATCGGATCGGACGGCCCGATAGGTTCGGCGGGCGTTACCGCGGATGGTGACGGCCTCTATCAGATACACATCGCCATAACGGAAGAGCACCGTGGACGCGGGCTGGGGCGTGCGATCACATATGCGATCACCCGCGCCACGTTCGACCATGGAGCTGTTCCCTACTACGGAACCACGTCGGTCAATACGTGGTCTATGCGAACAGCCATCGCCTGCGGTTTCTACCCGTCGTGGGTGCATCTGTTTTCCCGTGACGTGCGTCCTGTCTGAGCGCTGGACACGAGATGCGCGTGCTCGGCGTGTAACATCGAGCGCCTGATATCCGGGACCCGAACCCCTCAACAATGGCGAGGCCACGAAAGAAATGCTCGGCGATTTCGAAATATTTCCTTTTAGGGCCCTTGAAGAGGCCGAGATGTTGCTTCGTATATCGCTCGCGGCGCTTGTGGGCGTCATGATCGGGTACGAACGCCGTCGCTCGTCGGCCCCGGCGGGGATCCGCACCCTGGCACTGGTTTCCATGGGATCCGGCACCTTCACCGTGATCTCGATATTCGCCTTCAGCACCATCGAGGGCGAGTTCGTCCGCGACCCTGCACGGATCGCCGCCCAGGTTGCGACCGGCATCGGCTTCATAGGAGCGGGCACGATAATCCGCTCCGGAACCAGCGTGCGTGGCCTCACAACTGCCACGGGCATCTGGGTAGCGGCAGCACTGGGGATGGCCGCCGGATCCGGGCTTTACGTTCTGGCAATCGGGGGAGCACTTCTGGCGATGCTGATTCTCGCCTTCTTCCCGCGAAAACCTGGCCGGAGGAACGGCGACGATGAAGCCGATGTCGAAGAGGGCGTCCGACATTGAACGGCACCGAAGTTGCGGGCCCCGGGGTCATCACATTGCGCCATAGCGAGTAAATGTGACGTCTGACTCCAGATCCCCAATGCTCAGCTCACGCGACCGCCTGATCACGGTCGTCGTCGCCGCGGCCGGGTTGTTCCTCGTCGCGCTGGATTTCTCGATCAACGTCTCCCTGCCCACGATGCGTGATTCGCTCGGGGCATCGCTGATCTCAGTGCAGGGAATCATCATCTTCTACCACGCCAGCCGAAGTGGCCTGGCCCCGGCGGCCGGTGGATTGGGCGACGCATTCGGTCTGCGGCGCGTGTTCCTCTGGGGCGTAGTCGCGTACACGGCGGCGGTAGGCCTCATCGCCCTACAAGATTCACTCGGGGCCGTGGTCGCGCTCCGCGTCCTGCAGGGAGTCGGGGCGGCCATCCTGTTCACCACAGGACCTGCGCTCGTCGTCCGGGCGTTCGGTCCAAAGCGGCGTGGCACCGCACTGGGCGTAACGCTGGCGGCCGTGAGCGCCGGTCAACTCACGGCGACACTCGGGGGTGGTTATCTGTCCGAGACGATCGGGTGGGAGGCCATTTTCTACGCCCGTGTCCCCATAGGCGTGGCGGTTCTCGCCGCCGGCCTGTTTATACTCTCAGGAGACCCCGCGAACGCGGACCGAAGATTCGACTGGCCGGGCGCGATCGTGCTGTACGGGGCGCTGTTCGCGCTCGTCTCGGCGATATCCTTCGCACGGCTGGACGGCCTGATCTCTGGGCTTGTGATCGCGCTGGCGGTGCTGACGGCCCTGCTGTTCGCCGGGTTCAAATTCCTGCAAAAACGCGCCAGGCGTCCGTTGCTTCCAAGGGCGATCTGGACCACACCGGGGTTTGCCGTCGGCGGGATTTCCAACCTGCTGTTGTTCATGGCCAGTTTTCTCACATGGTTTCTGTTCCCGTTCTTCATCACGGACGTGCTCGGTAGAGGCGTAATGGTTGTCGGAGCGATGCTGGCGGTCGTTGCGGGCGCATCCACGATTGGATCGATCATAGGGGGCTGGCTCGCCGACCGGATCGGAGATCGTGTCGTTACCGGCGTGGGGGCCGGAATCACGGCCCTTGGTCTTGTGTGGATCTCCGGACTGAACGCTGAATCATCGCTACCCGGCATCGCGATGCGCGTCGGACTTGCGGGCGTCGGATTCGGTCTGCATCAGGCGGCGGTTTACTCGCTTGCGATGCGCAAAACGGCGCCTGAACACGCCGGAGCGGGCTCAGCCGTGATGGCCGTGGCTCAAACGCTAGGCACGCCCCTATCGATCGCGTTCGGGATGGTGATATTTACGTGGCGGAAAGACGACGCCATCGACGCGGGAGTGCTGGCCACGGACGCGTTTGTCGGGGCGTTTCACGACGCCTACCTCGCGGCGGCCGTGATCGCCGTGCTGGCCGGACTCGTTGTTGTCACCGTGAGGCGAAAGTACACATAAGTTCGCGGCTCAATCCAGTTGAACCGGGTCAGCGCGTGCGGCTGACCGGTAAGCAGCAAGCACAACCTCTGTAGCCGCTGCGGCAAGGTCTACACCTACGTCCGGAGTCCGATCAGCGTCGAGGCAATCGAGGAACGATGACACCTCGTGTGCGCCCCAGTCAGACTCGTCTTCAAAGGCGAGCCAGCCCGTCTTCCGAGGGACGCCCAACTCGACCTGTGTTGACCGCCACATAGACATCGGGTCTTCTGGATGAGGGGTGGGAAGTACGGGCTGCGGTTCGTCCGAGAACACCTCGATATGGGGGTCCCATGCCGAGAACGTTTTCGTTCCGCCGCTGCCGGACACGGTGACCCCGTGCGGCCCAATCTTCGGGTGGCTGTAGAAACCGATTCGGCCGCCAATGGCGCTTCCGACGACGCCGTTCTCAAACTCGATTATCAGGGCGCCAAAGTCTTCGAGGTCTACATTCGCGTGCTCGGCAAAGAAGTAGTTGGCCGTGATGGCGCTGACCCGCTTAACCGGCGAATCGGCCAACCACAGCCATAGCACGATCGGATAGATGCCGAGATCAAACAACTCACGCTTCGCCTCCGTGAATGTGAACCGCTCTGGCGTTTCATGCTCACGCCGCACGATGCCGCCAGGCGCTGTTCCCGCACGGCCTTTGGCGAACATCACTTCAGCGTGCACAGCTATCAGATCCCCGAGTTCGCCAGACTGAACGGCCGCTTTAGCCGCTTTTGCCCACGGGGTGAAGGTAAAGCTGTACATCTGCGCGGGAACGCCGGCGTCGCGAATGGATGAGCGAATGTCCGAGATGTCTTCCGGAGACCCGGCGAGCGGCTTGTCCAGAAACATCGGCAGACCACGAGCGGCACAGTTGTTCTTCTCGGCGATGTTGATCGCCTTTGCCTTCGTGAACTCACTCATGGCGGCCTGGGCAGTCTCTTTCGCAATGGGCGTCGCAATTCCGTGGTGGACGAACCTGGTAAGAACGACTTTACAACTTCCTACGTCCGAAGAAATGCGCGGGCGTGTGATGGCGATGTTTGCCATCGCGTCCCAGACACTGTTACTTGGTTGGGTTGTCGGGGGCGTCACTTCCGAGTTGGTCGGACCGAAAGCGACGCTCATCTCTGCGGGCGTCTCGATGGCCCTTTTCTACGTGTTTGTGTGGACGAAATCGTCCACCATCCGCCAGCTGGGACGGGAGTAGATGAGAGAGCAAGTGGATAGTGGAACGATTGGACAACGGCCCCCCTGATATTCATCTAGACGGCGGGCATTTGAAGGCGTAGCACGTCCGCAAGCGGACCATCGCCTTCTACGGTCACGGGGCTTCTACGGCCGGTCATAAAAGTCATCACATCGATGATATCTCCGGTGACTCGTGCGTCTGCGCCCTCCCCTGGCCCTGAGACTATCCGTGGCATCGGAAAACCGGAAACGACGGTGAAAGCATTACCCGCCTCTGTGGAGACGGCGAGCGTCCCACGGGCCTTTAGCTTCCGAAACTGCCAGCGAGCGACGGTGCGCAGCGATGCCATCGCGGTTTGAAGCTCCGGCGGCCGTGACCGTACCAATCCAAGGGGCCGGAGGATGTCGTCTCCGTGGATCAAGTTCTCCGCGAGATTGGCTCGAGGGCCGAATCGCCCGGGTAATCTGGCGGTTATCGGAAGCCGGTTGGCTCTGAGCTGTTCCGCAGCGACAGACGGCGCGCGCTTCGCAAGTTCGCGCTGCCTGTCTGCGACCCATCGATACGGTGATCTCAATCGGAACAATGCCTCTGCCGCCCGCCACGTACCGCCGTCTCCAACGAGCAGATGGTTGACCGTCTCGCCTATCGTCCACCCAGAACATGCGCTTGGTGCGCTCCATTGTTCTGGAGTGAAAGTGTCGACGATCTCCGCCAACGACTGGCGTTCGACGCGTATGGCCGCATGAAAATCTGCACGTGTTGGGTTTTCTGTCACCAAAGGAACCACCGATTTAAACCTTACAGCCCGACGAACAGCTCGTCTTCCGGCTCTCCACCAGTCCAGCCGGGGATTCCTCTCGTGAAATAGTCGGTACTCAGCGCCATCGGCACCATGTCTTCCGGAATCATGTCGAACGGCGACTCCTGTGATGCGTGACACTTAATCGCCTTGATCCGGGTCTCAATAACCGCCGAAACGTCGATTTTGGCCGCAATCTCATCGTCGTCCACGCCGAATCTCTCTAGCCCAGCGTCACGCATGAACTTTATCATCGATGGATTCTTCTTCTCTACCGCCTCCATAAACTGACGCATTACCGAGCGTGGTATTTGGAAGTAGTACAACTTGGTCGGGGCGTGTGCCAGGCCACCAGGTTCCATATACCCGGGATGTGCCGCGAGCTTGAAGGCCCTCGTCGTTGCATCACTGATCCGGATGTGGTCGGCGTGACCCGTTCCGCCGTCCGGTGCCATCGTTATGACAACGTGCGGTCGGATGTCCCGAATCAGACGGGTAAGCTTCACCATAAGGTCCGCCTCGCTCGCGTTGACGAAGGACGCAGGGTCATCGTTGTCTTCGGCCGGGATCATCCCGGAATCCCGATACCCGAGCATGTGCACCTTGCTTACCCCCATGATCCCCGCCCCCGCCCGTAATTCTGCTTCACGAACAGCGCCGAGCGTCTCCGGTGTTGCGTCACTCCCGGGTGCGATCTCGCCCATCTCGCCCCGAGTCGCGCATACCACCTGAACCTCAACCCCCTGAGCGGCGTAATAGGCGATGGTTGATCCCATCCCGAATGTTTCGTCGTCAGGATGGGCGACGGTGATCAACAGGCGGCGGGGTGCGGGCGGCAAGAGCGGTGTTCCTTATGCGGTAAATCTGTTTCAAAGCGTGATCGAGTGTTGGCACACGACCGATCTATGACGATCATACGCACCGGTCCAGATTATCGACTCCCGGTTCAGATCATGGCCGGGTTAATATCGGCCAGCGTCGAGAAGACAAGGGCGACTCATGGCCCTATCACATTCCCGGAGAGACGAAGCCTCAATGAAGATTACGCGGGACGAGCCGATATTTCTGGACAAATTTTTGCTGGTGGAGATCGAAACCAACGAGGGGATTATCGGGCTCGGCGAATCCGGATCATGGGGATTTCTGGAGGCTTCCGGGGCGGCGATAGAGAAGTTCGGCCGCTACCTGATCGGCAAAGACCCGCTTCTTATTGAGCACCACTGGCAGTACATGTACCGCTTCTCCCACTTCCGTGGCGCAGCGATAATGGGCGCGCGCTCGGCGATCGACATCGCCCTGTGGGACATCGCGGGCAAGCACTTCAACGTTCCCACCCACGCCCTTATGGGTGGCAAGGTCCGTGAAAAGGCACGCGTCTACTACCACGTATTCGGCGACACAACTGAAACCCTCATCGCCGGAATCGTTGACGCCAGGGCACAGGGCTTCACCGCAGTGGGCCACCTGACGCCGTTCCTGGACGAAGACCGGGACGTCCCCTATTTCAAGACGCACGCAAACAAGATCGGCGACGCTATCGAGACGGTCCGGAAATATCGGGAAGCCGTCGGGACCGATGTGGACCTGTGTATCGAGATACACCGACGTCTGACGCCCGCCGAGGCGGTGCAACTGGGGCTTGGCATCGAAGAGTTCCACCCCTACTTCTACGAGGACCCGGTGACGCCGGACAACTTTGACGAGATGGCGTACGTGGCAGACAAGATCAACATCCCGATAGCGACCGGCGAGCGATTCACCACGCTCTGGGAGTTCCAGATGCTGCTGAACAGGAGCGCCGTCCAGTACGTGCGGCCCGATGTATGCATGGTGGGCGGCATCAGCGGCGCGAAGAAGATCGCAGCGCTGGCGGAGGCGCACCACGTCGGCGTTGTCCCCCACAACCCGCTTTCGCCGGTATCCACCGCCGCCTGCCTCCAGATAGCAGCCTGCATCCCCAACTTCGCCCTGCAGGAATACCCGACGGGCGAAGACGAGTTCCCGAAGATCGACATGGTCGACACCCCGGCGGAACACGACGGAAACGGCTATTTGATGATTTCAGATCGGCCAGGCATCGGCATCAACCTGAAGCCAGACGCACGCGAAAAGATACCGGTGACGCCTCGTGAGGTGGTAACGAGACTGAACGCCGACGGCAGCGTAATGGACCAGTAATCAAGATAAAAGACACTGCGTGTCCGTTCTTGACTTGGTTCGTTCACGAGGTGAGAATCCGGGCGGATGTCCGAATCCCATGACCTCATCGTGATCCAAGGAGTCCCGATTGCTCTACGAACTGCGAATTTACGAGTGCTTCGGTGGGCGGTTGCCCGCGCTCCACAAGCGATTCAACGATCACACAACCGAGATCTTTGAACGGCATGGCATTAAGAACATCGGCTACTGGACCAACGAAGTTGGGCCGTCCAGCGTCGAGCTTATCTACATGATCGCTTTCGAGGACTGGGGCCATCGTGAACGGGCCTGGGCCTCTTTTGGAGCTGATCCAGAGTGGAATAAGGTCAGGGCGGCTTCGGAAGAAGACGGATTGATCGTAAAAAACGTCCGGAACCAGCTACTGAAGCCGACTCCGTACTCACCCCTGCAGTAACCACAAAGTCGATGTTCCGGGCCAGCGATAAGCCCGATTCTCGATTCACAACCACCCAGAAACAACTCAACCCCCGAAGAAAGGGAACAGCCCCATGCCCGTAATGGACAAGCTAAAGAATCTCTCCGGAACGGCCGCCATTGTCGGCGTCGCCGAATCGGACAAGATCGGCCGGACCCCGGACAAGGGCCCGTTGGAGTTGCACGCCGAAGCCGGCCGCAACGCCCTCGCGGACGCCGGGATCAACAAGAGCGAGGTCGACGGTGTTTTCACCGCCGGTTACTCGACATATGACGTCGCCGAGTACATGGGGATCACGCCCCACTTCACGGACTCAACCTCCGTTGGCGGCTCTTCTTTCGTGATCCACATCGCCCACGCAATCGCCGCCATACAAGCCGGTTACTGCGAAGTTGCGCTGATCACCCACGGGCAGACCGGTCGATCCGACCGCGCCCGCGCAGGTGGCAACCCCGGACTGCCGACCGCGCAGTACGAGACCCCGTATGGCATCATCGGCCCACCGGTCGCCTACTCGTTGGCCGCAAACCGATACATGCACCAGTACGGCGAGGACCGAACGCGTGAGGCGATGGCGAATATCGCTGTCTCCACCCGCAAGTGGGCCAACATGAACGAGAAGGCCTTCTTCTACGACACGCCGATGACATTTGATGAGTACCACGACTCTCGCTGGATCTCATGGCCGTTCCACCTCCCGGACTGCTGTCTTGTGACGGACGCCGGCGCGGCGGTCGTGATCACGTCCACAGAACGTGCAAAGTCCACCAAAAAAGGTGGCGTAAGCATCCTGGGAGCGGCTGAAGGTCACGACCACTCACTACTACACCAGATGCCGGACCTGACACGCACGTGGGGCCGGAACTCCGGACCACAGGCGCTTGAGATGGCCGGTCTGACCCACGACGACCTGGACCTGGCGATGATCTACGACTCGTTCACCTACACGGTGCTCGCGACGCTCGAAAGCCTCGGCTTCTGCGGACCGGGAGAGGGTCCGGACTTCGTGGCCGATCAGCGCACAGCTCCGGGCGGCGACTTCCCGCTCAACACGAGCGGCGGAGGTCTTTCCTACACCCACCCGGGCATGTACGGAATATTCACGGTTGTAGAAGCAGTACGACAACTCCGTGGAGAGACCGGCCAACGGCAACTCGATGAATGCAAACTCGCGATGGCACACGGCACGGGCGGACTACTTGCGTCCACCGGAACCGTGATTCTGGGAAGGGACTAACTCAAATATGGCAGACGGATACAACAAGCCGATCCCGATTCCGCAGCCGGAGTCAGACAACTACTGGGAGGGCGCAAAAGCCGGTGAGCTGCGTCTTCGCAAGTGTGATGACTGCGACCAGGCGTATTTCTACCCGAGAAACATCTGCCCGGATTGCGGAAACAACAACACCTCATGGATCGTGGCCAGCGGCAACGCAAAGATCCACACCTTCGCGATCGTCCACCGGGCGCCGCACCCGGGTTTCGTGGATGACATCCCGTACGTTCCGGCGATCGTGGAGCTTGAGGAAGGTCCCCGGATGGCGACACAGATCGTCAACGTAGAGGCTGACCCGAGCAAGATTTCCATCGACATGGCGGTCAAGGTAGTTTTCGAGTCGATCACCGACGAGATCTCCCTGCCGAAGTTCGAGCCGGCGTAAACGGCACGCAATGCGTGTGTGAAGGGCGGGCAAAAGGGCCTGCCCTTCACACAAACCGTTCATGCGTCGGAAGACGCGCCAGACGTATTCGGGTGAGGACCTCAAAATGCCAGTAATGGACAAGCTCAAGGCGATATCCGGCTCTGCCGCTATCGTGGGCGTCGCTGAATCGGACAACATCGGCCGCGTGCCGGAAAAAGGGCCGATGGAGTTGCACGCCGAAGCCGGCCGTAACGCACTCGCAGACGCGGGCATCGACAAAAGCGAGGTGGACGGCGTTTTTACCGCCGGTTACTCGACCTACGACATCGCCGAGTACATGGGCATCACGCCGCACTTTACCGACTCGACCTCGGTGGGTGGCTCTTCTTTCGTGATCCACATCGCCCACGCAATGGCCGCCATCCAAGCAGGCTACTGTGAGGTGGCGCTGATCACTCACGGCGAGTCCGGACGCTCAAACCGCGCAAGGGCCGCCGGAAACCCCGGATTGGCCGGAGCCCAGTACGAACAGCCTTACGGCATCATGGGCGCGCCGATCGGCTACTCGATGGCCGCAAACCGCTACATGCACCAGTACGGCGAAGATCGTACGCGTGAGGCGATGGCAAATATCGCCATCTCAACCCGCAAGTGGGCCAACATGAATGAGAAGGCCTACTTCTACGACACGCCGATGACATTTGACGAGTATCACGACTCACGATGGGTCTCGTGGCCGTTCCACCTCCCGGACTGCTGTCTCGTAACGGACGCCGGCGCGGCGATCGTGATCACGTCAACTGAACGAGCGAAGTCCACCAGAAAAGGCGGGGTTCGGGTTCTGGGCGCAGCCGAGGGCCACGACCATTCGGTCCTGCACCAGATGCCAGATCTGACTCGCACGTGGGGACGACACACCGGACCACAGGCGCTTGAGATGGCCGGCATTACACACGACGAACTCGATCTCGCGATGATCTACGATTCGTTCACGTACACCGTGATCGCGACGCTAGAGAGCCTGGGCTTCTGTGGACCGGGTGAAGGCCCGGACTTCGTCGCGGACCAGCGCACAGCGCCGGGCGGCGACTTCCCCCTCAACACGAGCGGCGGCGGGTTGTCCTACACGCACCCGGGGATGTACGGCATATTCACGGTTGTGGAAGCAGTACGGCAGCTCAGAGGCGAGACCGGAAAGCGTCAACTGGACAAGTGCAACCTCGCAATGGCGCACGGCACCGGCGGGACACTGTCCTCCACCGGCACGGTAATCCTGGCCCGGGACTAAAACCCATCAGACCTGACTGGAGTTCATAAAAGGGGCGAGCTCGAAGGCTCGCCCCTTTTTGCGTCTCTCGATTAGCGGGTCCCAGGGACGATGAAGAGCAGAACGTAAGAGGATTACAATTGCTCTCTGCGTTCGCAAATACGTCCGATGTTCTCGCACCCGGGCACGCACGCTGATTCGGTATTCACAGGACATATGAATGGGTAACGTTCACCACTTCCTCTCGGTCACAGATCTTGCGCCTTCAGAGGTTCGAGAGGTGATCGCGCGCGGTCGAGCGTTGAAGGCGGGAGAGAAGTCACAGGCGCTCGCCGGAAAGTCCATCGCGATCCTGTTTGAAAAGCCATCTCTACGCACCAAGCTCAGCTTCGAGGTCGGGATACACCGCCTCGGGGGCCACCCGGTCTACTTCTCGCCGGAAGAGGTGGGCCTAGGTAAACGTGAGCCTGTGCAGGATGTCGCGCGCGTCATGTCGCGCATGGCTGACGCGGCAATCATCCGGACCTTTGATCACGGAATCCTGGAACTGTTCTCCGAGGCGGCAACAATCCCTGTCATTAACGCCCTGACCGACGGAGAGCACCCCTGCCAGGCGCTGGCGGATCTTCAGACAATTGAGGAGAGCAAGGGGTCACTGGAGGGAGTCAGGGTGGCTTACATAGGTGACGGAAACAACGTCGCCGTCAGCCTCGCCCTCGGAATGGCATCTACGGGCGGGCATCTAACAATCGCATCGCCCGACGGCTACACGCTGCCTGAAAAAACGGCCAACGATGTCAAACCCTTGAACGCGAAGAGCGGCGGTAGCCTGAAGCTGATCACCGATCCGATCGAAGCCGTTGCCGACGCCGACATCGTGTACACGGACGTCTGGACAAGCATGGGGCAGGAAGAGGAAACGCGTGTACGGCTTGAAGCCTTCAAGGGCTACCAGGTGAATCCGGAACTCCTCGACAGAGCGCCGGACGGCGTACGTTTCATGCACGATCTCCCGGCGCACCCGGGCGAAGAGATCTCGGACGGGTTGCTGACGGATCCAAGGTCGATCGCGTTTGACCAGGCAGAAAACCGTCTCCATGCGCAGGCAGGCCTTCTACACTTCCTGTTCTCCGGAGCCTGACGCCGTGGCAATCCCGGTAATCGCTATCGTGGGCCGGCCAAACGTCGGCAAGTCCACACTGTTTAACCGGCTGGCCGGCGAGCGCATTGCCGTGGTCAGCGATATCGCCGGAACGACTCGCGACCGGGTCTCCGCGGACGCTAAATGGGAGGACGAGCGTTACATTCTGGTGGACACCGCCGGCATCGAGGGAAACAGCGAAGACATCTTCTGGCCGGACATGCAGTCTCAGGTCCTGAAGGCGCTGGACGAAGCGGACACCCTCATCTTCGTCACCGACACACACGAGGGCCTGACCACCGCCGATCGCGACGCAGCGAACCTCATCCGCCGATATCACAAGCCCGTGATCCTCGCCGCCAACAAGGCGGACAACATCGAGCGAGAGCAGGACGCGGTTGAGGCATACGAACTGGATCTTGGCGATCCGATCCCCATCAGCGCCTATCACAACATAGGCATCTCGGACCTCATGGGAGCGGTGATGAAAACCGTTGTCGGGGAAGAAGAGGAGGAGTTCGGGCGTGATGTCAGGATATCCATCGTCGGCCGACCGAACGTCGGCAAATCTGCGCTACTGAACGCGATTACCGGCGAAGAGCGTGCGCTTGTGAGCGACATACCCGGAACGACGCGAGATTCGGTCGACAGCCGGTACCACTACGTCGACGACGGAACGGAGATGGACCTCAGGTTCATCGACACAGCCGGACTCAGACGTCGCGGCAAAACCGAACAGGGCATCGAGAAATACAGTGCGCTGCGGACCATTCAGGCTATTGAACGATCACACACAACGCTGATAGTCCTGGATGCGACCGAGTTCGTCACCGCCCAGGATCTGCACGTGGGAGGATACGCCGCCGAATCAGCACGCGGTCTGGTTGTGGTCGTCAATAAATGGGACCTGGCGAGAGAATTGAAGCTAACTCAGGAAGAAGCGAGAGAAGAGATCCGGGATCGTTTCAAGTTCCTCCCTAACTCCTCGATCGTGTTCACGTCAGCGATGACCGGCCGCGGATTAGATCGGCTGTTGAAGGCCACCGTTGCAACCTACTTTGAATGGACGAAAGAGGTTCCGGCTGGCGATCTCACACGGGTGGTGATTGATGCGCTCGGCGCGCACCCACCGCCCAGAGGGGGATATCGGCGTGTACGATTGCGCAAGGTTGCCCAGACCCGAACCGGCCCTCCTACGTTTACTTTCCACATGGCAAATCCGGACTTAATACACTTCTCATATCGTCGCTATCTCGATAACCGTTTGCGAGACGCCTTCGGATTTGATGGCAGTCCGCTCCGGTTACGGTTCATAGGGGGAGCCTGATGGAACCCGTGCTGTTCGCGGGATCCTTGATCGTCGCCTATCTACTGGGCGCATTCCCGACCGGACTACTGGTCGGAAAACTGGTCCGCGGCGTTGATATACGTCGTTACGGAAGCGGCAGCACCGGCTCCACTAACGTCTACAGGACACTTGGAAAGATCCCCGCCGCTTCCGTCGTTATGCTCGACATCGTCAAAGGCATCGTGGCTGTGGGCATTGCGTGGGTCGCCACTGACAACAACGAATATGCGCTTGCACTTGCCGGAGTCGCCGTTATCGTCGGCCACAGCTGGCCCGTTTTCTCAGGCTTCCGGGGCGGCAAGGGCGTGATGACAGGTTGGGGCGCGATGATTGCGTTGTCTCCGATCGCAGCGGGGATCACCGCCATTGGCTGGCTCGTGGTTACGGTCACGAAATACGTCTCAGTAGGATCGCTATTTGGCACCACACTCGGCACCGTTACCATCGTCATCCTTGGCATAGTAGGACTGGCGCCGATGGAATACGCCGTCTTCTCCGTCGGCGGTTCTCTCGTGATATTCATTAGGCACGCGGAAAACATCAGCCGTCTGATGTCGGGCGCCGAAAAACCGGTGACGGAACCCGGCAAACCTACTCGCGCCCGGACACGCCAGAGCTAGGAACCTTCACATGGCGCAAGTCGGAGTTGTAGGAACTACGAGCTGGGGCACGACCCTCGCTATTTTGCTTGGCCGCTCCGGCCACGATGTCACCATCTGGGCACGAACCGAAGCCGATGCCGATCTTCTCCAGGCGACGAGGAGAAACGACAGATTTCTGCCCGGAGTCGATTTCCCGGACGGATTGAAGGTAACCGCAGACACGTCGGAGGCCTTTGGGGATGCCGAACTGGTTTTACTGGCCGTGCCGTCCTCCTCCGTTACCGAAAATGCTGCAAGAATCGCTTCGTCGGTACCCGGTGAGGCGATTGTCATCAGCGCCACTAAGGGCATCGACGAGGCCACCGGTCAGCGAATGTCCCAGCTAGTCGGGACAGCGCTGGGGCGAGACGATATCGGTGCGCTCTCCGGCCCGAACCTGGCGCTAGAGATCGCCGAGGGCAAGCCGGCGACCACAACGGTCGCCCATGTCGATGAATCAGCCGCGGCGACCGTCCAGAGCATATTGAACTCAAGCGTATTCCGGGTCTACACGAGCTCCGATCTGATAGGAGTTGAACTTGGAGGCGCGCTCAAGAACGTCATCACGATCGGCGCGGGTTTCATCGATGGTCACGGTCTCGGAAACAACAGCAAGTCGGCTTTTGTGACGCGGGGGCTCGCCGAGATCACGCGCCTCGGTGTGGCGATGGGAGCGCGGGCGGAGACCTTCGCCGGACTCTCTGGCATGGGCGACCTTGTCACCTCCTGCTACAGCGGGCTGTCCCGGAACAGGTTCGTAGGCCAGGAGCTTGCGAAAGGCCGTTCAGCCGCCGAGATCGTGGCCGGGATGGACCAGGTCGCAGAAGGCATAAAGACTACGCACGCTGCGGTCGCGGTCGCAGAGTCTCTTAACGTGGATATGCCGATCGCCAGAGTGACAATGGCCGTGCTGGACGGGGAGCTCGATCCAAAATCAGCGATCGCAGGCCTTATGACACGTGCGCCGGTCTCGGAGACGGAGTCGACGCGCTAGCGACTCCGAGAACTTAGTTTGTCCCCCTGAATATCAAGGGTCTCCAAGATCTCCCAGTTCGTACAGCACCGCAGCGGCCGTTGCGATGGCCGCCGTCTCGGCACGAAGTATCCGACTCCCGAGAGTCACCGACAGCGCTCCGCGATGCTTCAAAAACTCGATCTCTGCTTCAGTAAGTCCGCCCTTGGGTCCTATCACGATGCTGACCGCGTGGTCTAAGCCCGGATCTAACGTTCTGAGCACCTCACGCAGGCTTCTGGAGCTCTCACCCTCCCACGGCACGATGAACAGCCCCGTAGGCGGCTCTGAGAACGCGGCATCCATCGCAACGGGTGCGGCGACTTCTGGCACGAACACACGGCCTGACTGCTCGACGGCCTCCTGTACGATTCTCGCCCAACGTGCCTGGCGGCCCTCAGAGACCCCGGTAGAGCCTGCCCCGGATACTCTTTCCGTTAGTAGCGGAACGAAGCGCTTCACGCCAAGTTCTACGCCCTTCTGCAAAACGAACTCAAACTGTGCCACATCGATCAACGATTGGTACAGCGTGATATCCACCCGAGGTTCGGTGCTGGGTCGGGTGACGTCTACGACATGTCCTTCTGCAGACCGGGGGGAAACGACATCAAGTTCTATCATCCACTGGGTGCCGCTTCCGTCAAAAACGCCGATCTCTTCACCAGCCCGCATCCTGAGCACGCGCGCCAGTTGTCTTGCGATGTCTTTTGGAAACCGGACGGGGCCTTCTGCTGGCATACCATCCGGCAGGTAAAACCGGTGCATGGAACTACCCAAAACGTTTCCGGGAACTGGTCAGGAACGCGTCACAGCGGAAAATGCCGCCCAGTCTCCTGAAATGGTGAGATCGGTGAACTCGGCGCCCGCCTCTGTGAAAGCCGCTTCAACCTCATCCTTACGCTCCACGAGCAATCCGGATCCAACGAATACACCATCCTGCGCCAGAGTCGACAGTATGTGTGGTGCGAGCGCAATGAGGATGTTGGCGGAAATATTGGCCACGGTCACATCAATTGATCCGTCAGGAATGATCGGATTCGGCAGACTACCAAGTTGTAAATCGGCCTTTTCTGCGAGTTCGTTCTTGCCCAGGTTCTCGTAGCTGGCCTTTATCGCATCGGCCTCGACATCGAGCCCGGTAACAGATCCCGCCCCCAGTTTGAACGCAGCCAGGGTCAGTATCCCGGAACCGCACCCCAGGTCAAGAACCTTACAACCCGGGGAGATCGTCTTCTCAAGATAGAGCATACACATCCGGGTTGTGGGATGGTGTCCCGTCCCAAACGCCAACCCCGGATCTAGCTTTATCACGATATCGTCCGACTTCCGGTCCCAGTTTGAGCCCTCTGGGGCGATCACCATCCTCTTGCCGACTCGTACCGGGTCGAACTCCTGCAGTTCCCATTCCCGATCCTCGAGTATTCGTTCTTTCAAGGGCGGGATCGGGTGCAAATACGAGATCAGTCTCAAGCCAAGATCGATTTTGGAACGACGGTCGTCCGTTGTGGCATCGATCGGCAGATAGGCTCTCACGATCACTGGCGCGTTTACCGGCGGCGTCTCACCCTCGTCCGGATTGAAGCCACCGGCTTCTTCAACAACGACTCCACCTTCACCGTAGCGGGCAAAAAGATGAGTCAGAGGCTCCGCATACTCCGCCGGAGCCTCGGTGCTAATTTCAAGCCACTGAGAAGGCATCTCGTGTTATCCGTGTTCCTCAGAGCAAACGTCAGGGAGAAAGTTGTCCGGCATTAATTACCTTCCCCGCCGATGAAGTCCTTGACCTTGCCAAACCATCCATCTTCCTCAGGGCCGGGGGAAGCATCGTCGCCCAGAGTGGCAGCGAGCTCTTCAAGCAACTCCCGCTGACGTTCATCCAGCTTTCGCGGAATGGCGACTTTGACTATGACGATCTGATCACCACGTCGTCCGGAAGACCCGAGGTGAGGCACACCGAGATCACGCATCCTGAACGCCTGCCCGGACTGCGTACCGGCCGGAATCTGGAGTTCCTTTGGCCCATCTACGGTCTGAACCATCGCCGTTGCGCCAAGCGCAGCCCGCGCAACGTTGACGTCTAACTTTATGAGGATGTCGTTGCCATCCCGTTCGAAAGTCTCGTGAGACTCGACATCGATACGTATAAAAAGGTCTCCCGGGGATGCACCAGCGTCCCCTGGCTCGCCTTCCGACCTGAGTCGAATCCGGCTTCCAGTGTCGACTCCCGCGGGAACGTTCACCGAAATCTTGCGGTGCCTCCGCTCCCGGCCTGCGCCCTTGCACTGCGTACAGGGCGACGCGACTGTGCTGCCGGCGCCCTGGCAGGTGGAGCAGGTGGACATCTGCGCGAACTGTCCAAATATACTGCGCTGGATACGCCTCACCTGGCCGGAGCCATTGCAGGTCGCGCACTGAACGGCTGACGTCCCCGGTTCCGCACGACTTCCTGAACAGCGACCGCAAACCTCGACTCGATTGATGTCGAACTCCTTCTCGGCGCCGAATACGGCCTCCATGAAGGTGATCGTCGTGCGGTACTCCAGGTCCCTGCCTCGCGCAGGACCACGTGAGCGCTGTCCGCCGCCGAAGAACGATTCGAAAATGTCTCCGAGGCCGCCGAACCCTTCAAAGCCCTCAAACCCACGACTAGCGGAGCCGTTCGCGCCGTCATGGCCGAATTGATCGTATGAAGCGCGCCGGTCCGGGTCGCTTAAGACCTGGTACGCCTCACTAATCTCTTTGAAACGATCCGTTGCGCCGGTGTCTTTGTTCCGGTCCGGATGGAACTCAAACGCTAGCTTGCGGTAAGCCTTTTTGATGTCCTCAGGAGTCGCATTTCGTGCGACCCCGAGGGTTTCATAAAAATCTGTTTTGGTGGTCATTGACGATGCAAATTAACTCGTCGAACGGCATAGAACGCGATAATACAAACTCATTATACGAACGCGAAAGTCCAATCGGCGACGCCGTTTACCCGGATTTGCCTAAGTGTGCGCCGTCGTTGACACGCCCGATGCGGGATATCCGTAGTAAGACTCTGTGACCAGATCGCCCAACAATGTGGCCGCCGCTTCCACCACAGGCACCGCTCTCTTGTATGCGAGTCTCGTCGGGCCAATCATTCCCACAACCCCGGAAGCCTCGGACGGCACGCCGTATCTGGCGATGATCACACTGCACCGGTTGAACTCCACCCGCGGGATTTCTGCGCCGATGTACACAACTGCGCTGCCATCGTTCGGCGCACCTTCGGAGAGCTCATACAACACTTCGTCGCTGTCGAGAACTTCGGTCAGCTCGGCGACGTAATTGTCCTGGGATAGTTCAGGCGCCCCGAGCAGGCGACCCAGTCCTTCAATGTTGTAGCCGGATATTTTCTGCTGATCCCGCTCTCTCAAAGCACTAACCGTCGATCCCAGAATGACCGATTCCAGCCCATCGCCGGGGTCACTGGCGCCTATCTGTCGGGCGATCTCATCTGCGGTACGTCCGGTAACGGCCTCGTGAACACGGTTTCGAATACGAAATAGCTCATCCTGGGTTGTTGGAGATTCAAGAGGGATCAACTGCTTGACCACCGTCGTCTCGTGGAGGATGAGGACCAGCATGGCCGTCAGGTCCTGCATCAACAGGAGCTCCAGCTGTTTGATCCTGGATGCGTCTGCTTTTGGCGCTGACGCAAACGCCAGGGTCTTTAGAAGCCCGGCCACGATGGAAGCGGCGGCGTCTGCCCACTCCTCCATGTCCCGTCGTCGTCTCGCAAAAGCCGCTCTTATGGCGGCAAAGTCCTGCGCGTCCGGCTGACCGAAACTTGTCTCCAGCCCTTCGACGATAAAACGATAGCCCTTGTCCGCCGGCACGCCACCGGCAGAGCTGTGCGGCCGCGTGATGTAACCATCATCCTCAAGACTGACCATCTCGTTGCGGACGGTTGCCGAACTAACTTTGACCTTGAGATCTGAAGCGACGACCGCCGACGCGACCGGTTCACCGGTGGCGATGTAACCGTCAACGATCGATCGTAATATGCTTCCGCGTCGCGGACTCAAGGTGGTCATTTGCGCTCTCCTGAGAGATGCGATCAGACTTACGGTGATGGCCATCTGAGATGCTTGCCAACCCCGCCGAACGTAGCATGGCCCAAATGGGGTGTCAACACGATTGGCTTACGTTGACCGTGCATTGGGGAGCACGTAGAGTGGAACGTGCTCTTTCAGATCATATTCAGGAGACTTTCACGGTCTCCTTCTCTCCAATTTTTCGACCCCCTTTTTGTGCGCTTCACGCGCTTCTGGAATTAATTCATGGACATTCGCTGGCTTGCTGACGGATCGATAATAATTAGCGCGGCCGCGGGGACCCTTATTATGGACCCTCAACCAGGCTCAAGCCCAGGTCCGGACGTGGATCTTGACACGTCCGTGGTGACCGTCAGCCATGCCGCCGCCCTCCCCGGTATCGAAGGATGGGAGGACAAAGTCTCGATTATTCGCGGACCTGGCGAGTACGAAATATCAGGACTGGCCGTTCGGGGAATCGCGGTTCCGATGGGCGATGCCAACGACCCGAGGGCTTTGAATACGGTTTACGCACTGGATACCGAACTTATCACTGTCTGCCACCTGGGGGCACTGAACGGTCCCCTTACAGCACAGGCGGCACAGTTGATCGGGCGCGTGGATGTGCTGATCACACCAGCAGGGGGCACGGATCAGGCTATCTCAGCCGATCAGGCCGCCGCTGTCACGCGGGTGCTTGAGCCCCGTGTGGTCATTCCACTGCACGCAGGCGTTCCTTTAGATGGATCCGATTTCAGCGCGCTCGATCTGTTCGTCTCAGAGATAGGTCTTCCCAAGCCGGAACCAGCCGCTCGTGTAACCATTACACGTGGCAACCTCGGAGAGGCGCAGCGTCTCGTGCTCCTCAGACCCCAGGGCAATTAATTGGCTTTCGGGGTTGATACGACACTCGACACTCCAAAGCCCACTTTGTAAGAACCAGTTTTCCGGTAGTGGACGTCGGCCGCGTCTGATACGAACGTTGACCGTTATTCTGTTCATTAATCGCGGAGATACAGACGCTTAACCACGTCGCAGAACTACACGCCGGCCAACTCTTCGCTGGCAAATTGAACGCTCTTCTGGGAGCCGTCCGAGCAGGGCGATCAGAAGTCCCGGTTTAGTCGACCGTTGCTTCTGTCGTCTTGCGCCTCATCCGGACCCAGAAAGCCAGTGCCAGCGGAGCCAATAGCAGGCCTATCTGGCCTCCAGAGGCCGGGCCGCCCGGATTGGCACTGCACAGCCCCCCGCCACCTTCATCCTCTTCAACCACCTCCACCACCGGCGTCGCAGTCGACTCAGGAATCGCCGTTGCGGTCGCTGAGATCGGCGTTGGCGTCGGGATCGGCGTTGGCGTCGGGGTTGCTGTCGGGACAGGTTTACTCGTCGGCACAGCCGTAGGCGTGCGCGTTGGCTCCGGCGTTGCCGTGGGTTCCGGAACAGAAGTCGGTACAGGCGTTGGAGTCGGTACAGGCGTTGGAGTCGGCAGAGCGCTGAAGGTCAAAATCATGTCCGTCACGATCTCGCCCGGCTGGTACGGCAGCGTCTGACCGGCTTTTATGCCTGCCAGGAA
>JAYGCG010000109.1:0-45252 GCA_046583455.1 Dehalococcoidia bacterium | reverse complement strand
GATGCCACGTTTGGGAAGCAGAACTGCAATCGGGGAATTATTAACGTTCCCGAAGCATGATTCCCCGGATCATGTTACGTTTTTCGTCACAAGCCCCGGGGACGCCGCGGATTATCGTGGTTCTGGATACGGCCGGGAGGGTTCTGGTAGTCGACGACGACCCGGACATTGCAGAAGCAGTAAGCGCGGTAGTCGGCGTCAGCTGGCCTGACGCGGAAATCATCGAAGCGGCAGACGGGCGCGCCGCCATTGAGCACGTGCAAAGGAAGCAGCCGGACATCATCGTTCTGGATGTCGGCCTGCCAGACATGTCCGGATTTGACGTGATCCGGACGATACGCGAGTCGTCAGAAGTACCCATCGTGATGCTGACTGCGCGTGATGGACACATGGACAAGGTTGAAGGACTCGAGTTCGGCGCCGACGACTACATCACGAAGCCGTTCGCACCGATGGAGTTGCTCGCCCGACTTCGCGCGGTGTTACGCCGCACCCAGCGAGTTACTGATATTTCGGAACAGGAGCCCTTCGAGGAAGAAGGCTTGCGGTTTGATTTCGCCGCCCACGAAGTCACTTACAGGAACGAAAAGGTCCCGCTCACACCTCTGGAGTACAAGTTGCTGGCCCAGTGCGTCCAGGGCTACCCGCATGTGGTCCCGCACGAAAAACTACTGGAAGCGTCTGGGGACCAACCTATGTGGGCGAGAGCGACTACCTGAAGGTCCACGTACAGCGAATAAGATCAAAATTCGGCGTCGTCGCTCCCGGGTTTGACCCCATCGCCAATGAACGCGGTGTGGGCTATCGCCTTAATCTGGTCCACGAGCACTAAATACTGGACCCGCGGGCCAGTTGCCCGTCCGCCTTACCGCGCCTAATATCGCCGCTGTCACGAATACGCGCGCGCATTCGCACGTGCGTTCCGGCACCTCGTCTCCCGCAGTTAAAGGGGATTCCATGACCACGACAACAAAGGAACGCGTCGCCTATTTCAACGGCGAGATCGTCCCCGAGAGCAAAGCCCTAATCTCGTTCCGAGATCGCAGTTTCAAGTACGGCGATGGCGCGTTCGATATGACGCGCACCTTTGGACACAAGATTTTCAAGCTAGAAGAGCACATCGCCCGATTCTCAAACACGCTCAGGTACTTTCAGCTCGATCCCGGGATGACCGAGAAAGAGATGATCGATAAATCTATGGAGGTCCTTGAGGCGAACCTGCCCTTGATCGACGAGACCGAGGACTACTGGGTCGGTCAGCGGGTCAGCCGTGGCACGGATATTGTTGGCGGCGACATGTGGGAGCACGAGGGCGCTACGGTGGTTATCGAGTGCACGCCGCTCCCTCTGAAGGCTCGCGCCCCATTGTTCAAAGACGGCATAGACGTGATCGTGCCTTCTGTACGGCGCACGCCGCCAGAGTCGCTAAGTCCTCGGGCCAAATCACACAACTACCTGAACCTGATCATGGGTGATCTTGAGGCCAAGGCGTACAACCCGGCCGCGTGGGCCATTCTGCTGGACATGCGGGGCAACTTTGCGGAGGGCATCGGCTCCAACTTCTTTACCGTGAAGGACGAAGTCATCCACACCCCGCGATCACAGTTTGTGCTCGGCGGCATCAGCCGTGAGACGGTGATGGATCTCGCCAAAGGCCTTGGCATCCCGGTAGTCGAGGACGATATCGACCCGTTCGACGCATATGTCGCTGACGAGGTGTTCCTGACCTCTACCAGCCTTTGCATATGCGGCGTCAGGACGGTGAACGGGAAGCCCATAGCGGACGGCACAACGCCGGGTCCGATCACGAAGGCGCTTATGGACGCTTACGTTGATTTCGTCGATTTTGACTGGGTGTCTCAGTACACAAGTCGGTTGGAAGCGTAGGCGCCCCACCAACGATGGCTGAACCTATCAATTCCTGGCCGTCGGGCCGGTCAAAGTTGATGACCGCGCACGAAGCAGTGGAGCGTTTCATAAATGACGGCGATACGATCTATTCCGGCTTCAACATAATCTCGTTCGCACTCACCAACGAGATCATCCGCCAGGGAATAAAGGGCCTTAAGGCGGTGGCCGGATCGGTGACGCCCAACGTGACGATGATGTCGATAGACGGCAATGTAAATCGCATCGAAACCGGCTACTTGAGCGGAACCCTCAGGAGCAAGCCGTTCCAGGAAATGATGCGAGACGGCCGTGTTAAGTGGAACGACTACACAAACATGACCATCACGCTTCGCCTCATGGCGGGGGGGCTTGGCATGCCGTTCATCTGCGCCAACTCTTTCCTGGGGACCGACTATCTCCTCGAAGAAACGATGAACCACTCCCGCAGCCTCAAAGAGGACCGGAGACGGGAGGACGGCAGCATAGCGCCTCCATACGCGGTGATCGATTCGCCGTTTGACGGCCGAAAAGCGCTTTTGTACCCGGCGTTGAAGCCGGATGTGGCTATCGTCCATTGCCAGCGGGCGGATGAAGAGGGCAACGTTCAGGTCTGGGGACCGCAGGCGGATACCAAGTGGGGCCTCTGGTCCTCAAAAAACGTTCTCGTGACCGCCGAGGAGATCGTGCCGAGATCGGTTATCTCAACGGAACCGCATTTCACGATAGTGCCGGGATTCAAGGTGAGCGCCGTCATCCACGAGCCGTGGGGCTCACACCCGAGCGGGCTGAACGGCTATTACCGGGCTGACCGAGAATGGGCAGGTCTGACAGGCGCAGGCATGACTACCTGGGATGGAGCCCGCGAGTACCTGGATGAGTGGGTGTACGGTACGAAGAATCACGCCGAATACATCGACAAATACAAGAGCCGATTTGGCGAACATTTACTTAATAGCCTGAGGGTGAAAGACAAGATGGTCCCGGAACAACCAGCAAGATACGGTTGGCGGTGATTGCGTGTCTATAAATCTGGACGAGTACACACGCGCCGAGATGATGATCATCGCAACGGCGCGCCAGGTCCGGGATGGTGAAACAACCATCGTCGGAATGGGCCCACCGCTCCTGTCTGCGGCTCTGGCGAAATATCACCATGCTCCTAACATGTGGTACTGCACCGAGTCTGGCCCACTGGATTGGATTCCGACCAGTCGAGAGCTCCCTGCGCCAATCGGCATCGCAGATCACAGCCTGACCCAGGGCGCCGCGATGTCCGGCGACATGGTTGATGCGTTGGGAGCGTTCGTGAACGGCGGGTGGGCGCAGTCGGCCGTATTACAGGCAGCGCAGATCGACAGGTTTGGCAATCTGAATACGATGCTGGCCGGCACCTTTGAAGACCCGATCCGCAGGCTCCCCGGCACTGGCGGCAATGCGGACATCGGCGCGTCGGTGGAACGCGTTATTTCCACGATGCCGCTTGAGACGCGGCGTTTCAAAGAGCGCGCCGATTTCCGGACAACGGCAGGGTATATCGACGGGCCGGGCGGCCGGGCCGAAGCCGGCCTCGCGCCTCAGGGGCCAAACAAGTGCGCAACAACGATGTGTGTGTTCGGGTTCGACACGGAGGACGGCGGCACCACCGGTTCATGCGAGATGGTTCTTGAGCAGCTCTTCCCCGGCGTATCGCTGGAAGAGGTTCAGGCGATCGTCCCCTGGAACCTGAAGGTGTCGCAGGATCTGACCTATATGGATCCGCCTACGGAGGAGGAGCTGGTGTTGCTACGGCATCTGGATGACGGCGGAAACCACTTACGCCCGGGACGCTATTGATTTCGTCGACCGGCTGCCTGCGCGGAAGTAGGCTCAATTAGTGTCATCTAACGTCGCCGACCGGAGCGATACTGCATCGCCTCCGGGGCAGACGGGTTCCTCCTCTCCGCCGACTACCGATCTGCGTCGTCGTCCGTTAACTCTGAAATCCGGACTATTCGTATTTTTCGTCACCACACTGTGGAGCGGAAATTCGATCGCGATCAAGGCCGGGCTTGATTACGCGCCCGCCCTCAGGCTGGGCTGGATGCGGATGCTGGCGGGGTCGGTCGTAATCCTGGGCTGGGCCATCTACACCCGGGCGGATCTTAGAATCCATCGTGGCGAGTGGTGGCCCCTGATTTCGTTGTCCGTGTTCTTCGGCGTCCAGATCATTTTCATGAACCTGGGCATCAAGTACACGACGGCCGGCCACGCGACGGTATTGATCGTCACTTCATCGATCTGGATCGCAGTCCTCTCCCATTTCTTTATCCCGGGGGACCGGCTCGCGCCTGCCCGGCTTGTCGGGATCATGGTCGCCTACTCCGGGATCATCGTGATCACCGCGGACTCTCTGCGAGAGCCCGGCGCCGAGAACCTGATCGTGGGAGACATACTTTCCGCCATTTCCGGCTTCCTGCTAGGCGCACGGATCGTTTACAACGCCCGGCTCGTGTCGCGCATCGACCCGGCGAAGATGCTGTTGTTTCAGGCGGCTGTTGGTACCGTCGCGTTCATCATCATCAGCTTTATATTTGAACCTGATCCGTGGCTGTGGACCTGGCAACTTGCCGTTTCGCTTTTCTACCAGGGCATGGTGATCGCCGGGTTCGGGTTCCTGGCCATGTTGCTGATGAGCAAATACTTCTTTCCGTCCCGTATCAGTGCGATCTCCCTTACTCAGCCCGTGACCGGCATCCTGCTCGCCTGGCTGATCCTGGACGAAGAGCCGACCGAACTTTTATGGGTGGGTGGCATCCTCGTTATGGCGGGTGCGCTCATCGCACAAAGGCGCAGTTCTCCGGCGAAAACGGCTATCCGGGCGCCATCGCTGAAACAGCCGTCATCCGGCGGAGACGCGTAAGCGAAATTGGCGGAAATCAAACGTAGGCCCCTGACCACGCGCGCCGGCGCGTTCGCCGTAATCGTCGGCATTTTCTGGAGCGGCAACTCCATCGCCATTAAAGCGGGGCTGGATTTCGCCGGCCCGCTTCGTATCGGATGGATGCGATTCGTCGCGGGCGCACTTGTGACGCTTGTGTGGGCTATCTACACAAAAGCAGACCTCCGGATTCACCGGAAAGAGTATGTACCGCTGATATTGCTCGGGCTGTTGTTCACCGTCCAGCTCGTGTTCATGAACCTTGGCATCAAGTACACAACCGCCGGTCACGCCCTCTCATTAAACGTGACCACATCCATCTGGACGGTGCTCCTGGCGCACTTCTTCATCCCCGGTGATCGCCTTGAAAGAGGACGGTTCCTGGGAATCCTAGTTGCGTACGCCGGCATCATCGTTATCTCCCTGGACGGCTTACGTTCCGGCGTGAACCGGGACATATTGCTGGGCGACGGACTGTCGCTTATCTCGGCATTTCTTCTCGCGGCCCGGCAGATCTTTGCCGCCCGGCTTGTCGAAGGGATAGACCCCAGCAAACTATTGCTGACGCAATTCCTCATGGGGACGATCTTCTTCATCGCCATGAGCGCCGTATTTGAGTCTGAGCCGTGGTCTTGGGCCTGGGAGTTGTGGACCTCCCTCGTCTACCAGGGAATAGTGATCGCCGGGTTCGGCTTCATCGCCAGCCTGTGGTTGATCACACACTACTTCCCATCTCGTCTGGCCGCCCTCGGGCTGATATCACCGATCAGCGGCATCCTGCTCGCGTGGGCCATCCTTGGCGAAACGCCGACCTCCAACCTGTGGGCCGGGGCGGTTCTGGTGATGCTCGGAGCAGGTCTAGCTCAACGCCGAAAACGCTCTAACAGTAAGGCGTCTCCTGAGAGTGAGCCGGAACGCGCTGCGGCCGACTGATCTTTAGCGATCGGTGTTGCCGTCCAGAAACGCGTTGACCACGCCCAGATGCGGGTGTACCTTCCCGGCAATGCCACCACCCCAGCACCGCAGCATAACCCCGCGCGCAGGTGCCTTCGCCGTCTTCGTCTCGGCGTTGTGGTCCGGCAACTCCATCGCCATCAAGTCCGGGCTGGAATACGCGCCGCCTCTCCGCCTTGGCTGGTACCGATTCCTCACAGGTGCAGTAGTCATCGTGATATGGGCCATCTACACCCGCGCAGACCTTCGGGTGCGGCGGAGCGAGATTCGGGTCCTGACCATCCTGGGCTTGCTATTTTGCGTTCAACTCGCGTTCATGAACCTCGGCCTGAAGTACACGACGGCCGGGCACGGTGCAGTGCTATCCGTGACGTTCCCGATCTGGATGGCGATCCTGGCCCATTTCTTCATCGCTGGGGATCGGATGGTTCCATCTCGCCTTATCGGGATACTGGTGGCCTATATGGGCGTGGTGGTGATCTCGCTGGACGGTCTTGGCGGAGACGCATCTGGCGAGGTGTTACTGGGCGACATTCTCTCGATCATCGGTGGTTTCCTTCTAGGCGCACGCCTCATATACAACGCCCGGCAATCTGGAAAAATGGACCCGAACAAACTGCTGCTTGCACAGGCCGCGTTCGGGGCAGTAGTTTTCATCCCCGCCGGCCTGATCTTTGAGGGCGAGCCATGGATCATGAATAAAGAGCTCGCCATTTCGATCTTCTACCAGGGTGCCGTGATCGCCGGGTTTGGATTTATCTCCAACCTGTGGCTTATCCAGCGATACCTGCCATCCCAGGTCGGTGTGTTGAACCTGAGCCAGCCGGTCTTCGGGATCATCCTTGCCTGGTTGATCCTGGACGAGCCGCTCACCAATTTGTTGTGGGCGGGCGCGATTCTCGTGACGCTGGGAGCCGGCCTGGCGCAACGCAGAACCCGCAGGGTCAAAGCTCCACCCCGGAACTGCCTGAGAACTACTTCTGGCTCTGCAACCCAGGGCATCGGGATTACGGGCCCGGATGAATCAGGCGAATAGGGTGTAGAAGGCCCGGTCGCATGCACCGCGGCCAACGAACATATAATCGGCTCCTCCCGATACGCTTTACTCCGATAACTTCTCCCCAATTCGTTCTGGGTTCGGTTCTGGGGATCGAAAGGAAACGATCGTGGCCACCTTGAGCAGACGCGCCGTAGACGTGATCGACTCCCGCCTCTGGCACCACCTTGCGCTCGGGGTTCACCCGGCATGTGCCATCGCGGCGTACAAAGACGGCGAACTCGTCGTCGACATGTACGGCGGTGAGATCGGTTCCGGGGACGGGTCCAAGGTATCTGCGGACACCCTGTTCAGCATCTGGTCGTGCGGCAAACCGATGGCCGCAGCATGCCTGTGGGTGCTCAAAGAGCGGGGCAATGTGGACTGGGACGATCTTGTCGGAGACATATGGCCGGGCTACGGGATCAACGGCAAGGAGTCCACCACCGTCCGCCACGTCCTGACACACCAGGCGGGCGTCCCGACCACGCCGTCGGGGATTATCGAGATGGCGGCCGCCGGGAAGGCTGACTGGGCGACAGTGATTTCTGCAATGGAGTCCGCTAAAGCAGAGTTTGAGCCCGGTTCTGCGATCGAATATCACAGCATGACTTTCGGGTTTCTTGTAACGGAACTGGTGCAACGAATCTCGGGGCAGAAATTCGAGGACTTCTTCCAGGCGGAAGTCGCCGGCCCTCTCGGACTTGTGGACACTACTTACGCCCTTGACGCCGAACGAATGCCGAGGTTGGCGCGTCTGAAATCGATGCCTGATTTCACCGACCCATCTCTGGCGGAACTTGGCAACTCTGAGTTATTCAAATTCAACCCGTCGCCGGGAGGAAATGGCACTTCGACCGCCCGAGACCTCGCGCGCTTCTACAGCGTTCTCGTGCATGACGGCTCCGTTGACGGTAAACGGTGGTTGAGCGCGGAGACGATCGCAGACGTGACGATTCTTCACGCCGAGGGCATCGGCCCTGTTTCCGGCAGCGAGTACAAATTTGGCCTGGGGGTACAGCTTGCCAGAGAGGGGCCCGGGCGAATGGGAGACGCTCCGAGTGCTCGTGTATTTGGACACGGCGGGGTCGGTACCTGCATAAGCTGGGGAGACCCGGACTTGAAGGCGGGGGTCGCCATCATTACTACCGGCATGCAGCCTGACGTGGTGAACGACCCGCGATTGCAGATGTTCTCCCAGCTGGTCAAAGAAGCACTGTCGGGGTGACGCCCGATTTGCAGCCTAAGAGCTCGTTTCCGGTGGCGCAGTGGGAGTTCGGCGATCCCGAGTCGCTTGGATTTGACGCGACACGCCTTGCCGCGGTCGGAGACTGGCAGGCGAGGCACGCCGGTGACTTGCCGTACCGGCTGCTTGTGGTCAGACAAGGCCGGATCGCGGCAGAGTGGCACGGCGGTGGTATGGGGCCGGAGGATCTGCGGGGACAGGCATCTGCGTCCAAATCTACCTACTCCACCGTTCTTGGGATTGCGATAGCCGAGGGGGTGATTGGCTCAGCGGACGATCTTGTGGCTGACTACTACCCTGAGTTTCTGGACGTGTCGCCAGAAGAAGGACCGAAGGAAAATCGTTACGCGTTCCCGGAAAACGCCGGGATCACGTTTCGGCAGTTGATCGGCAACATGTCCGGCTACATGAAGCCGGGAGAATCGCCCGGGCGCACGTTCAACTACCAGACATTTGGCATGAACGTGGTCACACACGCTCTGGCGTCCGAGTACTCGTTGTACCGCACATCTGACCCCGAACGAGGTGCCGGTTTTGGAAGGCTTGCCGAACGGAAGTTGCGCAACCTTGTCGGCGGATCGTGGAAGTGGGTGTACTCCAACTTCGATCTTCAACCGAACGCGAAACTTGGCGTTTTCGGTTACGCAACGACGTTCCAGATGACGGCCCGTGACATGGCCCGGCTGGGACTGCTCTGGCTGAACGATGGCGACTGGGCGGGTAAGCAGATCGTTCCTGCCGGTTGGATTCGGCAGGCTACGCGCGTCTCGGACATGCTTCTCCAACACGAGCCAAACTCACTGTGGCAGTACGGCCTCGGCTTCTGGTGCAACGATCAGGGAATGCTGTGGCCCGACCTTCCGAAAGACACGTTCGCCGCCGTCGGCGCAGGAAAGCAGTTCATCTGGGTTGACCGCGAGCATGATCTGATCGTGGTTCAAAGTCCGGGGTCTTTTGAGGGTTCGTTCAGCCCCGCTATCGGTGCGCAGGCGGCCGAGCAGGTGCTGGCAGCGCTGAACTGAGACCCATCGGCCTACGTGGAGCGGTCAATCGTACGGCTCACCGTGTATTGTTCACGCCGTTGCCGATCACACAGATCCGTTGAACGGGAGAACGTGCATGAAGATCAAGCAGATTCGCGTCGTAGAACTGGACATCCCGGTAACGCCGCCGAAGTCGAAACCGACACGACCAGCGGCGAACAAGGTTTCTGCCCGGCGAGCACTTCCGATCAACTACTATCCGGAGTTCCCGACCGGATTCGGGAAGATGCCCGGCGCAGGGGCCGGAGATGTCTGGGTCCAGGTAATCGCAGAAGACGGCACGTTTGGGCTTGGCGCATGTAGTTACGGCGAGCCTGTGGCGGCGCTGATCGATTACCATTACGCGCCGCTGCTTGAGGGCAGGGATGCACTTGCCACTGAGTTCCTTAACGACCTGATGTGGCGATCGGTGCAGAACTACGGGGCGAGCGGTCTTGCAACCGTCGCCCGGTCCGGCGTGGACCTGGCGTTGTGGGATCTCAAGGGCAAGTTGCTCGGCGTCCCGGTCTACAGCCTCCTCGGCGGACCATGCAGGGACAAAATTCCCGTGTACGCGACCAGCGATGATCTGGACTGGTCGCAGGAACTCGGCTTCAAAGCGTTCAAAATCAGTAATCCGGCTCACTACCGAATGGGTCTGGACGGCGTGAATTTAGCCGAAGAACATATCGCGAAAGCCCGAGAACAGGTCGGGCCGAACGCGGAATTGATGTACAACCCGGTCAGTTCGTTCAACGTCGAGTTCGCTATCAGGGTTGCGGATCGCGTCCGGCCATACAACCTGCGCTGGTTCGAAGAACCGCTGATCTCCAGCGACCTTGAGGGCTACGTTGAACTGAAAAAGTCGGTGAACTGGGTCCCGATCGCCACCGGAGAGCACCACCACGGACGACAGGCCTTTCGACAGCTCGTCGAGAGGCGTGCGGTGGATATCCTACAGCCGGACATGAAGTGGTCCGGCGGTCTGACCGAGGTGATGAAGATCTACACCATCGCCGAGGCGGCAGGCCTTATCACGGTCCCGCACACTTCAGCTGGCACGCCGTGGGGACAGCATTTTGCCGCCGCGGCGCCGGAATCGCCGATCGCCGAGTACTGGATGGGCAGTGATCCCGGAATCCCGCTGGATGAGGTGTGTCCGATTCCCGGCATGCCGATGCCGAAGGACGGATACGTGACCCCGTCCGATGCTCCCGGGTTCGGCATGGAGATCAAGCCGGAATGGATCGGCCCCTGGGATCACACAGCAGCAGCCAGGGCGCGAGGCATCGCATAGTCCTCTAGTCCTCGGGCGCCGGCTGTCTACAGGGATCGCTGGAACTAGTCTCCGACGGCGTCGAACACCGGCCGCCAGTCACCATCGACCGGCCACGTAAGCTGGGTTGCGATGTTATCGTGCGGCCGGAAATCGATCTTGACGTCTTCCACCCGCTCGCCCACGACTTCAATGTCGTCCAGCGTGAGCCTGCGTAGTTCCATGGCGTATCGAAGGTAGCCGACCTGGTCCAAGCGATAACCCATCGCCTGCAAACCGATCACGTCCGCGGCGATGCTGTGTGCTGATGCCAGGGTGATCCGGGAGTCGATGGGATCGCCGCTTACCGGGCCGTTGCCCTGCATGCCTTCTGTGCCGTCCAGGACTGTGAGATCGGGAGCCACATGCTGCGCCATCTTGGCCAGCGTAAGGTTGATCGCCTTGCTGCCCCGGTGGATCTTCTGCTTTTCGGTTTTACCCGCCAGAGTCCCGACCAGGATGTTCTTGAGCCCGAGCGTGACCACGACGTTGTTGTGTGTCTTAGTTCGTGTCACAGAAACGATGTACGACTCCGACATCGTGCGTGACATGTTGAGGTACTGAGCGTTCAGCTCATCGTCAAAAGATGCGACCGTCACGGTCTCATCGGAATTGAGATCGAGCCAGGTGATGTTGAACTCGTCGGCGAGAGGGCGGTAGCCGTAGTTATCAAACCCATCGTCTGCGGTACCGATGGCCGGTCCGGCAGCGATCGTGAACTCGCGTACGCCCTTGTCCTTGAGGAAAGTCAGCGTTGACCGCACGGCATCTACCGGAGTCGCGCTCAACTGATTGAGGGTTGAAACGAAATTGGGCTTGATCAAGACAGGCCGATCTGGAATCTGGACCTGATCTGAGATGAGGGCCAGTGCTTCAGGGATGGTTCTGGTTCGGTCAGCCCCGCTTACGAGGCTTACTTTGATCTTGCCGTTGGCCATATTCGTCTCACTCCCCATGGTTCCGGGCCCGTCCCCGTCAACACATGTTCTAATTTCTGGCTAATAGAGAGATGTTACGGCAATTCAGGTGATCAATAGCTGGACTTGCTCGGGAAGCGATCTCGCCGAATAATGCCGCTGTAATCGAATCTAGTATCGGAGCGTATCAATGACCGACGGGGCACAGGGCGGCAAACGCATTCTGGTGACAGGGATGAGCGGACTGATCGGCGGGATGGTCGGTCGGTCGTTAGCGCAGAACAACTACGTGCGTGCCTTAAATCGTCAGGACGTTGAGGGCGTGGACTGTGTGCGGGCGGATATCTCTGACCTGGACGCCATCCGTCCAGCTTTTGAGGATATCGACACGGTGGTGCACATGGCGGCGTATCTGGGTCCAGAGTTCTCAGGCCAGGTGTCCAGTAATCTTATCGGCGCGTACAACGTGTTTGAAGCAGCGCGCGAGGTTGGCGTTAAGCGCGTCATATTTGGCAGTTCCGGCGCAACGCAGATGCAGTACGAGGTCGACGAGCCGATAAAGGCGATGGTGGAGGCGCGCTGGGACGAAGTACCTTCACCTCGGCCAATCCTCACGCCACAGGACCCGCCCCGCCCCAACGGCATTTACGGCGCCGCAAAGTTATGGGGTGAGGCCCTTGGCCGCTACTACTCTGATGCGCACGGCATGTCAGTGATATGCGTCCGAATTGGCCGGGTGGTCAAAGAGGACTGGCCGTACGACGCCCGGCACGCTGCAGTGTATTGCAGCCATCGCGACGTCATTCAGATGGTTGAGAAATGTGTGTTTGCCCCCGAATCGGTTCGCTTTGACCTATTTTATGCGATTTCCAACAACCGCGGCCGTTACCGCGATATCGACCACTCAAGGGAGGTCATCGGATTCGTCCCAGAGGATGGAATCCCGGAATGGCCCATGGAGCGTCCCGGATAGAGCGGCAAAGTCCCGGGGCCCTGTTCGTACATCGGGACTCATCGGAACGCGCATAAGTTCTCTCGGGAGATTCGGGGAGCGCGTCTCTAGTATTTGTCGTCGCTGCGCTATCAAACGGAGTTCGGTACGAACGGCGAATCCGAAGGAAAGCGCACGCCAGCACGATGCGCCTTCATACCCTTCACCCACATACTCCTGCGGCTTTCGAGAGGTCCCACATCAGGGGCCGGGTGCGGCCATATCGTGACGACAATAATGCCGTCGGATACGCCCTGCTCGATGAGCAAAATCGCGAGTAGAGCAAGCGACGCCAACGTCGCCTGGGTTATATTTGTTTGTTGGCCTTGCGCTCGGAGCATCCTCCGGCCGCGGGAACGTTCATAGCCTTCATATTGAGCGCGGCCGTGATCCTCTCGATCGTCCGGTACGTGCTCCGGGACCGACTTCAAAACCTGCTCTAAATGTCCGGTAATTTCAGAACCGAACGCGAGAACGCCGCCGGGCCTCTCGGCCACCGCGGCGTTCTCATATTCGTCTAACTCTCGCCGACTGGCCGTGCTTAACGGTCAGCCGGAGCGAGTGGCGACTCCAGGTAACGCCAGAGATCGCTATCGACGTTCAAGATCAACGTCGCGTCGCTCTCCAGCATCAGCTTGTAAGCCTCAAGAGACCGTGTGAACGCGTAGAACTCGGGATCCCGGCCTAGCTGTTCGGCGAGGATCGAGATCGCCTCTCCTTCAGCTTCACCGATGATCCGTGCGGAATCACCCTGAGCCGTCTGCGTGATGATCTGGACAATCCTGTCCACCTCAGCACGTTTCTCAAGGTCAATCTGCGCACCTTCCGCACGTTGTGCCGATGCGATCCGTTCACGCTCAGCCCGCATCCTGTCGAACACTGAGGCCGCGACTCCTGACGGGAAGTCCGCGCGCTTGATGCGCACATCGACGATCTCGATTCCAAACCGGTCCGTTAACGGAACCCGATATCGGAAATTCTCGCCCTCAAGATCGAAATCTAGAGGAGCGGGACTGTTGATGATCGATTCCAACTGGTCCGGTGTGGGAAGGCGGTCTCGGATAGGCTCTTCGCCCTCATCCGCGGGCCTCGCGGCGATGATGATCGTCAGGCTGGAATCCCGTAGTCCACCGGGAAGCGCTTCGGCCTCAGATCGCTGAATGTCGAGAAGTTTCGACGCTTCAGTGATCCGACTCATGATCTCCTCACGTGTCTCGTCGATGATCTCGGACTGGAGGTCCAGTGCCACCTCACGACGCAGGTTTGAGTTGACGATGTCGCCCACTCTTGCCTCTGCGTTGGATTCCGTGCGGAGAGCCCGGAAGAAAATCAGCGGGTCGATGATCCTGTAACGAGCGTATGCATCGATTACGAGTGTGCGCTTGTCGAGTGTCAACAGTGATGCCGGTGGTGCGTCAACACGAAGCAGACGTTTGTCCAGCTTGGTCACCGACTCGATGAACGGGGCCTTGAACCCCAGTCCGGGGGTCGTCTTGGACTCTCGGAATTCTCCAAGACGGGTAACGATCGCGACCTGCGTCTCGTCAACCTTGTAGAGAACTTGAGAAGCGACGATTGCGCCGATGATCAGGAGTACGAGAAATGGAATTGCTAGTTTGCGCATCTTACTGCCCTCCCCCTAAGCCCGTATTGCCTGTGGAGGTCAATGGCAAGAACGGCAAAACGCCATCAGCAACATCCTCTGTTACGACAAACTTGGTGGTCCCGGGCAGGATCTCCTCCATCGCCTCCAGATAGAGGCGTTGCCGGGTGACATCCTTGGAGTTCAGGTAACCCTCAAGGAGTTCTTTGAACCCGTCCGCCTCACCCTGTGCCAGCGCTATACGACCCTGTCTGAAACCTTCGGCAGCCTCAACGATCCGTGCCGCTTCACCCCGTGCCCTCGGCAACTGATCTGCCTCGTACGCATCAGCGAGGTTTCTCAGGCGCTCTTTTTCTTCCTGCGCCACGACTACGTCTTCAAACGCATCCCGCACTTCTTCCGGCGGGTTCACGTTCTGTAGCAGCACGGAGATGATGTTGATGCCGGCATTGTAAGAGTTGAGGATCGTCTGCATCTGGAGGCGTGTGTCCTCCTGAATCTGCTCACGACCTTCGGTCAATGCGTCGTCGATCGTTCGAGCCCCAACGACCTGGCGAAGTGACGTCTCTGCCACATCACGCAGGGTTCGTCCGTCAGGGCTGCCGGCGGCGATACCTCTATCCTCGTCTCCGGGGTCGTCGACCTCGAACAGATAGCTACGAAGGTCAGAAATCCTGTACTGGATCACGGCGCCAACATCCACGATGTTTTCGTCACCCGTAATCATCTGGGCTTCAACAGAGACCAGAGTTACCGACGCAGTTCCATCGGCCCCGCTTCGGAAGCCGAGTTCCATGGTCCGCGTCTGCGTCACCTGAACGATGTCACGTTGGCCTACCGGTGCCGGCCACCACCAGTTCAGGCCGGAATCCGCCGTACTGTTGTACTTGCCGAACAGGCGTAGAGCCGCCTGCTCGTCTGGATCAACGGTAAATACTCCGGAAGCCAGCCATATGACGACGACGACGATCATGCCAATCAGGGCGATCAGGCTTATGCCACCTCCGCCGAGGAATTTAAGGGGCGGAATCCCGCCCTTGAAACGTTCGATCAGGTCTTCTAACGAGACCTGCTCACGACCGGCGTTTCCTCCGTTATCTCCACCACCGTCTTCCGGTGGGCGGTACATTTCGTCCCGGCCCATCCGGGGTATGGGATCGCTACCAGCGGCCATTATTACTCCTGCCGGCGGCGTTCATTCGGTCGCCGCCCGGCGGTGGCACGAAAGCCCCGCCTGATTTCAGTTCACTGACACCCAGATCAGAACGTGATACGGACCGATGAAGGTATCTGTTAATTAAATAGCCAGGCAAACGCCACTGCGTGCCGTTGCCAGACCATCGGGAAGTATACCCGAGGTACGCGCATATTCCTGTACCTGGATTCCTTTTAGGTCTGTTAGGCCTGCGGCTTCTGTCGCTACGAACGGCCTAATCGCCGATTCGCTCCTCGAACGCAGATCGTTCCTGATCAATACGCTGGAGAAATCCCTCGTAGCTGGTTGTGCCCCGTATGGCTTTTACGAGATCGGCGACGTTATCAACATATGTCCTCAGTTCTTGAACCTGCTCTCCTATCGGGCTTACCGAGGCGGGATTGTCCCCGTACGAACCATTGAACGCGAAGTAAGCCTGGTTAATTTTCCTGATAAAGATGTCGTGGTCATGAAGCTCGATTCGCCTCTGCTCCATATAGGCCTCCGCCCCGTATACGTTGCCATCCGCAAGTATTTCGTCAACTTTGAGGCGCGTCTCACGCATAAATTCACGGAAACTAAATTCGTCCGAATCCGGGTCTGTCTCGGGTATGAACGGGTCTGAGGGCGGCAGAGTATCACCGGTAATTCGTTCGTAGGCGAGCCGTCCCACCTCTTCACCGAACAGGTTGGCGACCGTCTCGTTGATCGTCGTCAGATCATCGCTGCTCCAGTAGGCACGTCCCAGTGGCTTGAAGATCAGGTAGGCATGGAGCCACTCGTGCGCCGCAACATCCAGCGTGGATAGCAGATCACGATCTTTAGGGATTACGGTCGGGAACGTCGCAACTCCACCTGTTCCGAGGACAATGGCCGATAGACCCGAGTTGTCGTAAACCGAGTCTTCCACGGTTTGACGCTCGGCCAGCGTGATATCGGGATCGATCAAGATCGACTCCAGTCGCTTGATACTGTCTCGCGGCGAGGTGACAAGAACACGCGGGGTTGAGTCCAGCCTGAAATCGACAGGAGGCCATGTAAGAGGTCCAAGTTCGCCTATGTCCAGGTCTCGGAGAACAGCGTCGATGGCCGATTCCATAAATTCCTCAACGTCGTTACGAAGCCCGCCGCGTTCTTTTTCGAGATCATCAAGTCGATCTTGTAGCAACGACAATTGATCGCTATCAGAATCTGGGGCGGATGCTTCACGATCAATCTCGCGAATTGCCGTTTTGATCTCGTCGTTTAGCACAAGGTATCGATCGAGTCGCTCCCGTTTTTCTTCGGCTGAAGCTCCAACCCAGGGAATAAACTCCCCGGCACGATGGACCCATTTGTCCAGGAAGTTAGAGGTCTCCCAGCCAACGAGGCCGTATTCGTAGCCACGCGCTGCCGCATGTGCGGGACTCAGGATGCGGGTGGAGCGCGGCGTGAAGACCAACAGAGCCACCAGGGAAAAAATCAGGGCGCCTTTGCGGAATCTCCGGCTCTTCAACACACGACAAGTGGCGCGGAACGGCCAGCACAGGGATTGAAGCAATTGAATGAGGATGTGCATCAAACGGCTGAGCTGATTGCCGGAGAAGGGTGTAGCCGGTGTCTCCAGTGTTCAGTTCCTTGCGTCGAAATAGCGGCGATCTAGTGTCGTGTGATCGTTCTAGGCGATTTTCCCGGGTTTACTGGCGAAGACTGTCTCACGTATATACGTTCTTGGTCCGAGATTTGGGCCCGCGATTGGGAGGCCCGCCGAACCGACCTATCCGGCTGGTGCGTATAACCTCGTGAAAATGAGACTTCCCAACATTGCAGCCAGCGCAGTCGCGCTCGTCGTTATCGTAGCCATGGCCGCGGCGGGGTGCAGTTCGTCTGGCCCACAGGTTCCTGTCGGTTCGTCCTCGGATTCCGAGATTATTGAGAAGAATCCTGAGGGCGCGGCACGTGATTTCGGCCCGGATTCAGATCCGTTGATCGCGGAACAGGACTGGGTCACCGGAAGACTGGTCGTGGTGCAGGGGATCTGGGGTTTCACCTCGGACGGCATCGACTGGCAAAACTCGTACGACTTCCGGCAGATGCGTGGTCAGCCGGCGTGGTTTGGCAGCACCGGACTAAGCGGATGGGCCGGTGCGGGGCAAGCAGTGCCACGCTCCGTGATGCATGAGCTGGGTCACTCCTACTGGGGCGCGTTCCCGGTGGAAGGGCGGCCAGACCTGATTCCCGGGTCCGATACCCAGGAAATCCTCGAGTCGTACCAGGCAGATCTGCTCAAGTTTATGCGGCAGCCACCCGATCGGTTTGAGCCGCTTCGGGATCGATTCCGCAATCTTCCCAATCTTGATAGAGGGGATCTGCCGGACCTTGCGCATTTCGGCGAGGCGGATCTGATTTACCTGACCGGCGGGGATCTTGACCTGATCCCTCCAATCCTCCGGAAGTACTACACGTCATACCTTTCCGACGCCGGGGTGGTGCCCAAGGCGAAGGACTGGCCGGATGTACTCGGTTGGTGGTTTGCTCTAGACGATGAGAAACGGGCGGATGCAGGGGAGATATTCGGGCTACAGCACTTCCCTCTTGATAATTACGAAGACCTTCCTCGACAGGAGCATGCTGAACTGAGTCTCTCCGCTACCGTATTTATCGGCGGAGAAGAGAAGCAGCGACTTGTCGATTTCGCAGACCAGTTCGACGAGATCAAGAAGCAGCGCAACGCTTTGACGGACGCCACCGGAACGGACCGGGGGTTCAACTTCTGGGCACGATATCTTCGTGATCTGATCGATCTGCATACCGAACATCCCGACGTTCTTGCAAGTGGAACTGGATCACGAGGGAGGGAGCTCGGACAAACGCTCGATATCTATCAAGAGTTGGACCCGCTATCACCTTCCGAACAGGCGAAAAGATATCGGGCGCTTTCAGGGTCGGACGGCGGTCGAGATGTCCAGGACTTCGCGCCCCTTCTGAAAGCGCGCACTCTTCTGGAGCTATTTCCCGCGGGGAGTGCATCCGATCTTGAAGGGATAGAATCGTCTGCAAGCGCATATGCCGAAGAGTTACGTGAGCTGGTGGCCTTCGCAGATGCGGCGCTGAATCTTGGAACCACCGCGCCGGAAGAGGCCGCGAATGAGCTTGCGGATCGGCTGCTCGAATTCTCGGACGACGAGCTGGCAGGACGCATTGACACGATTTTCAGCACGATGCGAGATGCTGAACCAGAGATCGCAAGAAGCGTGATCCAGGCAATCCCGGACTCGCTGCTGCTCAAGTTGCTGGACGTTCGACCGTCCGCAGCGCGCGTCGGCGAAGTTCAACCCGAACGTCTGTTGAATGCCGTCGGGGTCGTATCTGGCGCCTCGCCAGACACGTTGATTCAGGGAATCGCCCGCCTCACCGAGAACAGCTCCGGCAACTACGCGATCGACGCACCGTTCGATGAAGCCGTGTACGATCTTCTGGACGAATTCGCAGTCAGTGATCCGGGTCTCGTGCTTCGGGTTTTCAGAGAAACGGACCTCAGGTTGCTGCCGTGGGTGACCGGCCACGCAACGGAGGCGGTAATGGTCCTGAGCGCTGATCTGAATCGGTCCGCAGTATTACTGGTCGCCCTCGACGGCCCGGAACCAACTCCTGAGCGCATCATCCGGCAACTGGCGTATTTCGATGCCGACACGGCGGCTGACTTAATGCTGGCGGCCCTTGATGCTGGGCGAGGAGATGTACTGACCGACACGCTCAACACCATCGTGTACGACGCTTACTGGTCCGATTTAGGCGCCGGGCCACCCGGCAGGCTTGGCTCAGCGGGCGAGCTGCTGACCTCACTGCGCGACAGAGTCGGAGAAGGCCGGGCGGCCGGGTTGGTGGGCGAAGGTGTTTCCGACTACCTGACCGGAGTCGATAGTGGCGATTTCGAGGCCGAGTACAGGTCACGGCACATCGACACCCTGGAATTACTTGCAGGCGCTACATCCAACGGGGAAGACCGGCGCTTCTTCGAGTCACTCATCTCAATTCTCAGAGAGACTTCATAGCGAGGCACGTGACATGCGTTCAATTTTCCCTCCAGCAGGGCGAATTAGACCGAACTACCGCGAGCCTCATTCAATACTCACTGTAATTACGTTCGCCGATGCTATACTCCGGCCGAAGCCAAATACCCCAGTTTCGCCGGCAAGTCAAACCTTCTCCGGCGCGCTCTATTAGCTCGATTGAGTCTGGAGGCACCAAATGGCGGAGTTCACCACTGAACAGATTAGGAACGTAGTGTTCCTGGGCCACTCCGGGTCCGGGAAGACCTCAATTGCTGATTCAATGTTTCACCTGGCCGGCGAGACGACCCGGTTAGGCAGTGTGACGGGCGGCACCAGCGACTCAGATTTTGAACCAGAAGAGCAACGCCGTCAGTCCAGTGTCACCACTACGATCCTGCCGAGTATGTGGCGAGATACAAAAATTAACGTACTGGATGCGCCCGGATATGCCGACTTCGCGGGCGAAATGCTATGCGCATTACGTGTAGCAGACGCCGCAGTCCTCGTGGTCGCCGCTCCCTCCGGGATTGAGGTCGGGACGACTCAGGCATGGGACAGACTTGAAGAACGATCGCTTCCGCGGATCGTTGTGATCAGCAAAATCGATCGTGAGAACACGGAGTTTGACCAGGTCGTTGACGAGATCACAGAAGCGTGGGGCCGGAAATGTGTCCCCATCCAACTCCCAAACGGCGCCGAATCATCGTTCACAGGCGTCGGCTCGCTGATTAGTGATTCTTCATTGCAGGAAGGTGATGGCGCTGAGTTATACGAGCGACTGGTTGAGGCCGTGGCCGAAACGGACGACGCGCTCGCTGAGAAATATCTTGAAGGCGAGCCTCTGACGGCGGACGAGTTGATCACCGGACTTCGAAGTGGCATCGCGGCCGGAGAGATCGTGCCCATCGTAGTGACCGCGGCCCTGGGAGAGATCGGCGTTCCTGAGTTGATGGACACAATTGTGGATCTGCTTCCCTCTCCCGCTGTCGCCGCCGCACGTGACGACGCTCCGGAGATCCCGGAGGGCGCCGAAGCAAACCTAGTGTTCAAGACCAGCGCAGATCCCTTCGTAGGCAAACTGTCCTACTTCCGCGTGTACGGGATTCCGTTCGTCGGTAACTCAGAACACTGGAACGTAAACCAGGAAACCTCTGAACGGGTCGGACAGGTTTCCTCCCCCAAAGGCAAGGAATCGGAGAATACGGGCGAGGTTATATTTGGCGATATCGGTGTAATCTCACGATTGGATGTGACCGCCACAGGCGACACGCTGACGAACAGCGACAGCCCGGTAACGCTTGACGGTATTGATCTGCCAGAGCCGTACTACGCAATGGCGGCGAAACCAAAAACGCAGGCTGATCTGGACAAGATGTCTGTCGCCCTGACAAGGCTCGGGGAGGAAGACCCGAGTCTCTCGATTTCTCGTGACCCGGTCACGGCGGAGACGATCATTCGCGGTCTCGGTGACGTACATGTGGAGATCGGCGTCGAGCGAGTCGAACGCAAGTTTGGCGTGGCGCTTGAAACGTCTCTGCCACGGATCGCGTACATGGAAACGATAGGTGGCTCCGCCCGAGTCGAGTATCGACACAAGAAGCAGTCCGGCGGACATGGACAGTTTGGACACGTCGTGATCGAACTCAACCCGCTAACCCGTGGCGACGGATTCGAATTCAACAGCAAAGTGGTCGGAGGAAACGTTCCACGGGAGTACATTCCCGCCGTCGAAAAAGGTGTCGTGAAGTCCATGGAAGAGGGCCCGGTGGCTGGATTCCCCGTGGTGGACGTTAGCGTGACGCTTGTTGACGGCAGCAGTCACTCGGTCGATTCGTCCGGAATGGCATTTGAGATCGCAGGTGGGTTTGCGCTCCGACAGGGCATTCCTCTGGCCCGGCCGGTCCTGTTGGAGCCAGTGATGCACCTCCGGATCATGACCCCGGACGATCTGACGGGGGACGTAATCAGCGACCTCAATACGAAGCGAGCGCAGATCCTGGGCATGACCCCTGCTGCGAACGGCCACACGATAATCGAATCGGACGTGCCGCTCGCGATGGTCCAACGCTACGCCACAGATCTGAGAGCGATATCGGCCGGACGTGCATCTTTTGAGTCCACGTTCGTTCGATACGGCGAAGTTCCGCAGCAGGAGATGGACAAGGTCGTCCAGCAGTACAAGAAGGAAGAGGCGGTCGCAACCTAGGGCTAAACCGTTTCGCTGCCCTGACGGTGGTACAGGCGGATGGCCTTCTGAATGGCGTCCGCCCCGAACTCTAGCGCGTCCAGTGGGATACGCTCGTTGCCGGCGTGGAACATCGATGTGAAATCGATCTCCCGCGGCAGGTTCATGGGTAAGAAACCGTACGTCTGAATCTCGAGACGGGAGAAGAATCGGGCGTCCGTAGTCCCCGGGATAAGCGTCGGCAGCACGATCGAATCCGGGTCAGCCTCCTCGATCACCGAGGCCAGTGTCTGAAATAGGCTCATGTCAGGCGCGCGCGGTCCGGGGTCGTAATATCGGGACGTGATTTCCGGCGCGTTCGGCCCGTGCCCGATATCACCAAGCACGGACCTGAGTTCCCACACGAGATCTTCCTCGGTGTAACCGGGGAGGATTCGCCCGTCCAACTGAAGTGTGACTTCACCGGGCGCGACGTTAGAAACGCTCCCGCCGGAGACGACCGTGGGCGCGACGGTGTTGTGGAGCATGGCGTCAAACATCGCTCCACGTTCCCCTATCTTCCCAAGCGCCCAGTTAGTAAAGCGCGGACGAAGCAGTAGCTGGATGAACAGGTTTTTGGGGAACGGCAACGCCCGGGCCAGAGCGACCAACGACTCTCTAGCCGCAGGAGTCACGTGAACGGGGAGCCGCCGGGATTCGATCCGTGCAATCGCCTCTGCCATTTGCGCCATCGCGCCGCCACGACGTGCCAGCGAGGCGTGGCCCGATGGCCCACGAAACGTCAACGTTAAGAGGCATGACTGTTTCTCGGCGACCATTACCGGGTAGACGCGCAGTCCAGAAACATCGGTAGCAAATCCGCCGACCTCGCCGATCGCATACTTCACTCCGGCGAACTCCTGCGGGTGCTCTTCGACCAGGAACCGTGCACCGACAACACCTCCTCGTTCCTCATCCGATACGGCGGCAAAGATCAGATCGCCCGGCGCGGTCTCGCCAGACGCTTTGATGCGCAATAAGGCCGTGGCCATCATCGCCAGGCCGCCCTTCATATCGATAGCGCCGCGACCCCAGATGAAGCCGTCTGCGATATCGCCGGAGAATGGCGGATGATCCCACAACTGTCCATCGGTAGGAACGACATCGACGTGGCCGTACAAGAGCAACGGATCGCCAGTTCCGTTACCGGGGAGGCGGGCCACAAGATTCGGACTCTCGGGATCGAGGGCAAGGATCTTCGTTTCAAACCCGTGCTCGGCGAACAATCGCTCGAGGTACGCGACGCAAGCGCGTTCGTTGCCCGGTGGGTTCGTAGTGTCGAACCTGATCAGGTCCTGAAGGATATCTGAGGGCGACTTGGTCATTGGTCAGCCAACCATATCCGATGACCAGCCCCGGCATTCAAGCCGAGAGCGTTCAGGACACTCGGCGCAGCTCCGCCGAGGTGGCGTACGCGAGCAGCGGCGGAACCGCCACTCCGATGCCGCCGATAACGAGGGCGATCTCGTTGCTTGTCGCCTGTGCAATGATCCCACTGAACAAGAATCCCAGTGAAAACAGTTGCATAGAGACCCCAAATAAACTCATCACCCGGCCCCTCATTTCGTCAGGAGTGTGGCTCTGCACAAGTACGCTGATCGTAATGACGTAGGCGAGTCCGGTGGCGCCCATCAATCCAAGTAGAAACAGCGACAGGTAGTAATCTCGCGAAAACGCGAAAACGACCATAAAAGCGCCGAACAGGACTCCGGTGACGATCATCAGAAGGCCCTTATTTAACTTGTCGCCCGCAACAACCAGCACAATTGTCCCGAGAGCGCCGCCTATCCCGAACGCGGCCATCATCAGCCCGAAGCCTTCTCCGCCCACGTCGAACACGTCTTCTGCGTACACCGGGATTAACGGCATGATGAACCCGGCGAACAATGCGAGCAGGTTCAGTGACATGAGCACCCGGATCACCGGATCGGACTTGACGAAGTTCAAGCCGTCCTTGATGTCCTGCCAGGCGGATTTCGATTTGTCGCTTCGATGGACGGTCCGGGTTTTCACCATCATCAGCAACGCCAGGCCAACAAGTCCAAGCCCTCCAACCAGGAAGTAGACCGAGTCTGCGCCCCAGGCGCCGATCATGACACCGGCGATGGCTGGCCCAATAATCAAGCCGATCATGCCAGAGGATTGCATCATCGACGTGGCGCTCATCAACTTGTCTCGCCCTACAAGTTCCACGACGAAACTCTGGTTGGCCGGCATACCAAAAGCGACGACGCTACCTTGTGCCAGGGCCAGTCCTAACAGTAACCAGATCGTCATCAGATCGGCGGCGATGAGATATCCCGTGAGGAAGGACAGAGCCACTATCGCCGTTCTGACGATAAGGAGTATGTCTCGCTTCGGAAATCTGTCGGCGGCGAGGCCTCCGACTAGTGACAAAGCGATTACGGCGATAGCCGGCACCCCATTGACGGCCCCAACCCACGCCTGTGATCCGGTCAGTTCGTAGGAAAGCCACGATTGGACCGCGGCTCGGGCCTCGAATCCGAACACCATGAAAACACTGGCGAACGCCATCCAGCGGAAGTCCGGTATTCGCATAACTTCCATCGGGCCGACACGTGGCGCGAGCACGGGCGTGTTTAGAGAATGGGTCGCCTCTGCAGGAAGCGACCCTAACGTCTCTGAATCTTCTTGTTCAGCCTTTGTGGCAGCCATGAGTTGCCCTTGATTCGCGCTCAACGAGCAGAATCGAATGACATGAAATCATCATCTGACGTGAGATATCGTTCCGCTAACTTGTAAGTGTGTCCCACAATACTCTCCGGCGTGGCAGCCGACTCCGCTAACAACGCCCTCACGCTGTACGTTTCAGGAGTTCATGTGTCCGGAAATTTCGGTCGCACCCGGATAATCGCCCTCGTTGCCGCCGCGATGCTCCTCGCCGTCGCATGCAGTGGTGGCGGTGGTGTTGCCCCCACACGCGATCCTGCGCTGCCACCCCACGTAGCAGATGCGTCCAACGGCGAACGGCTGTTCAAGAATGAGAGTTGCTCAGCCTGTCACTCGACGGGCACGAGACGTGTGAGCGGCCCAGGACTGGCCGGAATTTACGATACGGCTGTTACACGAGTCCCAGAACTCACTGCCGATCAGTACATCGAGCAGTCGATTCGGTCCCCGGGCGCGTTTGTCGTGAACGGATTCAATGACGTCATGCCGAAGACCTACAGCCGATTGCCGCAGGATGATGTGGATGACTTGATCGCGTATTTGAAGAGCCTGAATTAGCGAGGCTCGGTGGTTAGAGGGTTATCCGGAAGCCCGAATGTATCGCTATTGGAGCTTCTCCCTCACTCCAGCCCTCCCCCGCTGGGAGAGGGGGTCACACCGGCGGATGCAGATCGTGGAAATCGGTCGCCTGTTCGAAGGCGTGGCCTGTCTGCACCAGTAGCTGTTCGGACAGATGATGTCCGACGAACTGGAGACTGAGCGGGAGACCGTCACCATTCAGTCCGCATGGCAGTGAAATCGTCGTTAGTCCAGAGAAGTCCGCGGGCACGGTGAACCGGAAGAAGTCCCAGGGGTCCAACTCCTGTTGTATCGTCCCGTACATGTCGTCTGGGGTGACGGGGTGGGCCGCCGCCCCGGTGGACGGGCTGGCGAGAAGATCGATCCCGCGCATTGTCACCCGAAATTCGCCTACCAAAGCGGCACGTAGAACATTGGCTTCCGCATACTCAGCTGCGCTCAGGGATACACCTCTTCTGAGCCACTCGCGGAACCACGGACCATATTCGTCCGACCGTAAGGGATACGTACTGGCGTGAGCCGCCGCCGCCTCTGCCGCGCAGATCGGTTCCCATGCCGCCAGGTATTCACGCAGATTGGCCGGCATCGTAACCGAAACGATCTCAGCGCCCAGGCTCTCCATCACGCGCACGGCCTCGGCGATGGCCGGGGCGGTTTCGGATCCCACATCCTCGGTGGCATATCGCTCGTCAAATCCGATTCTGACTCCCTTGACGCCTGCATCCAGGGTCGCGGTCATGTCCGGGGCCGGGTTGGGGAGTGTTGTGGGATCGTTTGGGTCAAGTCCGGCGATCGCCTGCAGGACTATCCCGGCATCGGCGGCGGAGCGTGTCATCTGGCCTATGTGGTCCAGCGATTCCGCGAGCGCCATCACCCCGTATCGACTCACTCGGCCCCATGTCGGTTTGAGACCGACGGTTCCGCATGAGGCTGACGGGAACCGGTTCGAGCCGCCCGTGTCGCTGCCCAGTGTTCCGTACGCCAATCCAGCTGCCGTCGCGCATCCAGACCCGCTAGAAGATGCGCCAGACCAGTAGCCTTCCTTCCACGGATTCTCCGGGACGTCCAGCTTCGGGTTGTAGCCGGCCATCGCCCCTTCGGTCAGGTTCAACTTGCCGAGAAGAACTGCACCGGCCTCGTTGAATCAAAGTCGGGGATGTTATCGGCGAATACAGCGCTGCCGCCCATCGTGCGAACGCCGTTTGTGGCGCACAAGTCTTTGACTGCCACCGGGATCCCATGAGGCGGGCCGCGGTAGTTGCCTGCCGCGATCTCCGCGTCAGCAGCACGCGCCTGAGCGCGAGCGCTATCCGCCATTACCGTGGCATACGCCTTGAGTTGACCATCAATTCGGTCAATGCGGTCAAGTTGCGATTCGGTCAATTCGACCGACGACAACACCCCATCACGGATCAGTGGAGCAAGTTCGCTGATCGTCTTGTAGTGCAGATCATTAGTCATGGGATGCTCCTGATCTTCGTGGTCACCTATTTACACCGGCGGGTGCAAATTGTGGAAGTCGGTCGCCTGTTCGAAGGCGTGTCCCGCCTGAATTAGCAGCTGCTCGGACAGGTGATGACCTACGAACTGAAGGCTGAGCGGGAGGTTCTCGCCGTTCAGCCCGCATGGAAGCGAGATCGTCGGCAGTCCGGCGTAGTCCATCGGCGCCGTGAAACGAGACTGCCACGAGTTACGGCTGGACGGTATCGGTCCGTACAGCTCCTCGTGCGTGATCGGGTACGGCGTGCGATGTGTGGACGGGCAGGCGAGGAGATCGATTCCGCGCATTGTGACGCGAAGGTCCCCGACGCAAGCCGCCCTCAGTACATTGGCTTCGGCGTAGTCCGCTGCCGTGTGTGCTGCGCCGTTAGTAAGCCAACCACGGAACCACGGCCCGTATTCGTCCGAACGCGATGGGAAGGTGGCCGCATGGGCCGCGGCTGCTTCAGATGAGCAGATCACGGGCCATGCGTCCATGTACTCGCGCAGCCTGCCCGGCATTTTGACCGGGACGATCTCGGCGCCCAGGCTCTCCATCAACCGCACACTTTCGGCGATCGCGCTGGCGATTTCAGGTTCGAGGTCTTCCGTGGCGTAGCTCTCGTCGTACCCGATCTTTATCACTTTGACGCCTGCATCCAGCGTCGCCGTCATGTCAGGAACCGGCTGTGGGAGCGTTGTCGGATCGTTCGGGTCCAGCCCGGCGATAGCCTGGAGGACAATCCCGGCGTCCGCAGATGAGCGGGTCAACGGTCCCACGTGATCTAGCGATTCCGCAAGGTTCATCACGCCATATCGGCTAACCCGTCCCCATGTCGGCTTCAAGCCAACGGTCCCGCACGCGGCTGCCGGGTACCTGATGGAACCTCCCGTGTCGCTGCCAAGGGTGCCGTACGCCAGACCCGCTGCGGTTGCGGCGCCAGATCCACTCGAAGATTGACCAGTCCAGTGGCCGTCTTTCCAGGGGTTTTCCGGGATGTCCAGCTTTGGGTTGTAGCCGCCCATAGCTCCCTCTGTCAGGTTGAGCTTGCCAAGCATCACGGCCCCGGCATCGTTCAGCCGTGTGACGACCGTGGCGTCATATTCCGGAACGTTATCGGCGAAAACGGCGCTGCCACCCATCGTCCGCACACCGGTCGTGAAGCAAAGGTCTTTCACCGCAATGGGGATGCCGTGGAGCGGGCCGCGGTAGTTGCCGGCCGCGATTTCCGCATCGGCGGCGCGCGCCTGAACACGAGCGCTGTCAGCCATCACGGTGGCGTACGACTTCAGGTGGCCGTCGAGTTGCTCAATTCGCGCCAGTTGCGACTCGGTAAGTTCCACCGACGACAGCTTGCCGTCTCGAATGAGCGGGGCCAGCTCTGAAATGGTCATGTAGTGGAGGTCTTCGGTCATTTTTTGCTCCGTGGATGGAGTCGAATATTCATCAAGTATTGATGGTTTAGATAGGCTGAATGAACGAAAGAACTTCTCCCTCATCCTTGATGCATCTGGCCTCTCTCGCTGGGAGTTGGGAGGATTCGGACGGTTACTCGAACCCGGCTGGCCTCTTGTCGGCCCAGGGTCGTGCGTCTTCAAACGCCTTCGAGGCCGCCAGCACCGTCTCTTCATCGCCCCAACGCCCGACGATGTGAAGCCCGATCGGCAGACCATCGCTTGAGAACCCGGCTGGAGCGGTGGCCGCCGGGTTACCGCACATGTTGAACGGGTAGGTGAACGGCGTGAATCCCCACAGCTTGTCTGGCACCGATTGGCCACCGATCACGTCCGGGTGCTCACCGACCTTGAAGGCCGGTGTTGCGAGTGTCGGCGTGAGCAACAGATCGTAGTCTTTGAAAAACTCCTGAACGTAGTGGCGGTAGAACTCCAACTTGGAGTAGGCGTCCCAGAGCTCCTCACCGGTGACCCTCTGACCTCCTTCGAGTCCATCTCGAAGGTAGTCGGTCAGCAACTCCCGTTGCTCAAGGAGGTGTCCGTTGGTTGTGAATGTGCGGCAGCGCCAGATGGTCATGAGCAGATCGAACATCGCTTCCGGGGAGTCGATCTTGAAGCCAGGTTCTTCCACGGTCGCACCCATCTCTTCAAATGACAGTGCCGCCTTCCCGACAACTTCCCGCACATCTGGATCGACCGCCACTCCACCGAGGTCGGGCGAATATGCGATACGGAGACCTTTCACGCCTCTGCCGAGAGCGGCTATGAAGTCCGGCGGGTCTTCCTGGATGGTCAGGTGCTCCGCGTCTGGATGTGGTCCTGCAAGGACCTGAAGCATCGTCGCCGCATCGGTAACGTCTCGTGCCAGGGGGCCGACGTTGGAGTAGTTGAACCAGTGCCAACTGTCGATCCCCGCCGAGTAACGTGGCACTCGGCCCTGCGTCGCCTTGATGCCGTAGACGCCGCACAGGCCCGCGGGGATGCGTATCGAGCCAGCGCCGTCACTGCCCTGCGCCAGCGGAGTGATGCCCGCGGCGACAGACGATCCCGCCCCGCCGCTCGATGCTCCGCTGGTGCGCTCGGTATTCCAGGGATTCCGGCAGGCGTCGCCAAGTCGGTTCTCGTTGGTGCCGATATGGCCGTACTCAGAAGTATTGGTCTTCCCGAGGATTACGGCGCCAGCGTCCTTGATCCGCGTCACAGCCAACGAGTCTTCGTCGGCGATACGGTCTGTGTATATCAGCGAGCCGGAGGTGAAACGGACGCCCTTCATCGGTTCCAGGTCCTTGATGGAGGTCGGCACGCCGTGAAGCGGTCGCAGCTCATCGCCGTCCATGACCGCCTGCTCGGCAGCGCGTGCGGTCTCAAGTGCCTCTTCTGGAATTACCGCCAGATACGCATTTAGCTGGCTGTTGAACTTATCGATGCGGTCCAGTGCCGCCTGCGTGACCTCTACGGGCGATATCTCCCGCTTTGCGATCATCTCCCGCAATCGGTGGGCAGGTGTCCAGGCTAGTTCGGCAATGGCGTCAGACATGGCTCTCTTTTCCAGTTATTCGTGCTGGTTGGCTGCGCCATTATGCCGCGCGCGCAGGCCCAGCGGAGAGCCGGTTCTTATCGAGCAAGTATTTTGGAAACTACGCTCCGGCGGCGGCGGGTTGCGGCGCGTACGCCGAACGCAGGTCCGTCTCCTTGAAAATCAAAGGCTTCTCGCCACGGGCATAGTCATAAAGTGCGGCTTTGAAGATGCCTTCCATCGCCTGCACACCACCGATGCCGATAGCGAACACAACGACGCCGATCGGAATTCCGATGATGGGGGAAATAGCGCTGAAGATCGCCGTGATGAGGCCAACTATGAGCATCACACCCATGTAGATGATTCCAAAACCGAAGTTTGAAGTGAGCTGCCTTCCCCAGGTGGCGGTGAACAGACCAGTTGAGCGCTTCATGGCCGTGATTGGCCCGACTCCCTCAGTGACGAGGATCGGGATGACAAAGAACGTGATCATCGCCCAGCCGGACGACAGAAGGCTCGTGCCGATCGATCCCATCATGCTTCCGCGTGATCGGCTCCGGAGGTACATCAAGATCAAGGCCACAACGGCCGCAATGATGGCCCAACCGAGGATCGTGTGGACATGCTTGGCTGCGTGCGACAACCCTGAACCAACATTCGGGTCGCCCCCGCGCAGCCGCTCTTGCGCAGCGGATATGAGCGCCGCGTTGAAAAAGATGATGACGAAGTAAGCGGCGAAGAACGTCGTCCCGGCCAGGATTATGTCCACCGGGACGATGGTGCTTTCTTCCAGGCCGGTGGTCGGATTGATCCTGTTCGGCGTCTCCAAGTGGTCGAGTGTGCCGGTGGCACTGGCGATAGCGAAGAACACCCCTAGCAGGATCAGCACGCCAACACCACCCATAATCGGGAAGAAGATCAGCTCCTTGTCCTTCATCAGGACGGACCAGCTGACTTTTATGAGTTGGAATGTATGGCCGATTGTTCTGAACATCTGCGCAGTATACCGAGGAAGGCTGGAACTTCGATTGGGGGTTCCATAGGATTCGGCCAATCTAAGTGTTGATCGGCCATATTTTGCTTACGAGGCATAAGGCCTGAACGATTTATCAGTGATCGCAAAATGAAGGAAGCCTGATGGCGGGAACAAATCTTCGGGTCGGCTTTATTGGTGCAGGCCAGATCGCGGCCTTGCATGCGCTGGCGTACGTTGACAATCCCGACGCCGTCTTGCACGCGATAGCGGATCGGGACCCCGATACTCGTTCCGCTCGTGCAGCCGAATGGGGAGTGGACAAGACTTATTCCGACTACCGGGACTTGCTCGCAGATCCCGATATCGACGCGGTTGAAATCATCCTCCCCCACCACCTGCATCTGCCCGTCACCCGGGAAGCGCTGGCGGCCGGGAAGCACGTGTCTCTTCAGAAGCCAATGTGCCTTTCGTTGGATGAGGCGGATCAGATCATCACGGCTTCCAGTGCCTCTACCCGATTGTTCCGGGTCTTTGAGAATTTCCGGTCGTACGAACCGTTCCTATTAGCCAGAAAGTTGATCGATGAGGGCGAGATCGGTGATCCGCTGTCGCTGCGCATGAAGAACATCTCCGGGCGCGGCGTCGGTGGCTGGACGCACACGCCAATCGCCAGAGCATGGCGGTCCGATAGCGCACAGAGCGGCGGCCATCTTTCGATCTTGGACCACGGCTATCACATGGCCTCAATCGCGATGTATTTGATGGGGCATGTGGAATCCGTTCACACGCTTTCTACCCGGAACGGCGGGGATGCGTTCGCGTTGGCACCGGCGATGATCACGTTCAGGTTTGCGGACGGCGATCGGCTTGGCTCATGGGAGATCGTTCGAGCGCCGGATCTTCTGGTGCGAACGGAGTACTACGGCGGCGACGAATGGGTGGAGGTGACGGGCACGCGCGGCGTGGTGTGGGTGAACCGGTGCTCTGGCGATCTGCTCGGCGTTCCGCCTGTCACGCTGTACCGTGACGGCGTCACGCGCCAGTTCAGCGACATGGATACCGGCTGGGACGCCAGTTTCCGGGATGGTGGGCGAGAGTTCACGAAGGCAATCATCGATGGCACGCAACCGGACCTCGACGCAACTGAGGCGAAGGCGGTGCTCGCCTTCTGCCTGGCCGCTATAAAAAGTGAATCGGATCACCGCGAAATATCGCTTGGTGAATTGGAATCTGAGGGAGTCACAGGATGAGCAACGGTCGGGTGAAGGTCGGTTTCATCGGCGCGGGAACGATCTCGTACCTGCACGAACTCGGGTATCACGACAACGAGACGGGCGAGCTGTATGCGATCGCGGACCCCGCGCCCGGCCTCGCCCAATCACGCAAGGAGGCGTGGGGCGCGCAGAAGGCGTATACCGATTACAAAGAGCTCCTCGCCGATCCGACGGTCGACGCGGTCGAGATCTTGTTGCCCCACCATCTGCATCTCCCGATAACACTTGAGGCGCTTTCGGCGGGCAAGCATGTCTCGCTACAGAAACCGATGGCGATTTCAATGGATGAAGGCCACCAGATTGCGGCGGCCGCGGCAGCGAGTGACAAGGTTTTTCGGGTAGTGGAAAACTACCGCACATATGAGCCGTATATGCGGGCGAAGGCGATGATCGAGGCAGGCGAGATCGGCGACCTGGTCACCATCCGCGTGATGATGGTCAGGGGCAAGGGTCAAGGTGGGTTCGACACGCCTCCGGCTGCACAGTCGTGGCGAGATGATGCCGCGCTCGGAGGACCGGCGCAGTCGATGCTGGACTACGGCTATCACGTCACGTCAATCGTCACTTACTTCATGGGCTCGATCGAGAAGGTCAACGCGATGTCAGACCTGGATGGGCCTGAAGGGTTTACCGGCATCCCAGCGGTCATCTCGTGGCGGCACACGGGCGGCCAGTACGGCAACTGGAACATGGTGACGGCCCCGGACATGATGGTCCGCACGAAGTACTACCCGCTCGATGAATGGATCGAGATCACGGGCACCCGCGGGATCATCTGGATCAATCGTTGCACTGGTGACATGCTCGGCAAGCCGCCAGTAGAGATGTACCGGGACGGCGAAATGCGCTCTTACAGCGACATGGAGACGGACTGGGGCGACAGCTTCCGGGTAGCAGCACACAACTTCACGGATGCGATAGTGAACGGCACGCAACCCGACATGGATGGCGAAGAAGCAGTACACGCCCTCGCATTCGCCCTGGGAGCAATAAAAAGCGCATCAGAAGGCAGAGACGTGAAGTTAGCGGAGCTTTAGGGTCGTCAAATTAATTGGGAAGGAGAAGAGAGAATGCCGTTTGTTCAAGGTGAGGTTATATCGCATGCGCAGATGTCCGTGGAAGAAGGCGCACATCTCCAACGCGGCATGAACTATCAACTTGCCTCCGGGAATAGCGTCTTTTTAATGAGCGTCCGAAAAGGTGCGCCATACCAAGATGTTGTCGAGAATGACGGGCGAATACTCATATATGAAGGCCATGACGCTCCCCGAAAAAGGGGTGACCCCGATCCTAAATCGGTCGACCAACCAGAGTTCTACCCCGGTGGATCACTCACCCAAAACGGTCTTTTCAAAGAAGCTGCTGCCCGGTACAACACTGATAAAACCGAGTTCGAGACGATTCGAGTTTACGAAAAGATTAAACCGGGGATTGGGGTTTTCAACGGGGCCTTTGCGCTCCGCGACTGCTGGCAAGACAAATCTCAGGGCCGATCTGTATTCAAGTTTCGACTTGAATTGCTCGACGATGTACGGACTAGCGACGCTCGGACCGGTGGACGTAGGACGCAGGAGCCGTCACCCGGCCGGATGATACCGCCAGCGATCAAATTAGAGGTCCGGGCTCGTGATGATGGCCAGTGCGTCGAATGCGGAAGTGTCGACAATCTTCATTTCGACCACATAATTCCTTACTCGAAAGGTGGGTCGTCTCGTCTTGTCAGCAATGTCCAGCTCCTCTGCGCACGGCACAACTTATCCAAGAGTGATCGATGAAGTACCACCCCCCTGGATCACACGCCCCTAAAACACATCCTCGTTGCTTTTGAGCGCCTTTACCTCTGCGGTTGAGTAGCCCGCTTCCTGTAGGATTTCGTCTGTGTGCTCGCCGAAGGCTGGGGCTCCTCGGGTGATCTTTAGTGGGGACTCACTCATCACGGACAACGGGCCCGGGCCTCTGGTGTTCCCGGAGACGGAGTGGCGTGTCTCGACGATCATGCCGTTAGAGAGCGCCTGCTCGTCGTAGACCATCTCCTCAATGAAGCGCATCGGCCCACAGGGCACACCGGCGGCGCTGAGAATCTCTAACCACTCATCCGTCGTCTTTTCTGAAAACAACTTCGTGTAAGTCAGGATCAAGTTCTCTGCGAACTCGATCGCTTCAGGCGTCTCACGCTCGTGGCCGGGGTCGAACCTGATGTCATGCACGCCCATGGCGTCCGCCATTTTCTGTCGCAGGGGGTTGCTGAGACAACCGATCGAGATCACCCAGTCGCTGGTCTGATAGGCCTTGTAATAGACCATGAACTCCGGGTTGTAGCGTTGATCGCGATAGGCGGCATAGATCTCGGAAAACGCAACTCCGGCCTCTTTGAGAACCGGCATATCCTCATCGCGCCAGATCTGTCGTGGTGTCGGGAAGTCGTCCAGTTGCGTGAGACTGCTGACCTGCATGGTCAACGAGTTTTGCAGCAGCGAGTTCTCGATCTTCTGACCTTTGCCGGTCCGTTCCCGGTAGTACAGGGCCGCAGAGACCGACATCATGATCGCGTAACCGGTGGCCATATCTGATACCGGCGAGACCGTTACGGCACGTGGCAGGCCGTCTACATCATGGCCCTCGGAGGTCATCATCCCGCTGAGCGCCTGCACGATCACGTCGTAGCCGGGGAGTGCCCGATTCGGACCCTGTCTACCGTATGCCGTGACCTCACAGTAGATGATTTTCGGGTTGACCTTAGACAATGTTTCGTAATCAATACCGAGCTTAGCAGGCACATCCGGTCGGTGGTTGAGCACGATCACGTCGGCGTCTTCGACCAGCTTGTTAACGACCGCTTGGCCGCCGGGTTTAGTCAGATCTACACGAATGCTCCGTTTGCCGCGGTTCACCGCTATGAAGCCGCGGCTCTCGTTGGGGCCGGACGGTCCGGGCGAGCCACGCCAGGGGTCGCCCCACGGGGGCTCGACTTTGATCACATCGGCGCCGAAGTCGGCCAGCAGCATCCCGCCAACGGGGCCGGCGATGATCTCCGTGAACTCGATGACGCGCACGCCCTCCAGGGGACCGGGCATCTAATGAACCTCCGTTCCTTCGCTGAAAATCGGGTTGACGGCTCCCGACACAGCGCCGGACTCTATCAGGGTTTCGATCTCGGAACTGCTATATCCGATCTCGGACAGCACTTCTGAAGTGTGTTCGCCGAGCATGGGCGATGAAGTATCGGCGGCGGTCGGCGAATCGGACATCTTGAAGATCGGGCCCGCCGTGCGCACAGTGCCGGCAATAGGATGTTCATGCTCCACGATCATGCCGTTTGCGATCGCCTGTTCGTCAAACACCATCTCTTCCACGAATTTGAGCGGCGTTACTGGCACACCGGCAGCTTCGAGCAGGTCAACCCAGTAAGCGGCTGGCTGCTCCCGGAACATCCCCTCCGCCTTCAGAACGATCTGCCGGGCGGATTCCAATGCGTTTTCGCTCTGCTGGTTATATCCAGGTTCAAAGCGGGGATCGGCGAGGCCCATTGCGTCTGACATCTTCTTACGAAGCGGCTCACTCAAGCAGCCAACGGCGATGATCCAGTCTTTTGTCTGAAAGGTCCGGTAGTAGGGCCGATAGGCCGGCGATCGGTCGTCCTGCTGGTACAGGGCGTTCACGTCCGGGTACGGCAGTCCGGCTTCCCGCACAGCTGGCAGGTCCTCGATCACCATTCGTGATTGGGCAGACGGGCTGGACGGGATGTAAGTCAGTGGCAACGTCTGAATGTAGAGCGCGTTGGAGAGGAGCGAGGTCTCGATCTTCTGCCCTCGACCCGTACGTTCACGATGGAACAATGCCGCCAGGACACCCTGGCACACGGCGTACCCGGCCGCAAAGTCGATCGGCGGAGTGCCTCGGATCACTCGGGGGACGCCATCGTCGATCATCCCATTAGTCGCCATCAATCCGGTACGCGCTTGCATGATGATGTCGTACCCGGGTTTGGCGCTCTCCGGCCCGGAACGTCCAAACGCTGTTATCTCGCAGAACACGAGGTCAGGCTTAATAGCCGATAGCGTTTCGTAGTCGATGCCCAGCTTCGCAGGCACGTCGGGTCGGTGATTCATGATCACAACGTCGGCCTGGCTAACAAGCCGATGGACGACTTTCACGCCCTCTGGCTTTGTGAGATCGAGCCGGATGCTTCGTTTGCCTCGGTTTACGGCGATAAAGCCGCGGCTCTCTTTAGCTTCTGCCGGCCCGACTCGCGTCGGCGATCCGCGCCACGGGTCGCCCCATGGCGGTTCGACTTTGATTACGTCGGCGCCAAGGTCCGAGAGCAGTACGCCGCTCACGGGCCCGGCGATGATCTCCGAAAATTCGACGACTTTGATGCCGTCAAGTGGACCGGCCATCTATCACCTGCTTTCGTCCTCAACAAACGTGGGACGGGGCGCAGTGTACGCCCAGAGAGGTATCAGGTCTGGCGGCCCGTCTCGCCTATCCTGTTTTCGCCGATCCTGCCTGGTGAAACGCCTCGATCTCAGCATCTGAGTAGCCAGCTTCCGAAAGCACCTCACGAGTGTGCTCGCCCCTGGCCGGTGATATCCGCACAGGCTCCGGCTGTGTCTCCGTCCACTTCGATAGAGGGCCCGCGTAACGAACCCTGCCACCGACCGGGTGCTGCTGCTCGATGATCATTCCCGTTGCTTTTGACTGAGGGTGGTCGATCATCTCCTCGATGTACAACAGTGGCGCTGCGGGAACGCCGGCCGCATCGAATATGCGAAGCCATTCCTCGGCCGTCTTCTCCTTGATCATCGCCTCGACCTTACGGGCAAGGGTGAACGCAAACTCGATCGACTCCTCTGTAGTCGGGTCGTAACCCTCGTCGAACCTTATGTCCTCAATGCCGAGGCAGTCCGCAGCCCTCTTCCGGAGCGGCTCGCTCAGACAGCCAAGGGTGATTACCTGGTCCGCCGTCTGGTAAGAGCGGTAATAGATAAACGCGCCGAAGGGCGTCGGACGGCGCTCCCGGTAGATAGCGTCTATCTCTCTGTATGTGAGTCCGGCCTCCCTGAGCAGGGGCAGATCGTTCTGAACGAAGTCAAACGTCGGCGAGGGTGCGTTTTCGACCTGGGTCAACGAAAGGCCCTGGATGGTCAGGGCGTTTGCGAACAACGAGGTCTCGATTTTCTGTCCCTGGCCGGTTCTCTCTCGATGGAACAGCGCGGCACAGACCGACTGAACTACCGAGTATCCGGTTGCGTAATCCACCATCGGCATAACGCTGAGGTAGCGCGGCACACCCTCGTTCAGTTTTTGATCTCCGTACCGGTACCCGTCCATGTTGCCTTCAGCCGCCATGATTCCGGTCAGGCCCTGCATCAAAAGGTCGTAGCCCGGGTTGCCGGCGAACGGCCCCTCGCGTCCAAACGCCGTTATTTCGCTGTAGACGAGGTCGGGCCTGATCTTTCTTAACGTCTCGTAGTCGATCTTGAGCGCGTCAAGGACATCGGCCCGGTTGTTGACCGTCACGACGTCGGTCTTCGAAACAAGCCTGTGGACGATCGACTGCCCTTCTTCTGAATTCAGGTCCAGGCAGACAGAGCGCTTGCCGCGATTGACGGTGATGAAGCCCTTGCTCTCAGATTCGGAGAGTGGCGCGATGCCCGCCCGCCAGGGATCGCCCCATGGTGGCTCGACCTTGATGATGTCCGCGCCGAGGTCCGAAAGAAGCACGCCGCTGACCGGCCCTGCGATGATCTGTGAGAACTCGATTACCCGAATGCCCTGGAGCGGACCAGCCATTCATACACCTGCTTGAATCTGCCGTGTGCGGCAACGCATCTCGCCGCGTGGGCGCAGCTTAGCCCAGCGCGGCTCCAGATTCGAGCAGTGAGGCGATTTCGGCGGCGGAATAACCAGCTTCCGCCAATATTTCTGCCGTGTGCTGCCCTAACGCGGGCGATGGGAGCTTGGCTTCGGGAGTGCTCTCGGACCAGTTGGACAACGGTCCAACTAGCTTCATCTTTCCGCCGGCGTGGTGTTCTTGTTCGATCACCAGACCGTTGGCGATGGCCTGTTCGTTATCCAGCAAGCCGTCAACGTACTGCACCGGCATCGCCGGAACGCCAGCTTCGTGGAAGATACGCAGCCAATCCTCAGACGACTTCTCAGCGATGAGGCCCTCCACCTTTTCCAAAAGGTGATCCGCAAATTCGATGGACTCCGGCGCTTCAAGGTCGTAACCCGGCTCGAAGCGCCTGTCCTCAAATCCCACACATTCACACATCCTCTTCCGGAGTGGCTCACTCAGACAGGCCACCGCGATGAGACCATCTGCGGTGTGATACGGCCGGTAGTAGATCAGCAAAGCGGATGGGAACGATCGGGTTTCGAAGTACAGATCGTTGATCTCGCTTGACGCTACGCCGGCGGCTTGAAGCATCGGGAGATCCTCGTCGTGCCACTGTTGCGGCCTGGTCGTGCCGCCCGAAGTTCTTGCGAGTTGGCCTGACTGAAACATCATCGCGTTCGCCAGAAGAGACGTGCCGATCTTCTGGCCGCGCCCGCTCTTTTCACGGTAGTAGAGCGCAGCGCACACGGACTGGACGATCGCGTAGCCGGTGGCGAAGTCCACGAAGGGAGTGGTACGGATCATCCGGGGCACACCGCGCCACATGATCCCCTCGGACAGGATGATCCCGCTAAAGGCCTGCGCCAGGACGTCGTAGCCCGGGCCACCCGCATACGGGCCTTCAAGGCCGTAGGCGGACGCCTCGCAATAGATGATGCGCGGGTTGATGGCCGAGAGCGTGTCGTAATCGATCCCGAGCTTCGCGGGAACATCGGGCCGATGATTGGTGATGACAATGTCGGCAATTTTGACCAGTCGGTGGGCGGCCTCACGTCCGCCATCCTTCGTGAGGTCCAGTTGGATTGAGCGCTTACCACGGTTTACGGCTATGAAGGGACGGGACTCATGCTCTGCAAACGGGCCACCGCCATCACGCCACGGGTCGCCCCACGGCGGTTCGACCTTGATCACGTCCGCGCCGAGGTCCGACAGCATCACCCCGCTGACAGGACCGGCGATGATTTCAGAGAATTCGACGACCCGAACGCCATCCAACGGTCCTGTCATGCAGTTGACCTTCCTCTCCCTAGTACGCCCTGCTGCCGCGGTACGCCCCCTTCGGGTGCCTCAGGGAGCGTATCCGACGGCGAGTATGCGATCGTGGCTATCTTTGGGGCGGTGTTATCTGTGCTCCGCGAACCCCGGCATCAAGACGTTCGATACTGTGACTGCCTGCGACGGTTACGTACACGGAGTCTTCCCACCAGCACATGTTCGTGACCCGGTCTCCGCGCATCGGGTAGCTCCGCACAAGCTCACCAGACTCGACATCGAGCACGTCGATCGTGCCGTTAAGCCATCGTGCAACCCACAAACGGCCATGTTCATCGAACTGGCAGCCGTCGACTGTCGCGTTCGGGAACTGGAACACCGTCTGTTCATTTGAGACGGCTCCGGCATCATCGATATCGTATGAGACAACCGAGTTCGTCCGGGACATGCACACGAATAGCCGCTTCTGGTCCGGGTGTACCGCCAGCCCGTTCGGGTACTCAAGACCGTCCGCGAGCAGCCTCACCTCGCCGGCCTTATCCGGTGTCGGCATATCTATTCGGTAGATGGCTCCCGGAACCGGCTCCGTGTCGATTCCCGGGTCAGTGAAGTAGACGTTGCCCTTGAGATCCATACACACGTCGTTCGGGCCGTTATACGGGCTGCCGTCAAACTCGTCGGTCAGGACCTCAATCAATTTACGATCCATGTCGATGCGCGTGACACGCTTTGCCCCGTGGTCGGCGCAGATAAGGCCACGGTTGCCGTCGTACTTAAGGCCGTTCACGACACCGCCTGTGTCGATCCACGACTCGACGAGTCCGCGTGGAGCAAGCCGGCCGAGCTTTCCTCGCTGGCCGTAGTTCACAAAATAGAGATACCCGTCTTCATCAAAGATCGGGCCTTCTGCGAATTCGATGTTCGCAACGACCGGGTACGGATCGAGGGTCTTCGGAAGTTCAGGCGCCTGCGCCACGTAGTACTCCTCGTGTGCTGTCCAATGCCGTCACGCTCCGATGTTGGAAGGCTGTGCAAGAGGCAGTTGATGCCAAACGGGAGCCAAACGTAGCACAGTTCCGGAGCCAGACAACATCCGCAAGACGCGGGGCGCCCTCAATCAAGCGCCCGGGCGAATTGCCCCTGAAGCGGCGCTTACCGCGTCCGGCAACGGCTGCGGGTAGACGCCTCCGATCAAGAGCCCACCAAGCAATATCCAACTGAGTCGGGGGATCCTGATCGCCAGCGGCGTGTCGTCGGACTCGGTCACGTCGTCGATGAACATACGCTTCACGACCATCAGATAGTAGTAAAGCGAAACGACATTGGCGGCCATCGCTAATCCTGCGAGCCACAATAGTCGCGTCCAGTTATCGGCGAACCCTTCAGGCAAAGAGCGAACCTCTGTATCCGATTATTCCGGTCACGCAATACGACCACTTCCACATGCGCGACTACGTGACGAATTTCGTCGCGCAATCAGGTTGAGATTGGCACCCGATTGCATGCCGTTCAACGATGTATACCGACTCTCAACCCGGGCTACTACGTGGTCGGCATATCAACTTCGTAAGGAGCCGTTGTCCAAGGCATCGATTACCGTATCTAGATCCTTGTCTCCACGCCCAGAAAGGAGCAGTAAAACAATTGAATCCGGGTCAAGAGTGGGAGCGAATTCAGAGAGATACGCAAGTGCGTGTGAAGGCTCAAGTGCTGGGATAATTCCTTCTGTCCGGCTCAATAACTGGAATCCTTCAAGAGCCTGAGAGTCCGTAATAGCGACGTACTGCGCCCGCTCGGTGTCACGCAGGTAGCTGTGCTCGGGTCCCACGCCCGGGTAGTCCAGCCCAGCCGAAATACTATGCGCTTCCTGAACCTGCCCGTTTTCGTCCTGCAGCAAGTAGGACATTGCGCCGTGGAGCACGCCCGGACGGCCCTTCGTCATCGTCGCTGCGTGCTTGTCCGTATCAACGCCCGCCCCCGCCGCCTCGACGCCGATCAGTCGTACCGAGTCGTCGTGCATAAAGCCGCTGAACAGGCCGATGGCGTTGCTGCCCCCTCCTACGCACGCTATGGCGTAATCGGGAAGCCGTCCGGTTGTCTCAAGAATCTGTTGCCGGGATTCGCGGCCGATTACCGACTGGAAGTCCCGGACGATCATCGGGTACGGGTGCGGCCCGACCACGCTGCCGATGATGTAGTGGCTGGTTTCGATGTTGGTGACCCAGTCACGGATCGTCTCGTTGATGGCGTCTTTCAGCGTCCGACTGCCCGATGTCACGGTTTCCACGGTGGCGCCAAGAAGTTCCATACGCCGGACATTAGGTGCCTGGCGGCGGATGTCCTCTTCTCCCATGTAAACGACACATTCCATGTCGAACATAGCGCAGACGGTAGCCGTGGCGACGCCATGCTGCCCGGCACCGGTCTCGGCGATGATCCGTTTTTTGCCGAGGCGACGTGCAAGGAGCGCCTGTCCGACAGCGTTGTTTATCTTGTGCGCGCCAGTATGAATTATGTCTTCGCGCTTGATGTATATGCGCGCTCCACCTAGCTCCCGGGTGAGGTTGGAGGCGAAGTAGAGAGGTGACGGGCGGCCGACGTAGTTGGTCAGCAGATCATCTAACTCCGCAACAAACGCCGGATCGGAGCGTGCTGACTTGTACTCAAGTTCAAGCTCTTCAAGCGCCGCCATCAGCGTTTCAGGAACGAAACGTCCGCCGTAGTCGCCAAATCGGCCGCGGGAATCGGGTAGCGTGGGTCGGGAGTTGGTGCCGGTCAATTGGTTTTCCTAGCCTTCACACCCGTGCCGTTTTCGTAGCTTGCGGCCACGTTTGGAGCGACATCGGGGCTGACGATCATAATAATGAAGCTAGAATAGCAGCCTGTTCGGCCCTCCATCTGCCTCTATAGAGACAACCTATTATCGCCTCTGACACGCCTCATATCCGGCCCGATCGCGATCAGTACTACATGGGCATCGCCATTGCCGTACGCGCACGTGCCAACTGCCTTGGGAGCAAGGTCGGCGCAGTGGTCGTTCGTGAAGACCGGATCGTCTCGACCGGTTACAACGGGACGGCCCAGGGCCTCCCGAACTGCGAGGACGGCGGTTGCCAGCGCTGTGAGAATCGTGGAACAAAGTACGCTTCAGGCGAGGCGTACGACCTGTGCATCTGTGTGCACGCCGAGCAAAACGCCATCCTGTCGGCGGCCCGCTTTGGCACCCCGATAGAAGGCACCGATGTGTACACGACCCTGCGGCCGTGCTTCAACTGCACGAAAGAGCTTGTGCAGGCGAGGGTGCGGTCGGTGCGCTACATGTACGACTGGAAGCACCCCCGCGAAGACGTTCGAGATGAGTACAACCGTCTCCAGGGATTCATCAGGCTGGTGGCACAGGTCGAAACGGACGATCCCGACGCAGCGTGGGCCATGCCCGGGCTGCGTGAAGGGCTGGAGATCGATCCGCCGGGACCGGGCGCCCAGAGCGGGTAATGGAGCGGGTAGAGAGAGCCGGCTAGCGCGCGCCTTCGTGCCAGATGTAGGGGTGCTTTTCTAGCTCCGATTCGATCAGGTCCGAGCCGAGGCCTGGCCGGTCTGACAGCTTCAGGACGCCGTTTTCGATTTCCAGCGGGTGGGTCATGATGTCGTCCCGCCACGGTGCGTCGTCGACGTCAAACTCAAGGATCTTGAAGTTGGGGATCGTGGCCGCGATGTTGGCGCTTACGAGCGTGTTGATGGGGCTGTGGCAGTTGTGGGGTGCGATCAACGTGTCGTAGGCGTGGGCCAGGTCGCACACCTTTTTGCCCATCGTGATGCCGTTCCATGCGAAGTCCGGCATCATCACATCCATCGCGTGACGCTCCAGGAATGGTCGGTAGCCGTAGGTGCCGAAAAGGCTCTCGCCGGTGCATATGGGCGTAGTCGTGGAGTCACGGATCACCCGCAGAACATCCGCATCGTACGTCTCGGTCTCCAACCACATCATGTCGAACGGCTCAAGCGCACGTGCGATCTTGATTGCAGCGCCCAGCTTGAAGTTCAACGCAATGTCGATGGCGATGCCGATATCCGGGCCGAGCGATTCCCGGAATGTGCCGACCACGATCTCGATATTGCGCATTGTCGATGCCGATACATCGCCGTTCGTCAACTTGTCCGGGATGGCGTCAGGTCTGTCCGACAGTGGAATGATGTTGGTCTTGATCGCTGTATACCCGCGCTCTAGCACCTCTTCGGACAGCCGTTTCAGGTCGTCCGTGGTCGATACCTTCGGCACTCCCAGTTTCTCCGAGTGCTGCGCTCGTGAGCCGCCGCAGTGGGTCCAGTAAAGCGGCAGCTCGTCACGGATCTTGCCTCCCAACAGTTGCCATACCGGCACGCCAAGCGCCTTGCCCTTGATGTCCCACAATGCCGAATCGATGCCGGCCATCGCTTTGAACGCGATGCCGCCATAGTGACGGATGTTGCGGTCGTAGAGATCCCACCAGATAGACTCAACCTCGTGGGGGTCACGACCGATCACAAACTGACCGTAAAGCTCAACGGTCGCAGCGACTGCCGGGGCAGCTCCCCAGTCGGTGCAATCACCCCATCCGACCAACCCCTCGTCGGTCTCGATCTTAACGAAGGTCCATGGGCGGAACCCCCCATCGCATATGAAGGTCTTGACGTTTGTGATCTTCACGAACGACTGATCTCCACTCCAACAGAGTCCGCGCCACGAAGCGCTCCAGGTTTTTGGACACTCACGTCGGCCCGGGTTACGGCCTCGGACTCAAGGCAAATCGTTGCGATGTTCCGCGCCATCGCCTCGATCAGTCCATATGACGACGCCTCGACATGCGCCTGTACGGCCTTACTGATGTCTCGATAGTTAACGGTGTCTTCTATCTCGTCTGAATCGCCGGGTTTCGTGAGGTCAACCTGCAGGGTGATATCGATAACCACCTCCTGCTTTGTGACGCGTTCCCAGTCGTTAATGCCGATGATGCACTCGACGCGCAACCCGGTGATGTGGATGCGATCCGTCGTCATGACCTGTTGAACACGTGGATACGGTCTCCCGAGATGCTGGCCGCCTCGTCGCTTGCGAGGAACACCATGGTCGCTGCGATCTGCGCCGGGGGCACCCACGCATCAAAGTCTTCATCGGGCATGCCGGCGCGGTTTCCTGCGGTGTCGATCACAGAGGGCACTACGGCGTTGACGGTTATACCGGAGTCGCGTGTCTCGTCCGCCATAACCTCGGTTAGCGCCAGCACGCCGGCCTTCGCCACCGAATAAGGACCGTTCCCTCCCGCGCCACGCTCTCCCTGTTTGGCTCCGACGTTAATGATGCGTCCGCTGCCGCGTTCGATCATGTGTGGGAGAACGGCGCGTGACATGACCAATACAGATTTGAAATTAATCTCGAAGAGCCCGTCCCAATCTTCGTCGGTTATCTCGGAGATCGGATCCTGCGGCCGCCATGCGCCGACGAGGTTAATCAGTACATCGATACGTCCGAAATCGGCCAGGATGTCACGGATCGCTGCGTCCACGGCCGCCCGGTCTGTCACGTCAAACTGTCTGGCGACTTCCGGATGCGAGGCGTCGCAGCTCACGACGCTGTACCCGGCCGACTCGAAAGCCGGCACGATAGCCGATCCGAGTCCACCCCTCGCGCCGGTAACCAATGCAACCCGTGTGCCGGGTTCGTGTGTCATGCGGATCTCCGATCGATCATGTCTGAGTCAGCCTCTGGCCGCCATCCACGTAGATGGTCTCGCCGGTTATGTAGTCGTTCTCGATCAGTGTCATTACGACCTGTGCCACCTCTTCTGGAGTCCCTAGACGGCCAAGGGGCGTACGTGAGGCCAGCTTCTCAGAAAGGGCGGCGTCTTCGTCCGGCGCCGCGGTTACCGACAGCAATATCGCCCCCAGTGCTACTTCGTTGACCTGAATCGCCGGCGCAAGAGCCGCCGCAAGAGAACGCGTCAGCCCGCCCAGCGCCGCCTTGCTGACTCCGTACGCAAAGCGCTTGGGTCGCGTGGTCTTCCAGTCGGTCAGGCTGACGATCTTCCCGGGGTTGCCGTCCAGGTGTTTCGCCATCGACCGTGACAGGATGAATGGCGCGGTTACGTTCACGGCGAAGTTCATGTCCCAGTTGGCGTCATCGGTTTCGTCAAGCCAGCGGTCCTGAAATACAGATGCGCTGTTGATCAAGATGTCGAGCGAGCCGAATCGCTCAACCACGGCAGGGACCAGGGACTCCACCTGTGTGCGATCACCAAGCTCGGCCTGGAACACGTCTGCCTGACCACCGCCGGAAACGATCTCGTCAACGAACTCACGCGCTTCCGTTTCCGAGTTCCGGTAATGGACGGCCACACGAGCGCCTGCATCAGCCAGACGCCGTGCAATGACCTTTCCGACGCGCACCCCGGCGCCGGTGACCAGGACGACTTTGTTTTGTGTGTTCATCCGTTGAGCTGTACCGCCCCGTTATTCCCGATAATTCCGGGTCCGTCTCATCACATCTGGGGATCGGTACCGGCACGGATGTGCATCATGAACTCGCCGCGTGTAGACGGGTTGTCCCTGAACGCTCCGAGCATGGCGCTGGTCACCATGCGGGTGCGCTGCTTTTTTACGCCGCGCATGGCTGCGCACAGGTGGCTGGCCTCAACGACGACGGCGACGCCACGGGGTTTGATCAGATCCTCCAGGAAGGTGGCGATCTGCTGCGTCATTCGCTCCTGAACCTGTAGCCGACGGGCGAACATGTCCACGAGGCGGGGGATCTTGGAAAGGCCGATCACTTTGTCTTCCGGAAGGTA
>JAYGCG010000032.1:0-43485 GCA_046583455.1 Dehalococcoidia bacterium | reverse complement strand
GGGCATCGTACACCTCATCTTGGGTTCGGTCGGAATATAACGGGCGGCCAAAGAGGCCTCAGGTACTTGCCTCGCGCGCAATTAACGTCCACTCTATGGTGGCCTCGCGCTGGTTCGGAACTATTCCGACATCTTGAGATGTGATTTGGTCCGGAATTATCGCGTCGGCCCCCAACGTTAACCAACGGCAGGATGATCTGCCAAAGCTCATATCGGCCTGACCGGAAATACCCAGGCAGAAGTACTCAGGAGAGAATGAATGGCAGGGACGAACGGCAGTTCAAGCGCAACGGTCACGAGCCTGGGGCTTTCACGCACGGCGACGGAAAACGTTATCGATCTCCCGGATTACGACCGCGACCGTCTCGAAGACATCGGGTTTCTGACGGCGATGACGCTGACCGTGATGGGTAATTACTCACAAACCGGCCATTTCGGCGGCCCGCTCGCGTACACACCGTACACGGTCTCCTCCCACCTGATCGGCCCGGAACTCGGCGGACTCCGATACGACTACCGCCGTCCAAAGCACCCATTTTCCGACCGCTTCATGCTGGCCGGCGGCCACAACGCCCCGGTGTTGTACGCGCTCTGGATGATCCAGGGTGAGGCCATGGCGCGAAAAGAAGCCACCACCGGCGACAGCCGGTACCACGTCGACCCAAACATTGGGATGCGTCCGATCGACGCGCTTGGCTTCCGCCGCGGCGCGGGCGCGCTGAGCACGCTTTTACGTGACTACAACCTTGAAGATCACCCGCTCATGGAGCAGGCCAGTATCCGCGGCATCCGCTCCCTCGCCGGTCACGCGGAGACGACCGACCTCACCAACGACGTAAACGGCGGGCCTTCGGGCATCGGCATCGCGACCGCGGCCGGGAAGGCCGCGTTCTGGGACATGGTTGGCGCTCCCGACTCTCTCAAGATCATGGCGATCGAGGGTGAGTTCGCACTGACCTCTGGCCACTCTCAGGAAATGAAGACGCAGGCGGTCGCGCAACAGGTCGGTAAGCGACTCCGTCTCCTGTTGTCTTACAACAACTCCGGTATCGACGACGAGCTGGTCGGCAGCGTCATCAAGTCCACTTACGACGGTTACCAGATCGAGGACCAGTGGTCCTCGTACGGATGGAATGTCCTAACCGTTGAGGACGCCAACGAATACAACCAGGTTGTCGGCGCTCTCAAGACGATGGAAGACTGGGACCCGACCGACGACCGACCGATGATTCTTGTCGGTCCGACGGTCAAGGGATGGTGGCCCGGCGCCAAGAATGGTTCCGTTGGCAGTACAGACCAGATTGTCGGTCACGCAAGTCACCCGTACGGTTTCGCTATGAATGGCGACTATTTCCAGGCTCTCGCTTCGACCTTCGAGAAGAAGTACGGAGTCGAGTTCCAGGGCATTCATGACGGAGCGGTCGGTGACGAGCGCGAGCGGCTGATCCAGCTCAAGGCCAACATGGACATCTGTATGTCTGTACTGGACCAGAACGGCCTCGGCGACTGGCTCGCCGAGCGAATGGTCGAGATCGGCGACTCTGTAGACGACAACCTGCCCTTGAAGATCGACAACAAGGTTGACGCCTTCCAGGACGAGCGACTCAAGGTCAGCCACCTCCCCCGCGAGGCTCAGACCGTCACAGCCCGGAACCAGTTCTCCGGCGAAGAGAAAGAGGTTGCAATCAAGCTGTACGAGGAGCCGGGAAACGTACGCGGCACCCGTCGAGCGATCTCCGAGATTATCAAGTGGATGAACTACGTCACCGAAAATCGGTTCATCACTGTGGCCGCTGACCTTGCGGAATCGATCAACGTCGAAGGTGGCTCGATCTGGGGCCATTTCGACCCCATCACCAACCCGGCTGGATCGCGGCTCAAGGCCGTAATCCAGGAAGCCGGGAACGCATCCACGGCGATCGGTCTGGTTGGCCAGTCGGCATCGCTTGATCCAGACCGCCACGCGGGTGTGTGGGCGCTTAGCGGCACGTACGGCGCATTCACGCCGCTGATGTACCTCCCGGCTCGTGTTTGGAGCCAACAAGCGCAGGACAGCCCGTTCCGCGTCGGAGTGCTGAACATTCTCGCCGGTCACTCCGGCCCGGAGACGGCGGCGGATGCCCGGACCCACTTCGGCATATTTTCGCCACAGGTGTGGGATCTGTTCCCCCGGGGTCAGGTGATTCGCCTGAGCTTCTGGGACTACAACGACGTGGCCCCGGGCTACTTCGCGGCGGCCGAGATCGCTGCACGCGACCCGAAGGTAAACATCATCGTTCTTGAGGTCGCAAGGCCAGACTTTGCGGTAGCGGACCGGGCGACGTTTGCGGACACTGACATCAACGCCGCGGCCAAGGGCTTCTACCTGATCCGAGATTTCGACCCGACAAAGCCGAAAGATGGATACGTACTGGTCCAGGGATCGTCATCGACGGTCAACCTTGTCTCGGTGCTCTCACGGCTTGAAGAAGCGGGCGTGAACGTCAAAGTTGTCTCGATGATCAGCGAAGCGCTGTTCGACCGCCAGCTTGAGTCGTACCGGAACTCGGTGCTTCCGCCCGAGGCTCGCTACGACGCTATGGTCGTCAGCACCGGCACGCACCGCGTATGGCCCGTGAAGAACCTCGGCCCGTTAACCGACGAGTTCTCTCTGGTGTCCGACCATAGCGACGTGTGGCTGACCGGTGGTACCGAGTCTGACGTTATCGCAGAGGCGCACCTTGACCCGGAATCGATCTTCGCAGGCGTGAAACGATTTGCGGACGAGCGAGAGCAACGGCTGTCCGGACAGACTGCGGCACTGAAAGCTCTGGCAGATTAGTTAGCTGAAACCCATCAGGCCGCAGCGCCGCGAATAGAGCACTGCGGCCTGATGGTGTTTACCTCTTACTTCTGAAATGGCGTGCGACGCTCGTTAAACATGTGGGGAGGAACTCCAATTGACTGACGTACTTGTCCAAGAAAACGTCCCGGTTGGTGATTCCGGCCTCCTGGTAGATGTGTTCCGTCCGACGAAGACCGACGGGCCAGCTCCTGCCCTTCTGTTCCTGTCCGGTGGTGGCTGGCGGAGAAAGAACCGTGGGGACATGAAAGACCGGTACGGGATCAAGATGGCCGAGCGTGGCGTGGTCTGCATCGCAGGCGAGTACCGCGTGATGACCGAAGCGCCGTGGCCGGCGCCGCTCCACGATGTGAAGACGACCATTCGGTGGATGCGGGACTCGGCGGACCGACTGGGCATAGATCCGGACCGGATCAGCGCCGGCGGTAGCTCCGCAGGCGGACACCTGGCGCTAATGGCCGCCGGGACGCCTAACTCCTCCGATCTTGAGCCGCCCTATTTCGAGGGCGTCAGCAGCACTATCTCAACCGCTATTGGCGTCTACCCGGTGGTCGATCTACTTGCCACGGCTGAAAAAAACGACCTTTCCGAGCTGTTCCCGGACGGCGTGACGGAAGTGGTCCTTCTCGACGCCAGCCCGATCTCATACGCACATCCCGACTTCCCGCCGACTTTGCTTGTACACGGAACCGGTGACGTCCGCGTCGACTATCGGCGTACGGTCCGAATGTACGATGCGCTGGAGGCCGCCGGAGTGCCCGTTGACTTGCAGTTGTACTCGGGGCAGGACCACGTTTTTGACAGGGAAGATATGTACAGCGGTCCCATCGCCGATGCGATGGCTTTGTTCATCAAGAGGTACGCTCCGGCGGCGGTTGTCGCAGCCGCGGACTAGGTTCGGCGTCCATTACGGGCTAGAATCTCCGGCGATCCACATGTACATTAGGTGCGGGCCTAATCTGATTAGTTAAAGGATTTAGCAACGGATGGCTCTCCAATTCGGCGTCTTTGACCACATAGAACCTGAAGAGGGAGAGTCGCTTCCCGAGACGTACCGGAAACGGCTGGAGCAGATCGAGTATCTGGATCGCGCTGGCTTCTACTGCTACCACCTTGCTGAGCACCACACGCCCGCCATCCACAGCCTGGCCCCGTCCCAGAACGTGTTCCTGGCGGCGGCATCTCAGCGCACGACAAACATCCATCTGGCGCCCTGCGTGTACGTGCTCCCGTTGCACCACCCGATCAGGTTGATCGAAGAGATCAGCATGGTCGACACGCTTTCGGGCGGTCGCATGGAGATCGGCGTCGGCAGGGGCGGCGAGATGGAGGCGTTCTTCTGGGGGCAGGAGGCCACCGCGGACTCCAACTACAAGCGTTATCTAGAGACCCTAGAGGTTATCAAGCTGGGGATGTCCAACGATTTCCTGGACTTCCACGGCGACATTTACGACTTCGACAAGCTGTCGATGCGCCTGCATCCCATCCAGAGGCCCTATCCGCCCATGTGGTACATGCGGAACGTGGAGACCGCTGCGATCAACGGCATGGACACGATCATCGTTGGTTCGCTCGACAGCATCGGCCCGGAAGTGAAGCGGTACCGGGAGAAGTGGGAAGAGCACCAGGGCAGGGGCTCTCTCACGATCCACGGCAAAGAGCCTAAGGTTGGCCTCACCGTTCACATGGTTCTCGCCGACACGGATGAAGAGGCGATCGCCATCGCACAACCGGCGTGGGAGCAGTACCGATACAACCTGGCGGCGCCGAGACGCATCGAGGCGGAACGACGCGGGCTAGACCGTTTCAAGTCGGCCAAGGACGGACAGTACGGATTTGTTGGAAATCGTCCGGCGGACGCACCTGCTCGTGAGTTACGCCGTGACATCGACGCCGAGATTCAGAAGTTTGACCGCAATCACACGGTCCAGCACCCAGGCCGCCTCGGTGGTGTAGCGATGGCCGGTTCTCCGGCTTCGATGCGAGAGTATCTCGACGAATACGTCGAGAGCGGTGCGAACTACTACGTGTGCTCGTTCCAGTGGGGAAGCATCACGTCAGACGAGGCTATGCGATCGATTCGTCTCTTCACGGAAGAAGTCATGCCGCACTATGTGGACGCGCCCGCCGAAGTGTCCGCGGACTAGAGACGCGCTGATGTCGCGATCTCGCCACAGGAAAGACCAAACCGTAGAAGACTGAGGGCGGGGCAAGCGCCGTTCCTACGTTGGGTTTGGGGCCTAGCGGCTAGCCAGTTCTATCCGCTCGATCCGCAACCGTCGCACGTACGTTCAGCAGCCCGCCCAGCGTCGCCACGATGAACGGGACGGCGAAGGTCAACGGAATCTTCCAGGCGAGGGGCGCTGGCAATTCCCCCACAAAGATGAAATTGCCCTGATTTATAGCTGTCTGCAAGGTGCCAACAATCAGGCCAACGACCAGGGAACGTTTCAGCATCGGCCGAAACTGCACAGCACAACGCAGACAATGTGGTGCTCGGGTCGCGTTTAACATCAAATCGTAAGCAGTGCTGTTCAGTTCGCGTCCACAGCGAACACAGGCCGCAGGTTCTTTTTGTAACGCCTCTTTCATTGCTGTCTGATCTCTCGATTCCCACACAGTTCGCTGTTATTTTTGAAATATCGTGACGGCGGTTTAGGCCAGCTTGCACCGTGGGATCACGGGTCGAAGAAGTGATCGATTGGGCGAATCACCAGCCCAGAGTAACGGTTCTCTGCGCGCGTATTTGCCGCAACTTGAAGTGGGAGACGCACGGGCGACGCTGTGTCCTTCAGATGGGACGCTAGGAACATCGTTACTTACCGGACCGGGCTTGAGTTGCCCTGGATCCGGATACATCTCGCATTCGGAGGGTTGAATGCAGCAGCCCATGCGACGAATGGGAAACGGACCTGCCAGACGAATAGGAGGCGCGAGGCCGCCCATGCGCGGCCGTCCTCAACGGATGTCCGGACGCGGCCCGGCCCAACGTCCTCTTCGACGAGCGCTTCGACCCCACGATGGCCGAACGGCCGTATTCGTGGCCGGCTCTGAGACGCTCCACAAATTTGTCACGTCGCGGCTCTCAACACGGAGCGATATATGGATCGCACAGGCCCTTTCGGCCCGAAATTACGCGCAGGGAACGGCGTTCCGCATGAAGCCGGACGTGACCATTGTCGACGTGGACCCCATCTGGAACCCGGCGCGGTTGCCATTGGCCCGGGACCTGGCGGAAGCGTGCCCGGAAGCGCATCTGATCATGATCGCCCCGGAAGGCTTCTTACAGGGTCCAAGGATTGCGACGGCAGCGGTCGAGCCCGGTTGGTCGGCCATACTTCGACACAAGAGTGACAACGGAGAACGGCTGTTTCAGGCAATCGTTGCCGGGCTGGGTGGAGAAAGCTGGGTCGAGCCCGACCTGGGCGGGCCTCAGAGCGCAGATGAAAATGGCGTTGGAGGCCAGGATTCAAGCGGCGGCCGGGGCTGGGACGAGGGTCTGGACGGCGACGGAGAGGAAAACGGCGAGCATAACGGCGCCGCTGTGGCAGGCGATACCACCAACGCCGAGATCGAAGAGTGGAAGAGGCGCGCCCGCAGCGGCATGGGGTAATGTCGGGTCGCTAACGGACGCTCGGTACAAAAGCACCCAATCGCCACCTGTTACGTATTTGGAGCAAGCCTCATCTCGTTTACAATCGACCTCCGTCGTGAAAGGCCACGGCTAATCAGGCCGTGAGTCGAGTTCGACTTAACATTCCGCACGAGGCTGCAGGTGACCGAAGACCAGACTCCCGACAACGGGCAGAACGAGGCGTTTTCCCATCTGCTCGCCGTTGTTCAACGGCTTGAGTGGAAAGGGCTGACGCCCGATGGCGAATCTGGCTGTCCGTCCTGCGGAGCCGCCAGGTCTGCCGGCTATCACGACATCGCTTGCGAGTTGAAATCGGCGCTCGATGGCGCCACCTTAGACAGTCACTGGCCATGGTGTCACTGTGACGCCTGTGAATGTCCGAACCAGGTGGACCCTGCTCTTCTTGGTACGCTCTGCCAGAATTGCGGCCGTGGCATCCATCATGCGGAGCCTGCTCAAAGAGAAGCGTAGTTCCGGGAAGGCCTTATCACGTTTACCTTCTCAGTAATCCGGCCCTTCAGAGCGCTCCCCTATTAACGGAAAGCTGGGAGCACTCGCTTTTCAAATAGCTCCATCTGGCGCGGCTGGTCGTACGACGCGAACCGCACGATCACCTCGTCTGCCCCGGCGGCGGCGAACTGCCGAATGCGTTCGATAACGCCCTCGGTATCGCCGTATGGGCCCCAACTGTCGCCCCAGAAGTTCAGACCGTAGTAGTCGGTTACCCAGCGCACGCCCTCTTCCTTGCCGCGGGCGGCGTCCGGGTCCAGGTTGACGGTCATGTAATAGACCGACTTCAACTCGTCCGGCGATCGACCTATCGCGACGGCCTCTTCGGCGACCCTTGCCCTGACAGATGCGAACTCTTCCGGGCTGTCTGAAATAGAGATGATCCCGTCCGAAAGACGAGCAGCTCGTGCCGGTTGCCGGTCCCGACCCTCTCCAGAATGAGTCGCCAGGAGGATCGGCACTCCGGGGCGCTGATGTGGCCGGTAGCCGAGACTCACGTCATCGAGATCGAAGTGTTTGCCGTGGAACGTGACGGGGTCGCCAGACCACAGCCCTCGCATGATCTCGACTATCTCTTCCACGCGGCTTGCTCGAGTTCGTTTCTCCACGCCTGCGGTCGCCCACTCGTTCTGCTGCGCGTCGGTAAAAGCGCCGCCTACGCCCATTGCGAGGGTGAGCCGGCCTTGCGATAGCTGGTCCACCGTTGCCGCCATCTGCGCAAGGAGAACAGGATGTCGCAACGCAGCCAGGAGTACGGACGTGCCCAATCGCACCCTTGAGGTTGATACGGCCACTGCGGCCAACGCTGCGAGCGGCTCCAGGCGGGGCTTGGCGACCAGGCTGTCCCCGACCCACACCGAATCGACCCCGGCATCTTCCGCGAGGCGCGCCATTTTCACGATAAGTCCTGCGTCCGGGGAGTCACCGCCGGCCAGAACGACTCCGCGTGTGGGAAGAACGATCCCCAACAATGGTCCTCTACCCGTCATTCGGTTCCTTCTTCTACTGGCTCTTTCACTGGATTGCCTGGATTTTCCGGCAGTGAGGCTTCCAGTCCGGCCTCACGGATTTCGCGCCCAAGATCAGCCCATATATATGGCGTCAGATCCATAAGACGCTCCATATCCGTAGGGGTGTCTATATCCAACCCTAGCTCTAACCTGAGATTACTAGGGCGATGGATTATGTAATCGACACCAAGTTGTCTTGCTTGCTGGACGTGTCGATCGTAACTGGCCTCGCCAAGCAAGGTCGGGAAGTCTGTATCCAGGTCGATCAGAAGCGCATTTGTACCATCGTTCGCCAGATCCGGGGCGATGGCCATCTGTTTGTTCTGGCCGGCCTCGATCAACATCGATAGAGCTTCTGATGTGAGGAGCGGTAGATCTGCCGGTAGGAACAAGCCGTGGGTGGACCCCTCATCCGTGGCGTCAGAGAATCCAGCGGTCATACATCCGTTTAGTCCGAGTCCGGGATCTGGTCTCCAGCCGGCTCCGGCCAGCTCACAGGCGTGTCGGACCGCATCGTCGCCGCCGTACACAACTACGTCTTTGATCCCCGGTGTAGCAGTGCTCGCCCCAAGTACGCGCAAGAGCATCGTCAGGGATAGCAACGCTCGTTGATCGGCGTCCAGCATCGGGGCGAGGCGTGATTTGCCCTCGGTGATCGGCTTCATCGGCACTATCGCCCTGATCCGTCGCTGATCCATATCCGAACTCAGATCGCCACCCCGGCCATTTGACATACGGCGGTCGCCAAGGCGATCTTGTGGGCGTCTTCGGTCATGAGGGTCTCTGTCACGAGGACTCGATATCCAAGCGCTTCAACGGCCTCCTGGCTTGCCTCGTCCTCGTTATCCATCACGAAATGCGTCGCCAATCCTTCATAGTGCTCCGCCACAGCCAGTGCGCTCGGCGGCTTGTGCGCAAACGTCTCAAATATTCGCGCCGCCGGGCCTTTGACCGCTCGACCCCCAATTATCGGGCTTACGACAACGATCGGCACGCTGGCGGCAGCAATGGGGTCTCTAACGCCGGGCAGGGCCAGTATGGGATCGACGCTGAGGAATGGGTTGGACGGGCAGAACACGATCGCGTCTGCATTTTCAAGTGCCGCCTGAAACACCGGCGAGGCGGTTGCGGAATCTGCCCCATCGAACCTTAGCCCGATCACTTCTGGTTCTGATCTGCGATGCACAAAGTACTCCTGAAACGACATCTCGCCATCGGCCGATTCGATGATTGTCCGGACCGGCTGGTCGCTCATCGGTACGATCGGGTGACGCACGCCCATACGGCCCGCCAGATCGAGTGTGACTTCTGAGAGTGTCATTCCACTTAGCAGCATTTCTGTACGTCGCAGGTGTAGTGCGAGGTCGTGGTCGCCGAGTCCGAACCAGGTGTCTGCGCCGAGCGTTTTCAACGTCTCGAGCGCATTGAACGTGTCACCTGCGTAGCCCCAGCCTGTCTCAGGGTTTGCCAGGCCCGCCAGTGAATATGTGACTGTGTCGATATCGGGCGATACGTGCAGACCGTAAAAGGTCTCGTCGTCGCCTGTATTCACGACAATCGTCAGCGCGTCCGGCTCGAGAATTCGGGCCAGCCCGACCGCCAGTTTCGCCCCGCCGACACCACCAGCCAGCGCGAGGACGTCGCCGTGCCTGCCGTTTCCTGAAGATTGCGTCATCGATCGCTTTCGTAAATTAGCTTTCGGAGTGCACCATTTTGCACCGGACCGTGGCCGTCCGTAAGTGGCGATCTGGTTCGGCTCGTTTGATGACAGGTTGCGCTCGAAACCCGATACTCCGCTTGCGGCCCGATATCGGGAACTCCGACATCAAAATACACACGCCAGTGGCGTTGGCAGTTGGCGAGAGGTAGAGCATGAACGATCGGCGGATTCTTGATGGCGTTAACGTCCTGGACTTCACGCGGGTGATCGCAGGGCCCTATTGCACACGGATGCTGGCCGATATGGGCGCAAATATCGTCAAGATCGACGCCATCCCGGAGGCTGCCGGGACTCGCACCGCAGGGGGCGCCGGCAACAACATGGGTAAGCGGTCGATCGCGCTCGATCTCAAACATCCCGATGGCATCAATATTGCGCACGAGCTTGTGGCGCGGGCGGACGTCATTGTCGAGAACTTCTCCCCCGGCGTCATGGACCGGCTTGGACTCGGGTACGACGACCTGAATGAAGCCCATCCTCGGCTGGTGTTCGCCTCCATCTCAGGATTCGGCCAGTCCGGGGTCTACGCCCACCGACGTGCGTACGGAGCAACGGCGCACGCCGAGGCCGGGTGGCTGTGGGTGCAGCAGCAGGCGGCGGGCACCGCTGGGCCGTTTGCCCCGGGCGTAACCATCGCCGATATGGCGGCGGGCCTATCGTGTTTCTCAGGGATTCTGGCGGCTCTGTACGATCGCGAAAACACCGGACAGGGACAGCGGGTCGATGTGTCGCTGATGGACGCCCAGCTATCAATTCTGAACGAGGTCGCTGCGGCGCCACTAAACGGCAGTGGTTTGGACGACTGGAAGCCGTTCCGACATCCGTTACACGCGGCCAAAGACGGTCATATGACGATCAACATCGGCGGCGCCCGCAACTGGGAGCGTATCGCCGAGGGACTGGGACATCCCGGAGCGGCCATGCCGGAATCGCCCGAGGAGGCGAATTCGCTCGTAAGCACGTGGATGGGCGAACACACCACGGCAGATGCGGCGGCGGGGCTCGAGGTCGCTGGCGCGCCTTATGGAGTGGCGCGGTCGATGCCGGACGCTGTTGAGCACCCCTACTTTGCCGAGCGAGGAATGATCGTCGAGACTGATGACCCGCTTAACGGCTTGCTTCGGGCGATCAACACGCCGATCGTGTTCTCAGGTGCGGGGCGTGGAGCGACGTTCGGTCCCCCACTCGCCGGTCAACAGACGCGACAGATTCTTGGTGAGCTGGGGCGTTCCAACGCGGAAATAGACGCTTTGATCGCGGCGGGGGCGACATCCGAGCAGGCAATTCCCAGCTCGTAGCTCCGGTTGCAAGCTGTAAGGGATTTCCCGAGTGCGTCCTGACCGGGTTATGCTTCCGCCGATATTTGATCTGTGATCACCCGACCCGGCACACATTTTCAGACGTGGGGAGCCATCGATATGGAGTTTGGATTCGGAGTTGCGATGCGTGGCGACGCCGCCGCGCCGGAGTTCCTGGAGCGCCAGGTCAAGCACGGAGAATCACTGGGATTCGACATCGTGACGGTGTCCGATCACGTCATCATCCCGAAAGAAGTGCAGTCGATCTACCCGTACAGCGAGGACGGCGCGTTCTCCGGGGTCGATGCCGGCGAGTGCTTGGAGCAGCTGACGGTGGCGATGTTCCTCGCCGCCAACACCTCCAGCATCAAGGTCATGACATCGGTGATGGTGCTGCCCCACCGCCCTCCAGTCCTGGCGGCCAAGATACTGGCCTCTCTGGACGTGCTGTCGCGGGGTCGGCTGATCGTTGGGGTTGGCGCTGGCTGGATGCAAGAAGAGTTTGAGGCGTTGGACACGGCGCCTTATGAGCACCGTGGTTCGGTAGCCAACGACTACATCCGCATCTTCAAGGAGATGTGGACCAGCGACACGCCGGAGTACGACGGCACGTATGCCCAGATATCCGGGATGAGCTTCTACCCTAAGCCGGTACAGGACCCGCACCCGCCGATCTGGGTCGGAGGAGAGAGCCCGCCCGCGCTAAGGCGCGCCGGTCAGCTTGGAGACGCGTGGTATCCAATTGGCAGTAACCCTGCCTTCCCGATGGACACGCCTGAGCGACTTGCCGAAGGTATCGCTACGGTCCGAAGACACGCAGAAGAGGCCGGGAGAGACCCGGCGTCTATCGACTTCGGATACAGCGCCGGCTGGTACGACGATCGGGAAGAGAAGCCCGGTCGTGACGGCGGTCGGATGGTGTTCACCGGGACGCCTGATCAGGTCGTCTCCGACATTCGTGAATTTGAAGCACTTGGCGTGCGACATCTGATCGTCGGGCTCACCGGTTCCACGTCGGAAGAGACGCTGGATCGGATGGAGCGCTTCGCCACAGAAGTGAAGCCCTTTACCAACTAGACGGAAACGCGCGAACGGCGATTCCGTCCGACACCATTCAGACAAATCAATCGGGAGAGCAATATGGCCGGAAGACTGGACGGAAAGATCGCGATCGTGACCGGTGCGAGCCGGGGCCTCGGGCAGTACTGCGCTGTGCAGTACGCCAGAGAAGGGGCAAAGGTGATCGTCGCAGCACGGACTGAGGAGGAGCGTGATCCACGGCTTCCGGGCACCATCCACGACACTGTACGTATGATCGAAAAAGCAGGCGGAGAAGCGCTTGCGGTTGTCTGCAACGTCGGCGATGTGGAGTCGATTCAGGGGATGGTCGACACCGTACTCGCCAAGTACGGGCGTATCGACATTCTGATGAACAACGCAGCAGTGCAGCCGCCCGGATACATCAACACCATACAGCCGCGGCACTGGGAGCTGGAGTTCAAGATCAATGTCCACGGCCCGTTCCACTGCTCACGTGCGGTGCTGCCTGCGATGGTGGAGCAGAAGAGCGGCAACATCATCAACATCTCGTCGGTGGCGGCTGATCGCGGTCTGTCGCACTACGGCGCGACGAAGCTGGCGATCGAAGCGATGACGCGCGGGCTGGCGAATGACATGAAGGACAATGGCATTGCGGTGAACGCCCTGAAACCGGTCGGTGGTATCGACACCCCCGGCATCCGCTTCGGACGCGCCCCCGGCCAGGTCGGAGGAAGCACTCCTCATAACAAGATGCCGCCGCCCGATAGCTATGTCGAAGCGGCAACTTTGCTGGCGATGCAGACGGTCGATTCATGCACCGGCGGCATCTTCAACGACGTGGAAGCTGTGGAGCGGTTTGCTGATGAGGCTACGAAGACGCGCCTGGCGGCTGTCGAGCCTGTTTAGGGCCTGTCATCCCGAGCGTAGCCGAGGGACCTTCACCGGGACACCGTTCAGTGAGAAACATACCGATTGCGCACGACCGGGCGGGGCAAGCGCCGCCCCTACAGAGTTGTTGGCATCGGTCCGCTCTAGGGCCGGGTTCCACGACGAAAAGATAAAGGATATAAGAGCACATGAAGATCACGCGCGTTTACTCAGGTGATGACGGCGAGTCTCATTTCGAGGACGTTGAAATCGAACTCACTCCCGGGACGGTTGGCAGCCTGTCGGAACCACAGGACGCCACCAAGATCATCTTCCGGGAGACCGGGGGTGATTATGATCTGGACTTCCACACGGCGCCCCGGCGTCAGTACGTGATCAACCTGTCGGGCGCCGTTGAGATAGAGGTTGGAGACGGTTCGAAGCGGTTGATCGGGGCTGGAGAGATCCTGCTTGCGGAAGATACGACCGGCCACGGCCACATCAGCCGGGCAGTAAAAGGCGAGGTGCGCCGCAGCATCTTTGTGACGCTTGATTGATCTGGCGAAATTTTAGAACTCAGGAGATCGATAAATGGCTGAACGTCCAGGACGGCTTGAGGGCAAGGTAGCGATCGTTACGGGCGCGGGTTCACGCGGGCCGGGCGTCGGCAACGGCAAGGCGACGGCTGTGTTGTTTGCGCGTGAGGGCGCTAGCGTTCTTCTTGTTGATGCACAGGTCGAGCGCGCAGAAGAGACGCTCTCCTTGATCGAGGCCGATGGCGGGATCGCCAGCACTTTCGCCGCAGATGTCACAATTGAAGACGACTGCAAGTCCATGGTGGACACCGCCGTGGAGCGCTACGGCCGGCTTGATGTGCTCGACAACAACGTCGGCATCAGCCTCCGGAAGACGGTGCCCGAGATCGACATGGACGACTGGGACAAAGTGCAGAGCACCAACGTTCGCAGCATGGTGCTCACATCCCGGCACGCCATTCCGCGCATGATCGAGACCGGCGGCGGGTCGATCGTAAACATCTCATCAGGGGCCGGTATCGAGGCCATAGGCGATGCCGCATACACGACCTCAAAGGCGGCGGTTATCGGGCTGACTATCGCCATGGCGGGCGATCACGGGCGGGAGGGAATCCGGGTCAACTGTGTCGCGCCGGGAGTCGTTTTCACGCCGATGGTGGAGTACCGGCTGGACGCGGATATGCGGCAACATCGCCGGAACTCGACGATGCTCGGGACCGAGGGGACGGCGTGGGACGTAGGCAACGCTGCGCTGTTCCTGGCGAGCGACGATGCCCGCTGGATAACAGGACACGTGCTGTCGGTAGACGCAGGGATGTCTGTCATTTCCCGACACGCGTACCCGAACTGGCAGGTGTAGCAGGCATGTCGGCGACATCACCGTAGGGGCGGCGCTTGCCCCGCCCGTTTGTGCGATCAGGTCCTGATTCGCGATAACACCGTGCTGCCGTAAGAGCGGATTGCCTCGGCGCGGAATATCAGTGTTATGAAGTGCTGGCCGGGAGATTCCTCCCGTGCGGGCTTCGGAATGACAGAAGTGTGTTTCGATCGATATTCAAATGTCCTGCGGCAACATCCTCCTACGCGCCTAGGAAATATGTTCCAGGATCATCCGGCTCGGGAGTGCCGGCTTGTCGAGCGGGATCCAGTGGCCCGCGCCCTCGATCCGCTCGTAGCGCCATGAACCGGTGACGTATCTCTCTGAGGCCTTCATCGCCTTCTCGGTCAGGTAGTCATCTCCCGTAGACCAGATCCCCAGCGTCGACGCCGGGACCGGCGACAACATGCGCGCCTCACGTACAAACGATTCCGGGGGCAGATTGGCGCGGTACCAGTTCAGCCCGGCCGTCAAAGCCTCCGGGTCTGACATGTCCTCGATATAACGATCGATGTCCGAGGCTTTCTGCAACAGCAAACGAAACATGTACCAGTCTTCCCGGCGCATTGCTTCTTCTGCGATTTCCTCGAACTGGAAGAGAATCCGGTACCAGCTCTTCTGAAGCGCTTCGAGATCGGGCGGCCCGGCCGCGCCCGGGAAACCAACCGACACGGCCGTAAGGCTCTCGGTCCTCTCAGGCAACGATGACGCGAATCGCCAGGCGACGCCGGCACCCCAGTCGTGGCCAACAATGTGGGCTCGATCCAGGCCAAGTGCATCCATGATCCCCGCAACGTCATCGACCAAATTCGGGATGGTGTAATCGCTAACGCTATCCGGTCGATCCGAACGCCCACGGCCGCGCATGTCCGGTGCTATGCATCGATACCCCGCATCCACGAGCACTGGGATCTGGTGGCGCCATAGATCAGAGGTGTCTGGAAATCCGTGCAACAGCACGACCGGGGGACCTTCGCCAACGTCAGTCACGTGAAACCCCAGCCCGTTGGCTTCCACTCGCCTGCCCTCTGCTGTCAAAAGATCCATCCCTTCGGCTTGTTTCGAAATGCGACTATACCGCCGCCATGATCGGTCTTGGAAGTCTCCAATCGGTGCTAAAGTCCCGGCGAGGCAGCGGAGCACGCACCCTCCTTAGCGAACTGGCATACGTCCGGGAAGGCCCGATGAGTAAGAACTCGGCATTGCACGGAATACGGGTGATCGATCTTTCGACCTCCGTTTCCGGCGCATGGTGCGCACGAATGCTGGCCGATTTCGGAGCGGACGTGGCGTTGTTTGAACGTCCAGATGGTCATCCCGCAAGGCGGTTGGCGCCGTTTGATAACGCCGGGGAAAGCGTCATCGCCGAGTACGTACTTGCCAATCGGCGTTCGGCCATCGTGGACCTCGAGCTGCCAGAGGGGATTGAGGCGGTACGGGCGGCGTTGGCCGGCGCGGATGTGCTGGTGTGTTCCGTTACTGCCGGCGGGATGGAATCGCTCGGACTCGACTTCCCCCAACTTCAGCAACTGAACCCGGGTATTGTGGTGTGCTCGATCACGCCGCATGGATCGTCCGGCGTGCGATCCGAATATCCGGGCAACGATCTGACGACCGCCGCCCTGTCAGGATGGGCATCTATCAACGGGTTGGCGGATCAGCCGCCGCTCAAGCCGAGCGGGCTACAGTCGTCCTACTGCTCCGGGACGATAGCCTACGGCTCGATCGTCAGCGCCCTACTTGCTCGCCGGAACCGAAAGCCGCACCGGGGCCAGTTCATTGATGTGTCTGAACTTGAAGTGATGGCTTCAACGTTCGCCCCAGCCCTGCTGACCAGCCAGTACCAGCGGGAGCCACAACCTCGGAAGGCGAAGGTGGACATGTCGACCGGCCCTGTGCCGGTCAAAGACGGTCACTTCGCCCTCACCATCAGTCGGCCACATTTCTGGCGAGACGCTATGAACGTCCTCGGGTTGGACGATCTGGCGGAGGACCCTCGCTGGGGCACAAGCTGGTACCGGAAGGAACATGCCGACGAGTACGTGGATCGTGCCCAGGAGAAGCTTGCGCAGTGGAACAAGATGGACCTGTTCGACACGCTGGCGGCCCTGCGAGTGATCGCCGGTCCGGTGCTCGAAACCGACGAGTTGGCCGACAATGTGCATCTGCAAGAACGGGGATTCTTTCGCGCCCCGGACGAAGGCGGACCGGAGTTCCCAGGACCGGCGTTCAAAATGGGCGAGACACCGGCGCGGCTCACCCGGAGCATGCCGCGTCCGGGTGATCACACCGCCGAGGTATTACGCGATTTCGCCGGTCTCGATGAATCGGCTATCGACGCCCTCCTCGCATCGGGAGCGGCAGTATGACCGGGCCGCTCTCCGGCCCTCTAAATGCCTATCGGGGCATCGTGCTGACGCAGGCATGGGCGGGGTCCTACGCGACTCAGCTCCTCGGGATGCTGGGAGCGGAAATTATTCAAGTTGAGTTCCACGGCCGGCCCGACTCTTGGCGTGGTTCGTACGACCGTCCGATCCCGGAATCGGTGGCGGATGCCCCCGGAGCCGCTACGGAGCAGCACACGTGGAACGTCAATCCCCTCTACAACTCGGTCAATCTGAACAAGCAGTGCATCACGCTGGACCTTACGGACCCCGACGGCGTCGATATCTTCAAACGCCTGGTGCCGCTAGCCGATTTCGTGGCCGAGAATTTTGCTCCGCGCGTGCTCGGTAACCTGGGGATCGACTACGAGTCGTTGCGCCAGCTCAAGCCCGACATCATCATTTGCAGCCTTTCCGCCTTCGGTAACAACGGCCCCTGGAGGGACGTTCCCGGCATCGGCGGCACCATCGAACCGATCTCCGGGATGTCTTCCCTGCTTGGCTACGAGGACGGGCCTCCACTCAACTCCGGGCAGATGTACCCGGACGCCGCCGCCGGACTGAACGGATTCGCCGGGATCGTGACGGCGTTACTGCATCGGGAGATGACGGGCGAAGGCCAGTACGTCGACCTGTCGATGCAGGAATCCAGCCTGGCGTTCATCGGTGACGCACTGCTTGAGGAGCGGATGACGGGGAACGTACGTGGCCGGCTCGGCAATCGGCATTTGACGTTCGCCCCACACGGGATCTACGCCACTGTTGACGATAAGTGGCTCGCACTGGCAGCCGAGACCGAGGAACAGTGGGCGGCTTTATGCGGGGTGTCCGGGCACGACGAATGGCTCAACGACATCCGGTTCTCGGACAACGCCGCCCGAAAGGCGAACGAGGCCGCACTTGAGGCCGAGATTGGCGCGTGGGTGCGCGGCCAGAAACGTGACGAGCCGGCAGAGCGACTGTCGCACGCGGGCGTAATCGCGGCGCCGGTGCTGGACGCACATGAGGTTGCTGCCGATGAAACCCTCCGCGAGCGCGGCTTCATTGTGGATATCGATCACCCGGAGGCGGGGACCCACCCACAGTCCGGGATACCGGTGCAGTTTCCCGGCACTCCGGCGGCAGTGGAACGCCACGCGCCTCTGCAGGGCCAGCACACGCAGGAAGTGCTTGAACGACTGCTCGGCATCGACGAAGACGAGTACGCGGATCTACTTAACCGACGCATCACGGGCGCAGGACCCTCCAAACAAAGCTAACCAACAAGAGCGGGAGCGCATTCATGCCACCCAGCGACTACAAGCAGATCATCTACGAGCAGCACGGCCGAGTGGCTCGGATCGTTCTCAATCGGCCGAGGTACCGCAACGCTCAGAGTCGCATCCTGCTTGAAGAGCTGGACCACGCTTTCGGGTACGCGGGTGAGGACGACAGCATCGGGGCGATAGTCCTTGCGGGCGCGGGCGACCACTTTTCGGCAGGCCACGATCTTGGAACGCCGGAAGAGATGACGGATCGTGAGGAGCGTCCTATCGAGGAGGGGCTACGGGGCAAGTACAGGCGTGGGTTCGATCAGAACATCGATAAGTCCCTGCGCTGGCGCAATCTTCCCAAGCCCACCATCGCCGCAGTGCAGGGCTACTGCATCTTTGCCGGTTGGATCATCTCGTCCGCCATGGACGTGGTGTTCGCCGCCGAAGACGCCATGTTCCTCCCGGCCAACTTCCAGTACTTCTCGGTGCCGTGGGAGATGCACCACCGCAAGGCGCGAGAGATCCTGTTTGAGAGTCGTTTTGTTGACGCGCAGGAAGCGTTGGAACTCGGCTACGTGAACCGTGTGTTCCCGAAGGAGAATCTCGAAGAGGAATCGATGGCGTATGCGGCGCGGGTGGCGGCGAACGACCCGTTCCAGTTACGCATGATCAAGCTGGCGATCAACCAGATGCAGGACGCCCAGGGCTTCACCCAGCACATCCAGGGCGCCTTCCCGCTCTTCAACCTGAGCTCACTTGGCGAGAGCGACCCGGGATACGCCTTAGAAAAGCCAGAGGGACGCCGCCGGCCGATGGTGCAGCGGGCGTTCGATAACTACGAGGCGTTGCAGGCGGCTAAACGGAATGAGTCAGCACTGAATGGTTGATTCCCGGGAGATTCAGGCCGACGAGCTGACCGCTCTTTCCACCGGCGCGTGGATCCTTGGCGCGGGCGGCGGTGGAAGCCCTTACTACTCGTATCTGAACATGCGAGAGATGTACAAGGCGGGCAAGCGGGTCACGTTGATCGACCCGATGACGCTCGGCGATGACGATCTCGTCGCGGTTGTCTCAAGTATGGGTGCGCCGCTGGTTGGCCAGGAGCGATTGCGGGACCCAGATTTTGCCGCCAAGCCGGTGCGGATGATGGAGGAGTACCTCGGGCGCAAGTTCGACGCCGTCATGTCACTTGAGATCGGCGGCGGCAACGCCCTGCAGCCGCTCATGGTGGCAGCGGTGACCGGACTTCCGGTGGTCGATGCCGACTCGATGGGTCGTGCTTTCCCCGAGGCGCAGATGACCAGCTTTGCCATCGGCGAACTCCAGATGTTCCCGCTTTGCCTGGCCGATATCCGGGATAACGAGACGATCGTGGCCCGCGCCGCAAGCTGGAAGTGGATGGAGCGGATCAGTCGGAAGATCTGTACCGAAGTGGGTTCGGTGGCCTCCACATGCAAGGCGCCCCGTTCGGGCAAGGAGGTCAAGGACTGGGGGATTTTGTACACCACGACGAGGGCTATCGACCTCGGGCGCGCCGTCGAGGACGCTCGTGCTGCACATGAAGACCCTGTGGCGGCGGCACTGGATCACGAAGGCGGAATACTGCTGTTCAGGGGCAAGATCACGGATATCGATAGACGGGCAACTGAGGGATTCCTGCGGGGTTCGGCCACGATCGCCGGTCTTGATGAGGATGCCGGGCACGAGTTTCGGCTGGAGTTCCAGAACGAATTCGCCATCGGGTTCCGGGACGGCGAACCGGCGGCCACGGTGCCGGAGATTATCTGCGTAATGGACACACTATCCGGCGAGGCGATCGGCACAGAAACCCTACGCTACGGACAGCGCGTCTCCGTGATCGCCCTGCCCGCCGCGCCGATATTGACCTCCGAGCGTGGACTTCAAAATGTTGGGCCGCGGGCGTTTGGATACGACATGGAGTTCAGGTCTGTGTTTGAGGGAGAGGCGGCGTCTTGAGGCGCATCGGTATAGATGTTGGCGGCACTAATACAGATGCCGTGTTGATCGAGGACGAACGTGTTGTCGCCGGCGTTAAGACGCCCACGACCGACGACGTCACCGGCGGAATATTGAACTCGCTAAATGACCTCATCGCCGAATTGGACGATGGGCCGGGGCGCATCGACGCGGTGATGATCGGCACGACGCACTTCACCAACGCCGTGGTGCAACGGCGCGACCTCAGCCCGGTTGCTGCCGTACGGATCGGCTTACCGGCAAGCGCCTCCCTTCCCCCCTTTGTGGACTGGCCGGACGACCTTGCGGAGATCGTGCGCGGGAAGGTGTTTATGATCGAGGGCGGTCACGAGTACGACGGTCGCCCTCTGGTGGAGTTCGACGCAGGGGCGATGCGGAGAGCAGCGCGTGAAATCGCGTCGTCCAGCATCACCTCGGTCGGTATCGCCAGCATCTTCTCGCCGCTAACAGCGGAGTGTGAAGAAGCGGCGGCCGTTATCGTGCGGGAGGAGTGCCCCGGAGTGGACATCACACTCTCGCACGACCTTGGCCGCATCGGGTTGCTGGAGCGGGAGAACGCCACCCTATTGAACGCATGCATCATCGACCTCGCACGTCGGACGACACGCGCGTTCACGGACGCGTTACGCCAGAGTGGAATCGATGCCCCGCTCTACATGACGCAGAACGACGGCACCGTGATGAAGGCGGAGTTCGCCGAAGAGTTCCCGATCTACAGCTTCGCCTCGGGTCCAACGAACAGCATGCGTGGGGCGGCATTTTTGACTGGCCTTGACGATGGAATAGTGATCGATGTCGGCGGCACCACGACCGACGTCGGTGTGTTGCAGGCGGGATTCCCGAGGGAGGCCAATAACGTCGTCGAGATCGGCGGCGTCCGGACCTTGTTCCGTATGCCAGATCTGTTATCGATTGGTCTCGGAGGCGGGTCGCTTGTGAGCTCCGATGGAGCGTTTATTGGCCCGGAAAGCGTCGGCTATCGCATTACCAACGAGGCGCTCGTGTTTGGCGGAGACACACTTACGGCCACAGACATAGGGGTAGCGACCGGGCTTATCGAGCTGGGCGATCGCAAAGCCACTGAATCTCTAGACCCAGAATTAATAAAAGCCGCACGCGGCCGGATTACGACGATGGTCGACGAGGCTGTGGATCGCATGAAGATAGACGCAACGCCCGTGCCTTTGATTGCGGTCGGCGGAGGTGCGTTCCTCGTGCCGAACGACCTGGCTGGCGTGTCCGAGGTTCTTCAGGTGGAACATCGCGGCGTCGCGAACGCCGTCGGCGCGGCCATCGCACAGGTAAGCGGAGAGGTGGACCAGGTTTTCAACGACATCGGCCGTACGGCAGCGATCGAGGCTGCCACGGAGATGGCGAAACAGCGAACCGTGCAGGCCGGAGCGGATCCAGAAACGTTGTCGGTCGTGGAGGTGGAAGACCTGCCGCTTTCGTACGTGCCCGGAGACGCACTCCGGGTACGAGTCCGTGTGGTGGGCGATACGGCGTCGATCTGAGGCACGCGGGTCGTCCGGGTTGCGACTATGCTTGCCCGCTGTGCGACGGATTGTGGAGTGTCCCGTTTATCTGGCGTAGTCGTTGGTATCCATGCCTCGTCGGGCCTCCCGGGCGGGTAGTCAGCCGCCCCTACGATGTGGCCAAAGACGGCGGTTGTGAACCAATACCAAACGCATAAACAACCGCCTGAATATTCGGGGAGATAGATAGCTTGAAATACGATGTGATCGTGGTGGGATCCGGCTCTGGTGGAGCCACTGTTGCGACGAGGCTTTCGGAAGACCCGGGGCGCAGCGTCCTGCTCCTTGAGGCCGGGCCGGACTACCCGAACATCGACACGTTGCCGATCGATCTCAAGTTCAATCACGGCACCGGCACGGACCTGGCCGTCGGCGGCGAGCATGACTGGCAGTTCACCGGAACCGCCACTGAGACCGCGCCCCCCATGAACGTTCCAAGGGGACGTGTGACCGGCGGGACAAGCGCCATCAACGGTTCGGTCTTTCTGCGGGGGCTGCCGGAGGATTACGACGACTGGGCGTCGTGGGGCAACGACGAGTGGTCGTACGAGAAGGTCTTTCCCTACTTCAACAAGCTGGAGACCGACACCGACTATTCGGGCGACTACCACGGCAGCGACGGCCCCATCCTCGTGCGCCGATTCATGCCGGACGAGCTGCTGGGCGACCAGGCGGCGTTCACGGAAGCCTGTAAAGACGCCGGATTCGCCGATAGCCCGGACCACAATCACCCAGAGTCCTCCGGCATCGGCCCGCTGCCGTTGAACAACCCGAACGACATCCGATGGAGCACGAGCATCGGCTACCTGTCGCAGGCGCGGCATCGGCTCAACCTCACCATACGGCCCAACTGCACTGCGCAGAAACTGGTGTTCGACGGCCTGCGCGCAACCGGCGTAATGGTCGAGTCTATGGGCGAAACCTTCACGGTCTATGGCAACGAGATCGTCTTGTCGACCGGCCCGATCGCAAGTCCGCAGTTGCTCATGCTCTCGGGCATCGGTCCGGCGTCACACCTGGCCGAATTTGGTATCCGGGTGTTGGTCGATGCCCCGGGCGTCGGCCAGAATCTCCGGGACCATGTCAGCGTCCATGTCCGCTGGCGGGCGAAGGAAGACTTCCCTATGCCTGGCACCGACGTAGGGGCACAGAAGGTGGCGCTTCGCTACACCGCCACCGGCTCGGATCTTCGGAACGACATGATCACCGTAATGCGATGGAACTCGCCGATGCAGCAGATCGTGATGAGCGCAGGGCTGTACCTGGCACGCTCGGCCGGTGAGCTACACCTGGCCTCGACCGATGTATCGGAGCAGCCAACACTCAACTACAACTACCTGGACGATCCGTCAGACATCGAGCGCCTGCGAGACGGTGTTCGACTGAATCTCCGCCTGGCAGAACACAAGTCGTTTGAGCCGATCATCGGTGACCTGTTGGACCCGTCTCACGCCGATATCGCAACCGACGAGAAACTAGATGCGTGGTTGATGCGCAAGGTCGAGACGATGCACCACATCTCCGGCACGGCGAAGATGGGCCCGGACTCGGACAAGATGGCGGTACTTGACCAGTACTGCAGGGTCAAGGGGATCGAGCGGCTGCGTGTGGCGGACGGATCGGTCATGCCTGACTGCATTCGCGCCAATACCAATGCGACGATCATCATGATCGGCGAGCGCGTGGCGGACTTCATCGCCGCCCGCCGATAGCGGGTTTCATTTGAAGACTGCAACTGCTTCATGGGGTCCACGACGTGGTTGGCCGTAACTCGGGCAGAACCGTACATATAAACGATGTCAGCCTGCGTACTATTTGATGCGGCACACTTGTGGCGTGTCATTCCGGCCACATTTCGCGAGATATATGCACTCTCCATTCCTGCTGAAGTTCCACGGCGTCCGGCTGCTACTACCGATGGCACTTTTGATGCTGGCGATCGTCGCCACTGCTTGTGGCTCGGACACGGCAACCGGGGCTGGTGGACCAGACATCGTTGCGACATCGACGGCGTCGGCTGCGGCTACAGCAGTGCCCGTCGATACTCCAGCCCCTACCACCTCTCCGGTCATCGCAGGTACAGCGTCGCCGACGGCCTCGCAGCCCACATCAGACGAGCTGGCGTCGCTACCTATCTCCGATCTCACCGAGCGCGCACTGGTCCATCTGCGTGAGCTGGCCGAAGTTCTACCGCCACGTGTTTCCGGGACCGAGGGTGAACTTGCGGCGGCGGAGTACATCGCCAGCGAATTGCGGTCGTATGGCTACGACGTCCAGATTCAGGACTTCACGGCGACAGTTCGGCCACGCAACGGCAATCATCTACAGGTGACAAGCCCGCAGCCACTCACTGTGAGGACGAACATCTTCACCGGATCTGGCGAAGGCGACGTCACCGGTCCTCTCGTGTACCTCGGGCTTGGCCGGGAAAGCGATCTCCCTGAATTTTCGTTGGAAGGAATGGTGGCTCTCGTCGAAAGAGGCATTGTCCCGTTCAGTGAGAAGGCCGAAAACGTGTTCGGGTCTGGCGCTGCCGGGATGGTGGTGTTCAACAACACTTCCGAGATATTCGACGGCACCCTCGGGGATGATTTCCATCAGACATTTGACCGGCCGGCCGTCACGATCTCGGGGATCAATGGCGAGGCATTGGTAGAACAGCTCGACAGTGGGCCGGTGAACGTTAACTTGCGGCTTGTGACCGACGAACTACCGAGCCGAAACGTCGTGGCATCGAAGCTCGGACCTACTATCGACGGTCCCGTGGTGATTCTCGGAGGGCATTACGACGCTGTACCCGGCAGCCCCGGCGCCAGTGACAACGGTTCTGGAACCGCAACGTTGCTTGTGCTGGCAGAGGAGTTAGCCGAGGCGGAACTTCCCTTCGAACTGCGGGTTATCGGTTTCGGTTCTGAGGAACTCGGGCTGCTTGGCAGCGAGACCTATGTGGCTTCGCTGGATGCCGGCGAGCAGGATCGGATCATCGCAATGTTCAATTTTGACGCGCTTGGCAGCGGGTCGCTCGAGATAGGCGGTCACTTCGAACTGACGAGGCGCGGGCTGGAGGTTGCGGACGAGATCGGCATTGCCGCGATTCAGGGGATCGAGCCACCCGGGTCGTCCAGCGATCACGCCTCTTTCAGGGACGCCGGCATCCCGTCGATGTTCTTTTTCGGGTCCGATTTCTCGCTGATTCACACGCCGTTCGACACGATAGAGGCGATGAACCCGGAGATGATGGGCCAGGCGGCGGCGATCACGCTTGGGGGTTTGCTGGATGGTTTAGGAGCGCCTTAGGGTCTGTTGTGGCGTTCCGATGTTTGAGCGAATAGACCGCCTGATGGCGGTCGCCCGCTCACCCTTGATGCCCCTCTACGATGACCTCGACGTCCTACTGCCATCCTGAACTTGATTCAGGATCCGTTGATCAATCGTGTACAGCGAAGAAAGCAGCCACCTCTATTGAGAGCGGAGGTTGAACCTCCCTCACCCCAGCCCTCTCCCACCGGGAGAGGGGGCGGGCGTATTGCCATACGCCCCTACAACGACCTCGACATCTCTCTGTCATCCCGAGCGTAGCCGAGGGACCTTCACCGGAAGATCGTTTGTACGGCACACGACAAGTGCGCAGAGACCTTGGTCCTCCCTCGCCCTTGATGCGCATGGGCCTCTCTCACCGGGAGAGGGGGAACACTTTTCGCTCGATCAGGCATTTGTTCATCCAACCGCCCATCGTCGCGGTACACTCCCGCTTACTTTGATTCCGCTGTCGGCACGCGGCCATATGGAGAGTGAAACTTGGATTTTGAGCCCGCCTACACTCCTGAACAGGAAGCCTTCCGCAAGGAGGTCCGTTCATGGCTCGCAGAGCACGTCCCGGTGATTCAGGGGGATTCCGACTCTGACGAGAACTACCCTAAGTACCGTGAGTTCGGCCGTCAGTTGGGCAAGCGGGGCTGGCTGAGGCCAACCGCGCCGGTAGAGTACGGCGGCGGCGGCTTATCGGTCGACAACGCCATCGTGATCGGCGAAGAGATCGACGCGTACGATCTTGGCATTCCGCCCTACTACGACACAGGGGGCACTCTTGGTGGCGCTTCGATCCTGGTGTGGGGCACCGACGAGCAGAAGGCTCGAATGCTGCCGCCCATCTTCACGGGCGAGGTCGTCACGTGGCAGTTGCTCACTGGGCCCGAGGCCGGGTCTGACCTGGCGGGGACGCAGACCGAGGCGGTGCAGGACGGCGACGATTACATCGTGAACGGCCAGAAGATCTTCGTCGGCGGCACGCACGGCGCCGACTATCTTTGGACCATCACCCGCACCGACCCCGAAGGCAAGCGCCACGAGAACCTGAGCTGGTTCCTCATACCGGCAGACTCTCCCGGCATCACGATCACACCTATGGAGCTGATGGGCGACGAAGGTGGCGGACCGGGACGCGGCCACAAGAACACGATCTTCTTTGACAACGTTCGAGTTTCCGCTTCAAACCTTGTCGGCGGTGTGAACAACGGCTGGAAGGTCGCCACCACCCATCTCGAGCTTGAACACGGCTCCGGCGGCCGGATCGGACGTAACCGGTGGTTTGACCGTGCGCGGCAGCGGGCGATGGCTCTTAAGAAGGGCGGGCACCCGATTCTGGAGGACAGCGATGTCCGGGACCGGCTCGCCGACGTGTTCATCAGGACGGAGGTCGCACGACTGTTCGATCTCAGGAACTTCTGGATGAACCGGTCGCACATCGAGATGACGTACGAGGGGCCGCAGGCTTCTTACTTCCGAAAAATGGCCCACCTGGCGACTGCGCAGTCGATCATGGAGCTGGTCGGCCCTTATGCGCTGACCAACGACCCGCGTTGGGACACGTCTGGCGGACAGCTTGATTCCTTCATGAAGTCCAGCATCGTCGACCTCCACCCCGGAGCGACCGCCGACATCCAGAAAGTGATCATGGCGAGGCGTATCGGCATCGGCAGGAAGGTCCGGGAGAAGGCAGGCAGAACGGCTGAATAAGGGGTTTGAGACCGCTTATTTTCGATATTTCGCTCAGCCTCAAACCGCCTGAAGAAAGCCACTTTTAGCATCCATGGATCTTTCACTCACAGAAACGCAGCAGCTACTGAAGTCCGGAGTCGAGGACTTCATCGCTCGAGAATCCCCTCGTGAGGCGATCATCGAGCTTGTACAGACCGAGGAAGGCTACTCACGCGACACCTGGAGTAAGGCCGCCGAAATCGGCTGGCTCGGCATGGTGATCCCTGAGGAGTACGGCGGGAGCGGCAGCAGCCTCACCGACACGGCCGTCGTTTACGAGGCGCTTGGCTACGGTCCGGTGCCCGGTCCGTTCTTCTCGTCCGGCGTACTGGCTGCGCACACACTGCTCGCGCTCGGCGATGCGCCCCAGAGGTCGGAATATCTGCCGAAGATCGCCAGCGGCGAGGCTGTGGTTGCGCTCGCCATCACGGAGCCGGACTGGGCGTGGGGGGTCGACGGAATTCAGCTCGAGATCGAGCGCCGTGGCAACAGTTACGGGCTAAACGGCACCAAGCTATTTGTGTACGACGCCATCACGGCCGACTACCTGATCACTGCGGTACGTACCGGCGACAATCCTACCGATATCGGTTTCCTGATGGTGGACACGTCGCTTCCGGGCGTATCGATTCGTCGGATTGAAGGCTTCCTCACCACAGAGTGTGAAGTGACTTTCGACAACGTCGACGTCCCGGGCGATGCCCTGCTTGGCGGCTCGGCCTCGGCGCTAAGCGGCTTCGAGGCGGCGCTGCGGCACTCCACACCAATCCTGTGCGCCTTCAAGGTAGGCGGCTCTCAGGCCGTTTACGACATGTCGGTTGAGTACAGCCGAGAGCGCGTCCAGTTCGGGCAGCTGATCGGTCGGTTCCAGCATGTCCAGAACCACATCGTTCAACTCGTGAACCACCTGGACTCAGCGCGGTGGACCACCTACGAGGCGCTGTGGAAGATCGACGCACACAAGCCAGACCAGGAAATCTCGGTTCATCTGGCCAAAGCGGTCACGAGCGAGGGGTTCGTTCAAGCGACCAACTACGCACATGAAGTACATGCGGGCGTGGGTGTAATGCGGGAGTACGGCCTGTCCCTGTTCACGCAGCTTTCGCGTTCGCTTTACCACTCGCTTGGCGATCCCAAATACCACCGTCGCAAGCTGGCCGATCTGGTGGCCGATTACGATCCGTCCTTGAGATCTGGCTCAAGCAATGGAACAGGCCCGTAGTTATTTGATCCCATCGTACGGACCCGATCTGGGCTGGCACGGGTTTGAAGCTTCCCGGTCAACCGCTACAATCCGGCTCATCGTACTGTGAATTCTTGGAGTAGTTGATCGTGACCACCGCCGCAAAATCCGGAACCGACATTGAACTGATTGCTCATCTGCTGCGACGCGCAGGGTTTGGCGCAACCTGGGAGGAGCTTCAGGCTGCCGCCGATCTCGGTTACCAGGGGACGATCGACCTTCTCTTCAACCCGGGCGACCCGGAGTCCATGCCCCAGGACATCATCCGTCGGTACCACCCCGACCAGTCGATCACACAGATCGCTCCGTCATCGGGGTCGGTCTGGATGTACCGGATGTCGACCACCAGGACGCCGTTTGAAGAGAAGATCGCGCTGTTCTGGCACCGCATCTTTGCCACGGGTCAGACCAAGTTGATCCAGGGCAAAGTGATGCTCACACAGATCGAGATGTTCAGGCAGTTCGGCCTCGGCAGTTTCCGCGATCTGCTCGTCCAGCTCTCCCAGAATCCGGCGATGATCCTTTGGTTGGACAACCAGGACAACCACAAGGACAACATCAACGAGAACTACGGCCGTGAGATCCTCGAACTGTTTGCCATGGGCGTCGGTAACTATTCAGAGGAAGACATTAAAGAGTGCTCGCGGGCCTTCACCGGTTGGACGATCGCGAACATGCCGTACATGTCCATCAAGATGCGCAACAACACGCTGCGCCCGTACGGATACGTCGCCTGGCAGTACCAGTTTGACGCGGACGATCACGACGATGGCGAAAAGACATTCCTGGGCGAGACCGGCAACTTCAACGGCGATGACATCATCGACATCATCTGCAAGAACCCGGCCACCCCGCGCTTCATAGCACGCCACCTGTACCACCACTTCATCGCCGACGAGCTTCCGGTTCCGCAGTGGCCGTTTGAGGGCCCGAAGGATCCAGAAGCGATCGAGCTGATGGTCGACGCCTACTTCGCCAACGACTACAGCATCGGCGCGATGTTGCGGGCGGTGTTCGAGTCTGACATGTTCAAGTCAGAGGCCACCCAGTACGCCCGCATCAAAAGCCCAGTTGAGCTTGTGGTCGGCACATTGCGACTCGCCGGAGGGTTTGACTGGCCGACCGCCGACATCTTCAAAGCGACCGCGGCTTGCGGCTTCATGGGGCAGGCGTTGTTGGCACCGGTGAGCGTCGAAGGCTGGATGGGCGGCGATGACTGGATCAGTACTGGTTCGATGGTGCAACGCATCAACTTCGCCAGCGCCACGGTCGGTGATCCCACCAAGAAGGGCATCAAGGCGATCATCGATCAAATCGCTGACCGTCACCCCGGCGGACTCGTGGCGCCGGAAGCGCTCGTGGATGAGTGCCTGGAACTTGCCGGTGCTCTAAGGGTCGAGGATGACACGAAGGAAGGCATCGTCGCGTACGCACAGGAGCAGGGCGACATCGACCCTCGCACCGATGATGGCGCAGGCAAGATCGTCTCGGTCCTTCAGTTGATCGTCTCGACCCGCGAGTTCCAGTTGGTCTAGATCTTGAGTAATGGGAATCCTGAAAATTTGGGGCATCATCCCAACCGGGTCCTGACAGGACCCTTACGGAGCAGTTGATTTATGGCAACCGAAACTGAGGCCAGGCTAGGCCTCGAGTATCGCGACACAAACGGATTCGGCGCAGCTCAAGGAGGGCGCGGGTACTATCTTCCCGTTGATCTCGCGGTGCGAAGTGACGGCCGTATATACGTCCTCAGCCGCGGCGACGCGATCCAGGGCGGTAACGGCATCAAAATTACCGATATCGACCAGAACTGGTTCGAGGAGATATCCAGGCGCGGGACCGCGCCCGGGCAGTTCATCTCTGCGACGGCGATCGCTTTCGATGCCAACGACCGGCTGTTCATGGCCGACGAGGCGCTGCACCGCATCACGATCTTCGATGCCGATCACAACTACGAATCTCACTGGGGGACCGAGGGGTCCGGCGAGGGCGAGTTCGACGGTCCGTCTGGCATCGCTTTTGACCGCGACGGCAACCTGCTCGTGGTGGATGACAAGAACCAGCGCATCCAGCGCTATACACCGGACGGCAAGTACCTGAATTCGTTCGGTTCCGCCGGTGATGGCGATGGGGAGTTCAGCTTCCCATGGGGCGTCACTGTTGCGCCAGATGGTGACATCTACGTCGCAGACTGGCGCAATGACCGCATCCAGCGGTTCACCCACGAGGGCAAGTTCATCGACGCCTGTGGCACCACCGGAGATGGCGAGGGCCAGTTCAACCGGCCGGCAAACGTCGCCGTTGATGGTGACGGGAACATCTTTGTTGCCGACTGGGGCAACCAGCGTGTCCAGGCGTTCGACAAGGACTGGAACTTCCAGACGAGCGTCCGTGGCGCGGGCGAGCTGTCCAAGTGGGCGGCGGAGTACATCGACGCTAACGTAGATGAAAAAGAGGCGCGCTCAACGTTCGACCCTTATCCGGAGCTTGATGTGGACGACCCGCACGAGGTCTCGGCTCGGACGGAGCCGTACTTCTGGGACCCGGTCTCGATTGCGTGTTACGACGACACCCGAATCCTAATCCTTGAGACCGGTCGGCACCGATTCCAGGTGTATGAAAAGGTCTAGTCCGGGCGGCGGCTCTCGTGTGTGCGGGCATGCGCGTCCGGCCTTAAACCTGCCAATGGGTTGAAGGTTCTCGCGTACACGGTACAATCCAGCGCAACATCTGGAGGCTGTCACATGGCTACCGCTACGAATATCGGAACCGAACTTGATCTAATTGCGCATTTGCTGCGACGTACGGGGTTCGGAGCAACCCCTGGTGAACTTGAAGAGGCCGGCGCCCTCGGCTACGAGGGAACGCTTGATCGGCTATTCAACCCGGGTGATGCGGACGCGTTGCCGATTGACCTGATTCGCCGGTACCACGCCGACCATAACGATCTGCGCATTCCACCATCATCCGGCTCGTTCTGGATGTACCGGCTGGTGACCACGAAGACCCCCTTTGAAGAGAAGATCGCCCTGTTCTGGCACCGCGTGTTCGCGACCGGGCAGACGAAGGTGATCCAGGGCAAGGTCATGATCAGCCAGATCGACATGTTCCGTAAGTACGGCCTCGGCAGCTTCCGCGATCTTCTCATCCAGCTGTCGAAAGACCCGGCGATGATCCTGTGGCTGGACAACCAGGACAACCACAAGGACAACATCAACGAGAACTACGGCCGTGAAATTCTCGAGCTGTTCGCAATGGGCGTCGGCAACTACACGGAAGACGACGTTAAAGAATGTGCGCGGGCGTTCACGGGCTGGACGATCGCCAACATGCCATACATGTCGACAAAGATGCGGAACAATACGCTCCGGCCGTACGGCTACATTGCGTGGCAGTTCGAGTACGACGAGTCCGATCACGACGATGGCGAGAAGACGTTCCTCGGTGAGACCGGGAACTTCACGGGCGAAGACGTCATCGACATCATCTGCAAGAACCCGGCGACTCCACAGTTCGTTGCCCGCCACCTGTATCACCACTTCGTGGCTGATGAACTTCCCGTGCCGCAGTGGCCGTTTGAAGGACCGAAGGACCCGGAGGCGATTCAGCTGATGGTCGACGCTTATTTCGCCAACGACTACAGCATCGGGGCAATGCTGCGGGCGATGTTCGAGTCTGAAATTTTCAAGTCGGAATCAAAGCGATTTGCCAGGATCAAGAGCCCGGCAGAGGTTGTTGTCGGAACCCTGCGCCTGGCCGGTGATTTTGACTGGCCGACGGATGATGTTTACAAGGCGACTGCTGCCTGCAACTACATGGGGCAGCAACTCCTTGGCCCGACAAGTGTCGAGGGCTGGATGGGCGGCGATGACTGGATCAGCACCGGCTCTATGGTCCAGCGGATTAATTTCGCCAGCGATACCATCGGCAACCCAAATAAGAGGGGCGTTAAGGCCATCATCAGCCGCATAGCGGACCGGCATCCGTCAGGGAATGTCGATCCCGAAGCGCTGGTGGAAGACTGCCTGGATCTGGTCGGACGGTTACGCGTGGAAGACGGCACACTTGAGGGATTGGTGGACTTTGTGCGTGAGCAGGGTGATGTCGATCCGTCGACCGAGGATGGCACAGGTAAGATCACTTCCCTGCTACAGCTGATCGTTTCAACCCGCGAGTATCAGCTTGCCTGATACCTGGATATCAGGGCAGGCGCGCCCGACACGGCACCCGGAGTAATCCAATGACGACTGAAACACGAAAACAACTGAAGTACATCGACACCAACGGCTTTGGTGCCGCTCAGGGTGGTCGCGGTTACCACTTTCCTGTCGACATCGCAGTCCGAAAAGATGGACTTATCTATGTCTTGAGTCGCAGCGGGCAGGGGTCCCTCACCGGAACCGGCATCAGCGTTACCGACATCGACCATAACTGGCATGGCGAGTTTTCCGGATACGGCACCGACGACGGTCAGATGCAATGGGGCACCGCCATTGCAATCGACTCCAGTGATCGCCTGTTCCTGGCCGATGAAAAGATGCAGCGGATAACCATCTTCGACTCGGATAACAACTACGTGAGCCACTGGGGATCCGCAGGTTCCGGCCCGGGCGAGTTTGATGGCCCTTCCGGTTTATCGATCGATGCCGACGGAAATCTGCTTGTGGTCGACCACAAGAACCACCGCGTCCAGCGGTACACCACTGAAGGCGAATATATCGATTCATTCGGCTCCGAAGGATCGGCCAGAGGCCAGTTCAACTACCCGTGGGGCATCACCACCGCACCGGACGGAACCATTTATGTGGCCGACTGGCGGAACGATAGGATTCAGCGGTTTACCAGCGACGGCGTGTTCATCGACGCACACGGTGACTCTGGCGAGGGCGATGGTCAGTTCAATCGGCCTTCTTCGGTCGCCGTGGATCACGACGGATTCATCTATGTCGCCGATTGGCAGAACCAGCGCGTCCAGGTGTTCGACAACGAATGGAACTTCCAGACAATCGTTCGAGGCGAAGCGGGTTTGTCTCCGTGGGCGGCTGAATACATCGACGCCAACAAGGACGAGAAGATCGCTCGCGACTTGTTCGATCCTTACCCCAAACTGGATGTCGATGAGCTGTACGAAGTTTCGGCCCGCACCGAGCCCTATTTCTGGGTTCCGGTTTCTGTAACCACGTATGGTGATGACCGGTTACTCGTGTTAGAGACCGCCAGACACAGATTCCAGATATTTGAAACTGTCTAAAAACTAGTGCGCCGATCCGACGATGGCGTTACGATGGCATCCGGTCGCTATGGATGGCCGGGACAACCCCGACATATACGGCGACCCAAACGTCCAGATGGAGGAAACGATGGCAGAGCAGAGAGATAAGGTGCTGGTAATCGTCCAGCTTTCGGGCGGCAACGATTACCTGAACTGCATCGTTCCATGGGAAGACCCCATGTACCAGGACGTGCGATCCGGTATCAGGATCACTGAGGAAGACGTGATTCCTCTGGACAACGGCCTTGGCCTCAACCCCGGCATGGGCGCGTTCAAAGAGCTTTACGACCAGGATCGCGTCGCCATCATTCACGGCATCGGCTACCCGACGCCGAGCCGATCACACTTCCGATCGATGGACATCTGGCACACCGCCACTCCAGATCGGGTCGGCGACGAAGGCTGGCTTGGTCAGGCCGTTCGCCAGTTGGACCCGACCGGTTCAAATGTTGTGACCGCCGTTAACTTCGGCAACGGCCTCCCCCGCGCTCTTGCGGCGCCGGGTGTCCCCGTGGCCTCGGTGGGCGATCTGGACGACTACGGCCTCCTGACCGGCATGTCCGGCGCAGCGCAGCGTGAGAAAGCGTTGGCCGCCTTCAGCCGCATCTACACACCAGGTGTAGGCAGCGGCATGGTGATGGACTATCTGGGCAAGACCGGATTGGACGCACTCAAGGGCGCAGACATCCTCAAGCAAGCGCCGAAGATGTACGAATCTACCGTTGAGTACCCGGACAACTCGATTGCAAAGGCCCTCAAGGGCGTCGCACAGGTCCACTTTGCTGATCTCGGCACGCGCGTCTTTTACACGACGTCCGGCGGCTGGGACACGCACACCAACGAGATCTCGCTCCAGAGGGGACTCTGGGAAGAGGTTTCGACAGGGCTTCGAGCATTCTTCCAGGACCTCGAAGAGCACGATCTCGGCCCGGAGGTCACGGTCCTCGTGTTCTCCGAGTTTGGTCGTCGGGTCAAGGACAACGGCAACGGAACCGACCACGGGTCTGGAGGCGTCTCGTTCGTAATCGGCGATTCAGTTAAGGGCGGTCACTACTCCGAGTACCCGTCCCTGGACGTCGGCCGCTTGATCGAGGGCGACCTGCAGTACAACTTCGATTTCCGCGGCCTGTACACGGACCTGCTGGAAGACTGGCTGGACCTGGACGCCCGGGAGATTGTGGGCGGGAACTTCGAGAAGATCTCGCCGTTTGCGGTCGCCGTTTAACGGCGTAGTTGAAGCAATGACGAAAGAGGGTCGATTTATGTCGGCCCTCTTTCTGGTTTCCGGGGTTGTTGAAGGACGGGCGTGCCCCCCTCTCCCGGTGGGAGAGGGCTGGGGTGAGGGAGGTTAGACTCGCGCCTTCCAACACCGGCGCTGCTTTGATTACCGTCTCGTGATCTTAAGGCGCTCGCGTGAGCGGCCGCGCCAGGGGATGTCGGTTGCACGACAAACGTTTGTGCGCTCTGCAATCCGGGAGATCCTTCGCCTCGGACTCAGGGTGACAAGACAGTAGTTATGTCCGGGTTGCTAGCGTGATAGTTGAAAGAACGTCAGGCGAGGCAAGCGCCGCCCCTACGGTATTTTGAGTGATAGCCCCGGTCGTGAACAAGGACCCTGACACAAGAACATGGGCCCCGCCAGGACAAGTTGCAGGGACACCTGCTCCCTAGAGGATCACGCCGTCCTCGCGTAGTTCCTCGATCTCTTCTTGTGACATCCCTACCTCACGCATTACGGACTCTGTGTCGGCGCCCAATCCCGGGGAGACCCCTCGGATATCGGTCGGCGTCTCGGACATTGAGACCACCGGGCCTGCCAGGCGTTGCGGGCCGAATAGTGGGTGTTCCAGGTCTCGCATGAAGCCCATCGCCTCGACCTGTGGGTCGTCCGACATCTCCTCGGGCATGTTGACCGGGGCTACGGGGACACCGGCGGCCGTGAACGCCTCAAGCCAGTCCTCTAGCGTGCGGGTTTTAAGAGTGGCCCGCATCTCGGCATGCAGGGCCGTCGCCTGTTCCATACTTTCCAGTTGCGACTCGTCGAAATCAGGCTCATCGCTCGGGTCGTATGCGATCCCCAGTACGGTTCGGGCGGCGGCACGGTTCGCCGGGGTCAGAGCGCCCAGCACCATCGATCCATCCTTCACCTGGTAGGTGGAATAGTACGCCCTTGAAGCAACGCGGGACGCTCCCCGGCCCCTTCTGTAAGCGTCCTGCACCTCCGAGTAGTCGGCGCCCCGTTTTCTTAGCTCTTCGATCTCCGCCACCATAGGGTCCCGAAGCGTGGCATCGTGCACCGGCTCCCGCATCACAACGGTATCCTGCACAGCTATCGCGGCTTGCAGTAGCGACGTCTCAATCTTCTGTCCCTGGCCCGTGATGGCCCGGTGGTACAGCGCTGAAGTGATGCCGACGGTGGCCGAGAACCCGGCGCAGTAGTCGGCCAGGGAGATGGCGCTGATGTTGGCGGGCTGTCCGTGTGCATCGACCTTTTGATCGGCCATCATCAAGCCGCTGTAGCCATTTGCGACGATATCCGTGCCGCCACGGTCGCCCATCGGACCTCGATTCCCAAAGCCCGTGATTTCGCAATAGATAAGCCCGGGGTTGAGCTTCTTGAGCGTCTCGTAGTCGATGCCGAGCCGTTTCGATACGCCGGGCCGGAAGTTGATCGTCACGATGTCGACGGTCGGGACGACCTTGTGAATGAAGGCGAGTCCACGCGGATCACGAAGATTTACGGCGACGCTCTGCTTGCCGCGATTCAACGACTGAAAACGCTTGCCCTCATTTGGCATGACGGTGCCGCGGTTGCGGTGCGGGTCGCCGGTGAGCGGCTCAACCTTTATCACTACCGCGCCCAGGTCGGACATGATCGCGCCGTTGAACGGCAACGCCACGATCTGTGAGAACTCCAGGACGCGAACGCCATCCAACGGTCCGGGCATACTGCTCAACCCTCCTCAGGCCTGGTAAGCCAGATATCGACTCTCTAGTAACCCCGGAACTCGGGCTCTCGCTTCTCGAGGAAGGCTGCGACGCCTTCTTTGTGGTCGAAGGTGGTACGGGTCAGGTCCTGTCCGCGTGACGCCAGGGGGAGGTGCTCGGCAAGGTCCTGCTGGTAGGCCTGGTGGATCAGCTGCTTCACGATGCCCATGGCGTACACAGGCCCTCGGGCCAGTTTGGTGGCCATCTCAAGCGTCGTCTCCATGAGCTCGTCGTCCGGCACGACCTTGTTGGCAAGTCCGAGGCGATACGCCTCGTTGCCGTCGACCGGGTCGCCGGAGTACTGCATCCACAGGGCGTTCGCCATGCCGATTAGCTTTGGCAATTGCCATGCTGATCCGTCCGCCGGTACGAGCCCGTTACGGATGAACGCCTCGTTAAATCGGGCGCTCTCGCCGGCGATACGGATGTCGCACGAAAGCGCTATGCCACAACCAAGGCCGTATGCATGGCCATTAACAGCAGCAAATGACGGCTTGTGCAGGTTGTGGAGCTTTGGCACGATCGCCGGGCCGTTTCTCGCTCCTAGCCCCTCACGAGATGTGTAATCCGGGTCCAGCTCTTCCCATGATGTGGCCCGTGAATCGGGAGCTGTTTCCGCTGCGGTCTCGGCATCGTTGATGCGGCGTTGGAACCCACGGACGTTCGCTCCAGAGGAAAACGCCCTGCCCGACCCGGTGATGACCAGAACTCGAAGGTCGCCATCTGCGGCAAACCGGTCGACTTCCGACTCAAGCTCGGGCATGAGCGGCTCGCCTAGCGCGTTGAGCGTGTCCGGGTCGTTCATCGTGAGGATGAGCACCCCTTCGGGTGTCGTCTCGGAGATGATCTTCTCGAACGGCATCTGAGCGGCTCCTGACATTACGGGCGATTGAGATTGAACGGGAAACTGCGGGGAGGATAACGCAGGCGTGGATGTAGCGGGTGGGACATTGGACTCGCTGTCCCATCGCGTAGGGGGGCGAGCTTTGGTCCGCCCGCACAGTGTTCTTGTGAAGTTCGCGCCCTGTTGCACGATTACTGTCGGGCGGAGCAAGTCCCGCCCCTACACCGAGATCGATTGGTATTTGCCGTATTACTGTTCTGGAACATCAAGTGTGGGCGGATACCAATCCGTCCTCACGATGTCTTCAGCGATTTCCTGCCCACGATCATGTCCATCGAACCTCCACAGCCATGTAAACAAAGCACGCCTCGCGTGCAGAATGGCATCGGGTTTTGTGGGCACGACCGGGCCGCAACCTGGACGGAGATTTTTGAAATGGCTGAAACGGCCGACGTGGTGGTGATCGGCGGGGGCTGTATCGGGACGAGCATCGCCTGGCAGCTTGCGCGGCGCGGTGCCGGACGAGTTGTACTGCTGGAGAAGACCGGGATCGCCTCGGGCGCGACCGGTTGGTCGAGCGCGGTCGTCCGGATGCATTACGTCCATGAATCTCTGATCAAGATGGCGCTGTTCGGCCGGCGAATGTTTGAGAATTTTGAGGACGAGGTCGGAGGGGATTCCGGGTTCCGGCGAGTCGGATGGCTCAACGTAGTAGCGCAAGACGAGATTCCGGCTGCGCGCCGGGTGGTCGGAATGCAACGACGACTCGGCATCGACGCCACGATGCTGTCACCCGAGGAGATCTCCGGCATCGAACCTCGCATTTCACTTGACGGCGTAGCGGCGGGAACGTGGGAGCCTGATTCAGGTCACGCCGATGGGTCTGGCGTGGCAAACGCGTTCGCCGACGCGGCACGGGCGGCTGGCGTGGAGCTGCGTATGGGGGTTGAGGTTACGGGGGTTGAGGCAATCAACGGGTCGTCAGTCCGAGTAGTTACGTCAAGGGGAGATATCGAGGCCGGGTCGGTCGTTCTTGCAGCGGGATACCGGAGTAGTGCTCTACTGGAGTCGCTGGGGGTGGAGCTTCCGATCAAACCCGTGCGCCACAGCATCGCCGTCATCGAACGAAGCCCCGAGTTCGGCGAACCGCACCCCGTCATATCTGACCGCGTTCAGCGCGGCTATTACCGCCCGGAAGGGTCAGGCCTGGTGTTGCTAGGCGACCAGAATCCGTATGAAGGGGATGTCGATCACGATATCGAGACGGACAAACAACCCCCGCCTGACTCAATATCCCGGCACACGACCCGATTCGCGACACGCTTTCCATCGGAGGTCGATGCTGTGTACAGGCGTGGCTACACCGGCGTGTATGACACAACGCCTGATTTCCAACCGGCGTTGGGCGCGGTGAAGGCGGTGCCCGGACTATTCGTAGCGGCGGGCTTCAGTGGTCACGGGTTCAAGCTGAGTCCCGCGGTGGGGCGGATGTTGTCCGATGTTGTTGTGGGCGGGGAGACTTCGGTGGCCGACATATCGATGTTCCGGGTGGAGCGGTTTGCCGAGGATGATCTTGTGACGGCGCCGGGCGGGTACGAGACGGTGTCTCTGGCTTAGTGGCCGCGGGCGGATAGTCATTCGCCCCTACGTTGTTTGGCACCGATCACGCGCGATCTGTCATTCCGAAGTCCGCACACGAGGAATCTCCCGGTTAGAGCTCCGACACGCTCGTGTTGCACTAGAACTGTCTCAGGGGCCGATTGACATCGACCCACAGGGCGGATAGTCAGCCGCCCCTACGGTGTTTTGGTGAGCGTCTGTGCATCCCTCTCCCGGTGGGAGAGGGCTGGGGTGAGGGAGGTTAAACCCTCGCGCCTTTCAACCCAATCCCTGCTTTGTTTGTCGAATCGTGATGCCGGGGGGAATCGCGACGAAGACTCGCACTGGTGAATGGTGACCGTGCTACGAACGTCGTTGCGCGCTGCTTTACGGGAGATCCTTCGCCTCGGACTCAGGATGACAGTTTGCGTGCGTCGCCTTGAGATCGCGTGCAGGGCGGGGCAAGCGCCGCCCCTACGGTTTTCGGGCGCGGTCCCTGCGTTTATGCCAGCGCTGGGACCACTGTTTCCATGAATAGCTTCATGTCATCGAGACTCTGGAAGTCCGGAAATGTGGCGATGCATAGATCGAAGCCCATTTCGGCCAGCTCTTCGAACTGTTCGATAACGGCGCGCGGGTCGCCAGCGATAGCTCTCTGATCCCCGCCCGCAGCCCAGTCTTCCCCGCGTTGGCGGGCTTTCGCGTTGTCACGGTCGATAAAGATGCGGTGCGTGAGGGTCTTCCGTATCGAGTCGTAATCACGTCCCGCCGCCTCGCAGTGACCCTTCAGCGCGTCCAGCTTGCGTTGATGCACTTCAACGGTGCGCGACACGTCGTTCCACCAGTCGGCATGGCGTGCGACCACACCTAGCGTCAGCTTTTCGCCCCCACCTCCAAGCATCAGCGGCGGGAGTGGGTCCGGGCGCGGCTCTGAATACGCATTCTCGATGGTGTAGTACTCGCCCGAGAATGATGCCGGGGAGTCGGTCCACATAGTCTTGATGATCTGGACGCCCTCTTCAAACATCTCGATCCGTTGCCGAGGCGACGGGTATTCGAGCCCGTAAGCTTTGTGCTCGCCCTCGTGCCAGCCGGCTCCGTATCCAAGGATGAAGCGGCCGCTCGACATCTCGTGGAGGCTTGCGGCCATCTTGGCGAGTATCGACGGCTGCCGGAACGAGTTGCTCATGACGATGGTGCCGAGTTCCGGACCCGGGTAGCGGGCGGCGATCCATGTCAGCAGCGTCCAGCACTCGACCCGCCACTCGTCGGCGTAGTTCAGGTGGTCCGAAACCCAGAGTGATGTGAAGCCCTGCGACGCCACGTCCAGCGCACGGTGAAGGTCGCCCAGGTAGTCACGAGGCACGATTACTTCAAGGCCGCGGTCTCCCGCCGGTGGGTTGTATCCAAATTCCATGCGTGCTTTTGCTGTCAACGGTCGAAACCTCCTGATGACGTTTTCGCGACTAACGCCGTTTACCCGAGCTCTCGCGCTGCGTCCCGCTCCAACTCACTCAGCTTTTCGACGCGCCTGCGGAAGTGGTCTTCAGTACTGAACTCGGCGTCCAGAAACGCCTTGAGAATCTCCTCCGCGAGGTTCAGGCCGATTATCTGAGCACCGAGGCAGATGACATTCACGTCGTCGTGCTCAACGCCCTGGTGCGCCGAGTACGTGTCGTGGCTCAATGAGGCGCGAATTCCGGGGATCTTGTTGGCTGCGATGGCGGCGCCGACACCGGTGCCGCACACCATGATGCCGCGATCCGCCCTGCCCGCCTTCACGTCGCCGCAGACGAGCCGCGCTATGTCCGGAAAATCGACCGGCTCCGTGCTGTTCGTCCCGTGGTCGACCACGTCATGGCCCCATGACTGAAGGAGAGCGACCACCGGAGCCTTCATAGGGAATCCGGCGTGATCACCTCCTATCGCGATTCGCATATATGGGATCTCTCTTTCAGGTTAGTAGTGGATCGCCGTACCCAGGCCGCCTGCCGCTGCGATGACGTCGCCGTTGATGGCGATCGATCTCGGCGAGGCCAGGAAGGTGACGACGTATGCGATCTCGCGTGCATCGACCAGGTGTTTGATCGAGTTCACACTGTCCATCTGCGCCTCGATCTCCGCCTCCGACACGCCTTCTGCAGCAGCCCGGTCCGCGACGACGCTGACGGTCCGCTCGGTCTTCGTGGCGCCCGGGTGAACGACTGTTACGTTGATGCCGTCCGGGCCGAGCAGGTTGGCCAGGTTCTTCGTCATCGCCACAACCGAGACGTTGCGCATGCTGCCGATGGTCGAACCTGCATTCCGGGCGGCCATGCCGGAGATGTTGATGATTCGCCCCCAGCCCTGCGCCTGCATAAGGGGCGCCACGGACTGTGCCCCACGCAGGTAACCCATGACCTTGACGTTCATGTCCGCCCAGAGGTGATCCTTCGTTGTCTCCGCCAGAGTCGGAACTGCACCGCCGCCGACAACGGCCGCGTTGTTGACCAGGATGTCGATGTGGCCAAGCGCCTCGTTCGCCTGAGCGACCATCGATTTCACGGAGTCGTCGTCGCCCGTGTCCACGGTGATCGGGATGATACGGCGTCCGGTCTCCGCAGCCAGTTCCGTGGCCGTCGCTTCCAACGCTTCCGTGCCTCGTGACGCGATAACTACGTCTACGCCTTCAATCGCCAGTTCTCGTGCGATGGCCTTGCCGATGCCACGGCTGCCGCCGGTAACGATCGCAGTTTTTCCCTTGAGTTCGAGATCCAAAATACGTCTCCCCGGTCAGTCAGGCGTTTCCATGCCTCGTTGATTCATTTGTTCGGGCGTAACTGTATACCCGGTTGTCCTGGTAGGCCCCGGATCGGTCACGGCTCGATCAGCCGATAGGCTCGAACACCTCACCGCCGCGAATCGTGACGACCGGACGGTAGATCCCGCCTGTACGGTCGTTTCCGGCGTGGTCGGTGTGAACGTGTGGGGTTGCATCCCAGCGCAGCACCGATATATCGGCGCAGGAACCGGGGTTCAAGGTGCCGATCTCTTTTTCCAGCCCAAGAATTTCTGCCGGCCTGACGGTGACCCTCGGCCAGATCTCTGCTTCCGTCATCCCGGCAGCACGGACCTTTGACATAACGAGCGGCAGGTCGTGGATCGGTTGCAGATTCAGATGGGCGCTGTACACATCGCTTGAGATAGTGTCCGGCAGGAACTCCTCTGCAACCATCGCCTCAATCGCGATAAAGTTAATCGAGGTCGTTCCGTGGCCGAGATCGTACAGAATGCCTCGGTCGCGGGCTTCGCGTGCGCAGTCACGAATACGCCCGTCCCTCACGAGACTTGTTTCTCTTGGATCGGAGCAGTACGTGAACACGTCTCCTGCGCGTAATATTGGAAGCTGATCTTCGAGTGCCCAACCGGGGGCGCGACGCGGCCCGAATAGCAGCGGTTTCCCTGTCGCCTCTGCCGCTTCGAGCGCTCGTCGTAGGATCTCGTGCGGATCGGACGGCCCGCAAGTCATGACGCTGGTGTTGACGGTGATGCCCCAGATCGCGCCCGAGTCATCGCCTTCTATCGCGGCGATACACTCGGCCACGTCCGCGAATTCCAGCTCCGTGAACGGTCCGTCGGGGTGTACCTCGCCATTCCTACCCAGATGAAGCGCCATCCGGATGCGAGTCTTTCGGCCACCGATCACCTGTTCTTTGTAGCGTTCCCAGTTGCGCGCGCCGGCGTCACCCTGCGACAGGACGGTGGTCGAACCGCGGGAAAGCATGTGGACATCCGGGTCGATGCCGTATCGGCCGTCTCCCAGTCCCGGGTGGGCGTGCAGATCAACCAGCCCGGGCAGCAGTATTCCGTCCGGGTAGTCAAGCCGGTCGCTTGATTGTGGCGGTGCTTCATCCGATCCGCCTACCGCCGAGATCAGGCCATCAACCACCGACACCCAACCCGGCGCGTCCGAGCCGGTGAGGGGATCGATCACTCGTCCGGCGCTGATTACGAGGTTTGTCGGTGTGGTTGTTGTGTCTGGTGGCATTTGGCGGGTCCTGTTAGTGGGCTGGGCTTATGGCAGAATTTTTGATCGCGACCCTGACATCATTCTGTCATCCTGAGTCCGAGTCTCAACGCTGGCCGATCTCACGATTTCTTTTTGCGTGTCCGTCGTTTCTTCCTGGGCGCTGCATGTGCCGCATTTATGGAGAGCCGAGCCCACTCTTCCACGTCATCCTCGCGATCCAGCACCTCGGCCGGGACTTCCCAGTACGGCATCGGCTTGAACTGGGCTGATCCGGCGTCTTCATATCGGGCTCGGTTCGAGTCGTCCGCCTTGAAGTACAGGGTGTCTGCCGAGATGAGTGCAAACATGTCCCCGGCCTCGAACACGCCGTAGCCGCCGAACATAGACCGACTTGTTACATCTCCAAGCGGCTGAAGCATCTCCATTACGTATTCCATGTATCCGGGGTCTACGGCCATGCGACTACTTGTTCACTCTCGGGCACTCTCGGGTTTGCGGGACATTCCACCATCATTGCTCAACAGAACGTCCCCAATAAATCCCAATAATCGGAGGCCGTCAAGAAGTCGTTGGCCGGTGATCGCTAGAATGGGGGGGCAGGCCCACCCGGCGCGAAGGCGCCATCGACGAGGAGGTCAGGCCGATGAAGCTCAGGGATCTGATGACCAGCACGGTATATACGATCGGCGCGGAACAGTCGATCGTGAACGCTGCTGCCCAGATGCGCGAGCTTTCGGTCGGGTCGCTTGTCGTGATGCGAGACGACGCCGTCGAAGGCATCCTAACGACCTGGGACATGATCGCCGGCTGCCTCGGAGCCGGGCACGATCCTCACGATTGTCCGGTGTTCAGGCACATGAGCAGCCCGGTGCACACGGGGCGTGTCGATATGGAGGCCGTGGACGCAGCACGCGTCATGGCCGAGCGCGGGGTCAGCCGATTGCCGGTCGTAGACGATTCGGGCGCGATGGTCGGGATAGTGACGTAC
>JAYGCG010000016.1:0-11950 GCA_046583455.1 Dehalococcoidia bacterium | reverse complement strand
CTCATGGTCAACGGCCTTGCGCCGGCGCCTGCGGGATCTGTTTACCAGGTCTGGCTCACTTACGAAGGCCGTATGGTCGCCGGCAACACGTTCTCCGTTGACCAGGACGGGTACGCGATAGTCAATCTGGATCTATCCGGCGATGCGACCGAGTACATCGGCGCTTCGGTGACGGTCGAGCCGGTGGGGGGATCAACCCACCCGTCCGATTTCGTCGTGTTGATCGGGTCGGACCAGTAGATAGTGGCGGTTAGTCGCCAGGCGTATATCCCCGGTGATCCGACCTTAGCTTGGTATACTCCCGGCGCTGTCAGATCCCTTCTTGAGGAATCATCGTGGACACGATTAATACATCACCAGCTACCTTCCCACTGATCTACATCTGTGATCGTTGTGGTACCGAGATGCTGGATCTGCACTGCAAGTTGCGGTGCCCCACATGTGGTTTCATGCGTGACTGCTCTGACCCGTAGATATTCCCCGCTCTGGGTCGGCTTGATTACGGCCATCGGCGTCGTGTTGACGGTTGCCTGCTCATCCGGGGGATCGTCAGAGCCGGTGGTCGTTCTTGAGCAAATATCGCCTGCCGAGATCATCTCCCGTTCATCTGATGCCCTGTCGGATACAACCACCTTCCGATTCGCACTATCCCACGATCATGGGAACACGATTTTGACGAACGGGATCGAGGTGTCAAAGGCATCTGGAACGGCGATGGCCCCCAATAGCTACACACTTGATGCAGACACACTGGTGGCGGGATTTTTCGTAAACACCCGGGTCACGGTGATCGACCAGGATTCGTACATGACCCACCCGATCACCCAGCGCTGGGAACTTCTGGAGCCGGGCACCAGCCCCTTCGGGACGTTCAACCCCGCATCGTTGGTCGCCAGTATTCTTGAGCAGATCGAGAAACCACAGATCGCGCCTCTCGAAGCGTCGAAGGCGGGATCCTACGTGGTGGACGGATTGTTGCCGGCAATAGCATTGAAATCGCTGACCGGCGGGGTGGATGAGACCGCCCCACAACTGGAAGTCCGGGTCACGATTGATGGCACTTCGTTGTACCCCGTTGAGGCACGAATCACCGGGAGGGCGACGACTACCGAGTCTGGAGAACTTGTGCGCACAGTTCGCCTGTTCGAGTTCAATTCCGATATCGCCATTGAGCCGCCGATTTAGGCCGGACGTGAACGCGTGATCAACTGGCTGCGGGACATTCGCGCTTACGCCGTCATCATTCCGGTCTGTGCCGGTGTATTTATCGCGGCAGACGATCAGACATCAATAGTGGTCGTTTTGCCGGAGCTGCTCCCAGACTTCCGGATCGGCCCGGGCGAGTTGGATCGGGCCTCGTGGACCATTACTGGCTACCTGATCGGCTACACGGCCGCCATGCCGATCATGGGGAGCGTCTCTGACCGATTCGGGCATCGTGCGGTGTTCTTGGGAGCGCTGACCATCTTCATGCTTGGCTCGGCGCTGGTTGCGATCAGCCCTGACCTTCACAGGCTGATCGGACGAGACGAACCTGACCTGAACTGGATGATAGGCGCACGCATATTTCAGGCGATCGGCGGGGGTGCAATGATCCCCGTCGCGATCGCTTCGGTTGGTGATGTGCTGCCACGAGCCCGTCATGCGATGGCGTTCGGCATCATCGGCGCCAGCGCGGAGGCAGGAGGCGTTATCGGCCCGTTGTGGGCAGGGTTGATCACGAATGTCAGCTCCTGGGAGTGGGTGTTCTGGATCAACATCCCGCTCGGGCTGGCGGTAATCGGTGCGCTGAAGTTCTCACCTGCTGGCGTGCGAAATCCGACGAGGATTGATCTGATCGGCGGCGCGCTGTTCGTCGCCGTCCTGGCGCTGCTAACGGCGGCGTTGTCCCGTGCGGGCGACACCGATGTCGTGTTTGGTGCCCTGATCGTCGCCGCGACCGCCGCACTGGTAGCCACCGTTTGGTGGCACCGAAAGGCGGACAACCCGATACTGCCTGTACGACTACTCAGAACCATGAAGTTCACTGCGTCCAATTTTGCCCATCTGGCCGTTGGGATCTCCCTGATAACTGCGATGGTCACAGTGCCCCTGATGGCCAACACCGTCCTTGGCCTGTCTCCTCTTGACGGTGGGCTAATGCTCCTGCGTATGACGGTCGCCATACCCTTCGGCGCTATCGCTGGCGGCCTGCTGGTCCAGAAGGTCGGCGCCCGATGGCCCGCTGTCACAGGGTTCGTATTTGCTGCGGTAGGCCTCGCCGCTATGTCTCAATGGGATCTTGATATCGCAGATCCAGATATGACCCTCCACCTGGCGATCGCCGGGTTCGGATTCGGGTTGTTGATTGCGCCGATACACAGCTCGGCACTGCTTTATGCGAAGGTCGGTGAGCGCGGTACGGCGTCTGCGTTTATCACGGTTTCCCGGATGGTCGGCATGACGATCGGTTTGGCCGCGATTGCGGCGTGGGGCACTGTCAGGTTTGAGAACTTGGCTGGAGACGCCCCGATCACCATTGAGGGCGTTGAGGAAATAACCTCCGCCGGCCTCACTGTCTTCCAGGGCTTCTTCCTGTCGGCCTCTATCGTCGCGCTTCTCGGTGTCGTTCCCGCCTGGTTGATGAGCAGGGTCCGCGCCGATTCCGTCTCTGTGGCATCTGATTGACAGCGCGGTAGAGCCCTGTCGATCTCATATCCAGATTCCTCAATGCGGAGACGATATTGCCACGACGAGAACAGCGAGAGCGTCGGCGCGAACGACGGCAAGCCGCCCGGTCAGCAGCGTCCCCAAACTTCATCCAGAAATATCGCGGTTGGATACTCGGCGGAGCGGTGGGGACGGTCATCGTCGCCCTGGTCGCGTTTGGGGCCGTGAAATCCGTCACGGGTAAACAAGATTTCGGATTCACCGTGTACGGCTCAACAGATACGCTGGGCATCGAGGGCCGAAGCGCGCAATTTGTTTCCGAAATCCTCCACCATGGCAAGCCCGTCGTGCTGAATTTCTGGGGTGGCTCGTGTCCGCCATGTAGAGCCGAAATGCCCGATTTTCAGGCCGCTTTTAACGAGTTTGGCGAGGACGCCATATTCCTGGGGCTGGACGTGGGGCCGTTCACGGGACTTGGCACGAGATCTGAGGCTGAATCGCTGCTCCGGGAACTGGGTATCACCTACCCGACTGGTTACCCGGATGGCGATCCCACACGTAGCTTCAGGATTGTCGGTCTGCCGCAGACGATCTTTTACGATGCTGATGGGACCCTGGTGGCCCGCGAGGGCTTCTCAAGCGGGACACGAATGAACCGGATCATGACGTCAACCCTGGGACTCACGCCGGCCAGCGACGGTTAATCGTAAGCGCTATGTTTGGCCGTTGCTGTTTCTTTCGTCGGCACGGCGCTCGGAGTCAATTCGCTCAAGCTCGTACTCTTCGTAATCGACGAACTTCATAGCGTCGGCAATCGCACGGTGCCCGGCTTTTTCTCTGATCAGGCGATGGATTTCCTGACACACCCTCCGATAGTCCGGGTGTCCAGCCCGTGCGGTACGTAACTCAAGCAGGTGGAACGCCTCTCGGGCGTTCATCTGCATTACAAACCGAATTCGGTATCCGAACGGAACCGCGTACTGAGCGACATCAGCTCCAAACTGGTCCATGAGGTTGGCGTTCAGGCCAGCGGCGCGTTCCATGGCGGAGTCCCATTCCGGCACGCGACCGACTTCGGCCAGTACACCCGGTGTGGTGTAGCCGTGTTTTATGCCGAGTCGTTGCCAGTCGAGGGTCAGCATTCGGTGACGTTGCAAGTCCCGAAAACTCCCGAAATCGCACGTGATATCGAACCTGTAGTCGACCCGTTCCATACCCCTTCCTGGTTTATGTCTCCGATTGATCCGATCCCCGGAATACGCCCGGATTATCCCGGCGCGTTCTTCCGCTCCCATGTTGCGTGCGACTTCCAGTAACTGCGTGTCGGAAAGGTCCGAATACGCGTACAGCGCCGAAGCAGCGACCTTGATCTCGGCATCGGGGTCCCAGTCCACAAGCGTGACTTCGGGGCCATCGCAGACCTCAATATCTATCGCAGCCGCAATCTCGTTCATACGCGCAGCAGTATCGGAAAAATAACTGGCCCAGGCGCCGCCACGGTCCGGCAGGTCAACCCTTTTTACAAAAGAAGGGATGATCTCCCGGAGCTCCTTGAGCATCATCACCCCGTACTCACGTGCTTCCGCAAGCGGATGCGCTTGCATACGTATCAGAAGCGATTCATATGCCTGCCCGGTTCCGTATACACCTACATTTGAAGTCGTGGCCGCTGGCAACAGTCCACGTGCGGCGTCACACGCCTTGGCGCGAATTGTGGCGTTGTACGCACGTCTAGATGTCCCTTCGGTACGCGGGAACTTGCTTTCGAAATGCGGCGCCAGTTCATGTACCAGTGCAGAGTACTGATCGAACAAAGCGTCCATAGTCTCCCTGTACTCGGCTTCCAGCGTGGAACCCATGACCTCCGGTGGCACGTGGTACCTGTAACCCGCACCGAGCGGACGGTCGTAGTAGATGTACCGCGTGCTCTGCTCCAGGTATGCGGCGATCCGTCCTCGTTCGAGCACCTTGGTCAGCAGGTTTGAAGCCTGCTCGCATGCCAGGTGCGCCCCGCCAAGCTGCGCGACCGAGTCATCGCCATACTCACCAAATATGCGATCGTAAAGCGCCTCGGCCCTGTTGAGCCTTACAGACGGGTCGTCGTCAGCGACGGCCGTGGACATCGCGGCGATACCGAGTTCCGGCTGGTTGTGGAACTCATCCAGGAACAACCGGCGGAGAGATTTATGTGACCGGGAGTAGCGCGCAAACAGGGCGCCCTTAACTACCTCGGGCAGATTTACGAGGCCGAAGACAGGCCCATCGGTATTCGTAAAAAAGCGCTCCAACACGGTGCGCTCATCGGGCGAAAACGGCTCTTCGTGGTACACGCTGCTCATTCTAGGGTTAGCCCGGTGATCAGAACAGTTGCCGGCGTCAGAAACGTAAAGGCCCGCCTTCTCGGCGGGCCTTTACGTAAGGTCATTTCAGGGTCAAATCAGACCAGCAGACTGACCGGATTCTCCAGCAATCGTCGAATCTCGCCGAGGAACACGCCGCCTTCCGCCCCGTCGGTTACCCGGTGATCGGCTGACAGGCTTGCCTTCATCATCTGGCGGATGACGATCTCCCCGTCACGTACGACGGGCTGCTGCGCGACGGTGCCGACTGCGAGGATTGCCGATTGCGGAGGCACGATAATCGCCTGGAAATTGTCCACGCCGAGCATCCCCATGTTTGAGATGGAGAAGGTGCCCGCGGTGTTTTCTTCCTGTGTCAACACGCCACCGTTGACGCGCACACGGCTCGCCAGGTTTTTGGTGGCGACGGAAATCTCAAGCAGGCTCATGTTCTGCGTCCGGAGGATCGCCGGAACCATGAGACCAACTTCCAGGGCTATCGCGATCCCGATGTTGATGTCGGCGTGGCTGATCAAGTGATCGTCCGCAAAAGTCGTATTGAGTTTGGGGTATTTAATGATCGCCTTGACGCAGGCGCGTACGATCAAGTCGTTCACGCTGATACGCGGGCCGGCGTCGCCGATCTCCTCGTTCAACCCCTGGCGCATCGACATCGCCGAGGTCATATCGATCGACAGGTCGATGTAGTAGTGCGGGTTTTCGGTCTTGCTTCGCACGGTCACGCGGGCGATCGCCTGTCGCATGGTGGACAGCGGTATGTCTTCCCCGCTCAGCGTGACCGGCAACACGGTAGATGGCATTACGGCGGTGGAAGCCGCGGCGGCCGGGGCGGCCGCCGGAGTCGCTGCGGCAGCTCCAGAATGACCCTCGATGTCTGAACGTGTGATCCTGCCACCCGGTCCGGTCCCGGTCACGGTGGCGAGGTCGATACCGCGCTCGGTCGCGATCTTTCGGGCTACGGGCGACGCCTTGACGCGGCCGGTCGCCACGGGAGCCTCAGATGTTGCTACGGGGGCAGGCGCTGGGGCAGACTCCTCTGTAGCCGGTGTTGCCGCTGACGGTGCATTGTCGCCGCCGCCCAGCACATCAGGAATCTCGTCATCCACGTCGCCCAGGTAAGCGATCAGATCGCCCACCGGCACCATCACGCCTTCGCCGACGACTATTTTGCGCAGCAGGCCAGATCCGTACGCCTCCATCTCGACGACGGTCTTGTCCGTCTCGATCTCGGCGAGGATGTCCCCGCGGGAAACTTCGTCGCCCTCTGATTTGAGCCATTTGACGACGGTGCCTTCGGTCATGTCGGCGCCCATGGCCGGCATTACGACTTCGGTAATCAATCCGGGGACCCTTTACTGAAATTTAGGTGCGAGTGCGCTGCGTTTTGTCGATGATATCTGGACTGTTTAAAGGCCGTAGGTCTTTTCGATTTCGTCGATCACCCAATGAACCTGGGGGATCGCCAGCTGTTCAAGTGGGCGTGTGTAGGGAGAGGGAGTGTCTGTGCCGCTCACCCTTGCCACCGGGCCATCAAGATAGTCGGAGCTTCGATAGCCGATCTCCGCCGCCAACTCTGCGCCAAAACCGCCCGTACGCCAGTTCTCGTCAAGCACAAGCGCCCTGCCCGTCTTCTCGATAGACTCGATAACCGTATCCAAATCCAGGGGCCGCAACGACCTCAGATCGACGACCTCTGCGCTAACGCCGGTCTCGGCGAGTTTCTCCGCGGCGGCCAATAACGTGACGATGCCGTGAGCCCAGCCGACAAGAGTGATATCGGTTCCGGTCCGTTTCACATCGGCGACGCCGATAGGCACGCGATATTCCTCGTCCGGGACTTCGCCCTTTGTCGGGTAAAGCAGAGCGTTCTCGGCAAATATGACCGGGTTATCGTCTTCGATAGAACTTCGGAGTAGGCCAAGCGCGTCGTATGGCGTGGATGGCGTGACGACCTTCAGTCCCGGGACCGACGCGTACCAGTTCTCGAACGATTGAGAGTGCGTCGCCGCGAGCTGGACGCCGCCGCCGGTCGGTGCGCGCAGGACCATCGGCACCTTCACCTGTCCGCCGGACATATATCGGATCTTGGCGGCCATGTTGACGATCTGGTCTGCCGCCACGAGCGAGAAGCTCATCGACATCAGCTCGACCACAGGCCGTAGCCCTGCGACGGCGGCTCCCACTCCGGCCCCGACGAACGCGGCCTCGGAGATAGGCGTGTCCCGAACACGCTCTGGTCCGTACTTCTCAAGGAGGCCCTGAGTAACGGCGTACGCGCCGTCGTACTTTCCGATGTCTTCGCCCATAAGGAAAACATTGGGGTCAGCGTCTAGCGCCTCCCGTAATCCTCTTTGTAGGGCCTGTCTGAACGTAATTTCGGTCATGCATCAATCCCACCATCCTGAAAAGGACGGCGATGTTAGGCGTAAATATCGGTGAATAGTTCTTCGTCTGGCGGGAACGGACTGTCCTCGGCAAACTTGACGGCCGCTGCCACTTCGAGGTCAACGCTTGAGCGAATCTCCTCCAGCTCGGCCTCTGTGAACAGGTCTTGGTCGAGAAGATCTCGCGGGAACGTCTTCAGCGGGTCACGCGCTTCCCACATCTCAGTTTCTGATCGGTCCCGGTACTTGACCGGGTCAGCCACGGAGTGTCCCTGGAAACGGAAGGTTTTGGCTTCGATAAAAGCGGGACCGTTACCGGCCCGGATGCTTTCAAGCGCAAGTTTCGTCGCTTCCTGCACGGCCACGACATCCATCCCGTCCACCACGGCCGCATGATCGATACCGTACATGGCAGCGCCCGGGTAGAAATCTTCGCCGCCTGCCCGAACGCGATCGAACCTCGAGCCCATGCCGTAGAGGTTGTTCTCAAGGAAGAACAGGATCGGAAGCTTCCAGACCGCAGCGAGGTTCATCACCTCGTGATATGTGCCCTGGTTGGTGGAGCCGTCGCCGAAAAACACGACACAGACGCCGTCGTCCTTCCGGTACTGGTGGGAGAGGGCGAGTCCCGCTGCGAGGGGGAACTGCCCCCCGACGATCGCATGGCCGCCGATGAAGCCCTTCTCGGCGTCAAACAGGTGCATCGAGCCGCCCTTGCCCTTGCTCAGGCCGTCAACACGACCAAAAAGCTCAGCCATAGCGCGATTCGGGTCAAGGCCACGCGCCAGTGCGTGGCCGTGGTCACGGTAGTGCGTGACGATGTGGTCATGGGGTAGAAGCTGGGAGATCGCGCCGACGGCGATCGCTTCTTCTCCGATGTAGAGGTGGAGGAATCCTCGGACCCGGCCACGGGTGTACATCTCACCGCAGGTTTCTTCAAATTGGCGAATCAGGTACATCTGCCGATAGAGTTCGGCCAGTTCCTGCTTTTTTGCGTGTACCTCCGATTCAGTTTCGGAAGACGCCTGTTCCTTACTTTGAACGATCTTTCGACCTCCACGCCATGAACTTAACTGGCCCACTTTCTCAAATGATCAAGCGGGCCGGTCTTCTATTGTGCCGGTGTGGTCCATGTTTCGGTGGCTCCACGGCGGCGGCTATCTTACTATAAGGCCCTTAATATTCCCGAACGATCCGAACGGTGCAAATACGTTCGATTCCGTCCTCTATTTATCGGCGCTTTCGGCGGCCAGATGCGCCGCCTGCATAACGTTCTTCAACAACATGGCGATGGTCATCGGACCCACACCGCCGGGCACAGGGGTTCGCATGGAGGCCACGTCCCGCACCTCAAGCGCCATATCCCCGGCGAGCCGCCATCCGCGTTCCCGGGACGGATCATCTACCCGCACCGTTCCAACATCGATCACTACCGCGCCGGGTTTGACCATGTCTTTCGTGATCAATCCGGGCACGCCCATCGCAGTGACCAAGATGTCTGCCTGTCTGGTGAACGAACCCAGATCGCTTGTACGGGAGTGACACACGGTAACTGTTGCATCACCGCCCTGCCCTCGCCTCAGCAGCAGCGCGGCAAGCGGGCGGCCGACGATGTTACTGCGTCCGCAAATCACCACATGTTTTCCGCTGGTGTCCACGCCCTCTTCTGCGAGCAGCCTCAAAATTCCGCTCGGGGTGGCGGGAGCAAGTCTCGGCGTGCCCCCCAGGAGGAGGCCCATATTGAAAGGATGTATGCCGTCAACATCTTTGTTCGGGTCGATGGCGTGCAACACGGTGTCTTCGTCGATGTGGTCAGGCAACGGCAGTTGCACAAGGAACCCCGTAATCCGGTCATCTGAGTTCAGTTCCCCGATCACCTCAAGTAATTTATCCTGAGTCACGTCCGCCGGTAATTTCCGTGTTTCCGAGTGCATGCCAACTTCTAACGACGCCCTCTCCTTGCCCCGCACATATGTCTCCGACGCCGGGTCATCACCCACTAGAACCACGGCTAAACCGGGCTGGCGGTTGCCAGTGGAAACCCATTCCTCAACCTCGCGGGCGACCTCATCACGAACCTTCTTGGCCACGGCCTTCCCGTCGATACGTTTAGCGCGAATGAGGACTCTCCTGAAGGCTTCGCTGAGGATTTTATAAGAGGAATTATCTACGCGCCCGGGCGTTTCGTTTGCACCCGTGATTGATCGTGATGCCAACGTGATAAAGATTAGCACTGGGGTCACGGTTAAGAACGATTTTTGGTGGGGATAAGTGGAGTCCTCGGTGGGGGAGATCGTTGCGCCCCATATAATCGGCCGGTCGCTTCATCACTATCCCGTGGCCGCAATCGTTTACGGACGGGCTAATGGACATCAGGGTTTGCCTCTACCAGGCCAGGGAGGACACAGTTTGTACGTCGGCGTCGACTTAATTGAGATCGAGCGCATTGGACTCACGTACTCCCGGTATCCACGTCGATTCCTGGAGAAGATCTACACGCCCGCGGAGCAGGCGTACTGCAGGGGCCGCGCGCCCCAGTTGGCCAGCCGATTTGCGGCGAAAGAGGCGGTGATGAAGGCGCTCGGCACCGGCGTCCTCGGAGTTAGCTGGCGTGACATAGAAGTTCAGCGGAAACGCGGCCGTGCCCCGGAGATCGTGCTCCATGACAGGGCGAAGGCACGTGCGGAGAAGATGGGAATCGTGCGGATAGCCGTCAGCCTTTCCCACTCAAGGGAGTTCGCCATAGCCAGCGTCGTGGCCCAGACAGCTGAATCACCCGCTTCCGAGGGAAGGACGACGCAGGATTGAAGGTAGTCACAACCCGGCAGATGCGGGAGCTTGAGCAGGCGTCGGTGCGGGCAGGAGTATCGCTGGACACGTTGATGGAGAACGCCGGACTGGCGATCGCCGAAGCGCTGCGAGATCGGCTGCCCTCATCAGGAAGCGGTCCGGCTCTGATTCTGATAGGCCCCGGTAATAATGGGGCCGATGGACTAGTCGCGGCCCGACATCTCGCGTCGCGTGGAATCCACGTCACCGCCTACCTGTTCATGGCGCGCGCCGCCGAGGACGAAAAGCGTGACCTCGCGACCGCCGCCGGAGCGAAGGTCGTTCACGAATTCGACGACGACGATCGCTCACTACTCGTTGAAGCGGTGTCCGAAGCGACCGTAATCGTGGACGCCGTTTTGGGGACCGGTCGCGGCCGGCCGATTGAGCCGCCATTATCTGATCTTCTCCGTGTCGTGCGGGAGAACACGAAAGCGCCGATAGTCGCCGTGGATATCGCTACCGGGATGTCGACCGACACCGGCCACTTGGATCCAAACGGCCTGGGCGCCAGTGAGACGCTTGTGCTTGGCCGGCCGAAGATCGGCCATTTCCTGGAGCCAAACGGCGCACCCTGGCGGTGTCTGGACATCGGCATCCCTGAAGGGCTGGACGGCCAGATCCAGACGGAGCTAATGACTGCCGGCTCGATGGGGATGATAGTTCCTGAGCGAACGCCGCGATCACACAAAGGTACGTTCGGTCGGGCGCTAATCATCGCCGGGTCCGAGAATTATGTGGGCGCGGCCTACCTATCCAGTGCGGCCGCCGGGAGGTCCGGCGCAGGCCTTGTGACGCTGGCGCTGCCGGACACGATCTACCCGCTTATAGCTTCCCGTCTGTCCGAGGCTACCTATATTCCTCTCGTCGAACATGGCAGAAACGTTATCGACTCCGGGTTCGCCGAGGTACAGGTCACGGATGCCTCGCGCAGCGCATCCGCGCTTTTGATTGGTCCCGGCCTTGGCCAGACACCCTCGGCGGTTGAATTCGTTCGTGCGGTGTTGCTGGACCGGCGTGAAGGGCCGCGAATGGTGATAGATGCGGACGCGCTCAACTCACTCGTCTCGGTCGACGACTGGCAAGGGCGTATCCGAGGTCCGGCAATTTTGACGCCACATCCGGGCGAATGGCCCGCCTGCGCGGATCAAGCGTTCCAGATGTAGAACGTGATCGCGTTCATACCGCGCAGTCAGCCGCCGAGACGTGGCGTCACATCGTGGTACTGAAGGGTGCTTGCACGGTTGTTGCACACCCGGACGGAAGAACGGCGATAAGCCCATGGGTCAACCCGGGAATGGCGACGGGTGGAACAGGCGATGTGCTCGCCGGGTTGATAGTCGGATTCCTGGCCCAGGGCATGGAACCATTTGATGCGGCGGCACTGGGCGTTTATGCCCACGGATTGGCTGGAGAGATCGCTAAGCGGGCCGTCGGTCAGGTGTCGATGGTGGCCAGTGACGTGTTGGAGTCGCTGCCGGCAGCGCTCAAACAACTATCGAACTGACCGTAAGTATCCTGCCAAGCGCTGATATCATCCGCATATGGTGGGAAAATTGCTCGCCGTCGACGTCGGCAACTCAAACGTCACAATTGGCGCATTCGAAGACGACCGCCTGATAGCAACCTGGCGATTTGCAACCGATGCACGCCGGACCTCGGACGAACACAACCTGTTATTGCAGGGAATGTTGAGTTCGAAAGACGTGTCCCCGTCTGATTTTCCGG
>JAYGCG010000003.1:0-11192 GCA_046583455.1 Dehalococcoidia bacterium | reverse complement strand
CCCTGACACCGGGGAGATGGAGGTTCATACCGTCCGAACCGTTGTGGAAGACGGCTCCGAGATGGAAGAACCTGCCGCCGAGGTGTACCTGACCGACGCCGTAAAGATTGATGAGACGGCAACAATCGGCCAGTACGTCGTCACCGGGACCATCACGCAACACCCCGGCCGCATAGCCGCGCAGACGGCCAAACAGGTGGTGATGCAGCGACTTCGTGAGGCCGAGCGCGAGATCGTCTTCGATGAGTTTGAAGACAAAGCCGGTGAGGTCCTCACCGTGACCGTCCAGAGAGGCGACGCAAGAGGCGTCATTCTGGATGTCGGTCGCGCAGAGGCGATCATGCCGCCGTCCGAACAGGTTCCCTCAGAGCGATACCGCCCGGGCTACAAGGTCAAGGTGTACATCGTTGAGGTAGCCAGGACCGTCCGCGGCCCGGAGATCATCGCATCTCGCACCCACCCCGATCTAATCCGAAGGCTTTTCGAGGCCGAGGTTCCAGAGATTTTTAACGGAATCGTTGAGATCAAGAACATCGCTCGTGAGCCGGGCGCCCGAAGCAAAGTCGCCGTCCTGTCCCATCAATCCGGCGTCGATGCAGTAGGTGCATGTGTCGGACTCCGTGGCATCCGTATTCAGAACGTGGTCAGCGAACTCCACGGCGAGAAGATCGACGTGGTCGAGTACGCCGAGGACATTACTACCTACATCGCCAACTCATTGAGTCCGGCTCAGGTAGACACGGTGATCATCGACGAAGAGGAAAAATCGGCGATCGTGGTCGTACCGGACCGTGCCCTGTCCCTGGCCATCGGCCGCGAAGGACAGAATGCTCGTCTGGCCGCAAAACTGACTGACTGGCGCATCGATATCAAGTCGGCATCAGAACACGCCGAACCTGCTAAGCCGGAAGCGGGAACACCGACCGTGGCACCTGAAATCACGGACGCCGTATCTGAGATCGTTGCCGCCGTGGAAGCTGCACCGGTCCCGGAAGCCGCGCCCGTCGCCGCGGAAGCGGAAGTCACAGAAACTACGGAAGCGCCGGCCGCTGCTCCAGAGCCCGTCGCCGAGCCGATCGCAGCAAAAGCAGCCCCGCCGGTTGAGAAGCCCGTGGAGTCGGAACTCGCCGCTGTCGCCGATCTTGCCCCCGAGCCGGAACCTGCCGTCGCCGAGCAACCCGCCGCCGTCCTCGAGACCGCGCCGGTGAGCGAGGTAGCTGCAGACCCCGCCGGACCATCACCGGAAGAGGTTCTTGCCCTTCAGGTGCTGGAAGAGGAAATCGCTGAACTTGAGAAGAAGGAAAAGGAAGAGGCTGCGGCAGCCGCGGAAGCCGAACAGATTATCGACTTTAGCTCTGACGACATTTGGCAGTTGCCCTCAACCGGCGACGATGAAGAATCCGGGTCTCTTAGATTCGCCGAGGACATCATCGGGTACCGAGACCAGGGTGGTTCCCGCCGGCGTGGCCGTGGACGACGAGGTGGCGAGAACCTGAGTGCGAAGGCGCGGCGTGCGGTAGCTCGAAAATCAACAACGCAACCTCCGGCATCAGGCGACAACGCGCGGACGTCGAATTAAAGTTCTATCGACGAAAATACGAATCACGCCGGTCCGGCGATCAGGAGGTGCATATGCGCGGTAACCATGTTCCGCTCCGCACCTGCGTCGCCTGCCGGACCAAGGGTCCACAGCGGGACTTTGTGCGCATCACACGGCGGGCCAACTCTGAGCTCGCCGCCGGGACCTCACGGGAGGTCGGCGGGCGTGGGGCGTATCTGTGTCGGCGGTCGGAGTGCTTCGAGACTGCGTTTGAACGTGGCAGCCTTGAGCGCTCATTAAAGGGACCCGGGACGAAAGACTCCCGGGCTGATCTTCTGGCGTGGGCCAGGACGGTATTTGCGAGCGCGTCCAGCGTGTGATCCGCCGGGAACGCCAGGAACCCACAATTTCACATAATTGGGACTAGACGAAACGGGAAAGACGGAGATTTATGGCCAGACGACGAAGCGGATTTGCAGGCCGGCCCAGAGGGCGTGGGCGCAGACGCGCCCGGCCCGGAGCACCGGCCGCGGTCGAAGAGCGCCAGATCCCAACGGAGCCGATCGAGATCCCGGCCGTCCTGACCGTCGGAGAACTCGCCGAAAAGATCGGCACGGGTCCAGTTGAGACGATAAAGCTCCTGATGCGTCGCGGTCTGATGATGACCGTGAACGACCCCGTTGACTTCGCAAACGCCGCAGCCGTTGCGGGCAGCATCGGCGTGAAGGTTCTGCGTCCTCAGGAAGAAGAAAGCGTCGCCGGTGATGCTGTTGGCGTAGAAGAGGCCGTGGAAGAAGACCCGGCCGCAGTGTTGCGCCCACCGGTCATCACGGTGCTTGGCCATGTGGACCACGGCAAGACCACTTTGCTGGACTCGATCCGCGGCACGGCCGTGGTTGATACGGAGGCCGGTGGAATCACACAGAGTATCGGCGCTTACCAGGTAGACAAAGACGGTCAGAAACTGACCTTCATCGACACGCCCGGCCATGAAGCATTTACGATGATGCGGGCACGTGGCGCACAGGTGACAGACATCGTCATTCTCGTGGTCGCCGCCGATGACGGAATCATGCCGCAGACCGACGAGGCTATCGACCACGCTCAGGCGGCCGGGGTTCCGATGGTGATCGCCATCAACAAATCAGACCTCCCGGGGGCAGACCCGGAGCGCGTGAAACGCGAACTGTCTGAGCGCAACATCCTCGTCGAAAGCTGGGGCGGCGATGTCGTCTCGGTGGAGGTGTCCGCCCTCAAGGGCGACGGCATTGAGGATCTTCTTGAGAACCTGGCCCTGCTTGCAGAAGTGCAAGAACTGAAGGCCAACCCGAACACACTCGCAGTTGGCGTGTGTCTGGAAGCCCACATCGACCCGTCGAAGGGGTCGCTTGCGACGATTCTCATACGATCAGGCACGATAAAGCTTGGCGACCAGATGGTCGTCGGCAAATCTCGAGGCCGGGTCAAAGGACTGGTGGACGGGTACGGAAACTCGGTTAAGTCCGCGGGGCCGTCGGCCGTTGTAGAGGTGATGGGCCTGAGTTCTCTACCGGATCCGGGGATTCGCCTGGACGTCGTCGCCAACGAGAAGACGGCGCGCCAGATCGTCGAAAAGCGTGAGAGGGCAGACCGCGGAGGGGACGGTCGTTCCCTGGCTACTCTTTCCGAGGTGATGCGAAGGCTCAACGCTGGAGATGCGGAAGAACTCTCGGTCATCATCAAGACCGGTACCCAGGGCAGCATCGATGCGCTACGGCGTAGCGCTGAACAGATCTCGGACGATGAAGTCCAGATCAATTTGATTCACGCCGCCACCGGGCCTGTTAACGAGAGCGACGTGATGCTCGCCTCTGCTTCTGGCGCAATCATCATGGCGTTCGAGACCGGAACGCAGGCGGGCGCCGAGAAACAGGCCGGAATCCACGGAGTGGATATCAGGCAGTACAACATCATCTACAACCTGGTCGATGACCTCAGATCCGCCGGACGCGGACTCCTTGCGCCGATCGAGAACGAAGTGATTCTCGGTCACGCCATCGTTCAGGCCATATTCCCTGCCGGACGCAGGTACCGGGTTGCGGGCGTACGCGTCCTGGACGGCGAAATTCCACGTCAGTCGAGTATTCGAATCAAACGAGATGGTGAAGCGGTATACACTGGCCAGATCGCCAGCCTTCGGCACTTCAAGGACGATGTCCGAGAACTGGCCGCGGGGCTTGAAGGCGGTGTCGGCGTCGAAGGATTCATCGACTTCCAGGAGGGAGACATCCTGGAAGTGTTCGAGATTCAACTGGAGACTCGGTCCTAGTCCTGTTGAAGCCCCGTTGACTCGTGGGTGATTAACGAAGTTTCGCAGTTATTGGTGCGGACTCCCAGATCCGTCGCGGGCTCGTATATCTTCAGGGGCCTTCCCCCGCGCTAGCCTGACGCCATGGATGGCGTCGCAAACACAACGGTAGAACCGGGACTCTGGCCTGCCGACAACCCGCGACCGCAGTCGTACCCGGTGGCTAGCTTTGGCGGCGAAACACCATGAGTACCGCCACCGCCCGATCACCTGCTGACGGCCTGGCGCGGCGTAGTAAGCCTGTGTCTGCCGCCACGGCGAGCAGTCTGGATGTCCGCGTCTGGATAGACAGAGGAATTGAAGTGGCATGGCTCGTGGCCGCCATCTTGACTCCCCTGATAGTCCTGTCTGAGACTTCATTTCTATCGAAGACAGAGCTGCCCAAGGTGGCGACGATCCGGTTATCGGCGGGACTCGTGATGCTGCTCCTGCTGCTGGAAGCTGGGCTGACGGTATGGCGTCGTGGATTTACAATCCCGAGCCGCCCGTACGACCGGGTCACGTCAGCCATCCGTGGAAATCGCGGCACGGCCAGCCAATGGGTGATGGCGTCCGTGATAGCGGTTGTCGCAACGACAGGCATTTCAACGGCGTTCGCGCTCCTTCCACGATTAAGTGCATGGGGAGCGGACCCAGGCACCGGGAGCAACTCTCTCTACTCGGTCATCACATATGCCGTCCTGTTCTTTGCGGTGGCAACCCGGCTGCGGGATCCGTCTCAGTTGCGGCGACTGCTCGGCGCTATGGTCATCACAGGGACGGTGGCGGCGCTCGTTGGCATCGCCCGGCATTTCGGCAACGCGCCCTTCGGAATAAGATCCACATCAGGATCGTCCCGCGTATCCGGAACCGCCGGGAATCCCATCTTCTTCGCCACGATCCTCGCCGTGACCCTGATCCTCGCGATGGGGATGTCACTTTCGATCCGCGAGGTGACTCGAAAAACGATCGGTTGGGTGTCCGTATATGGCGTTGTGGCGACGCTCCATTTGACCGCCCTCCGGCACCCCGCCGTGGCGGGTCACTGTTTCAATCGTACGAAACCTGGCAGAACCCGTGGTTGCAGTAGCCATTCGGAATCTTCGCCAGGTACTGCTGGTGGACCGCTTCGGCGTGGTAGAACTCACCGGCCGGCGCGATCTCCGTGGTGATCTCGCCAAAACCTGATTCATCTAACTTCGCCTGATAGCTAACGAGACTCTCCCGGGCCGCTTCAAGTTGACCCTTGGTCGTTCCGAAGATAGCCGTCCTGTATTGGCTGCCGATGTCGTTGCCCTGGCCCATGTACTGGGTCGGGTCGTGGTTCTCCCAGAACACCTTGAATAGCGCCTGTAGATTCACCTCATCGGGGTCGAACACCACGAGCGCGGCCTCTGTGTGGCCAGTCATGGACGTACAGGTCTCCTCATAAGTCGGGTTGGGTGTCGTGCCGCCGGCGTACACGGCTGCGGTTGTGTAAACACCCGGAACTTGCCAGAACAGTCGCTCGGCCCCCCAGAAACAGCCCATCCCGAACACGATCGTGTCCATATTGGCCGGGAACGGACCGTGAATCGGCCGACCGTTCACAAAGTGCACTGAAGAAGTCGGGATAGCATCGTCCCGTCCCGGCAGACAATCTTCAGGAGCCGGTACAGGAGCAGGAGTACGTCGAAGACCGAACATCGGGAGCCTCACTTTGTCGGTAGCGTTCATCTGAATGATTAAAGGCGCTACCCGAAAATACTGATCGGGAATCCGACTCGGATTCCTCCACGTCGTTGAAACCAGTGAACGAATCTTACACGCGTCCGAAAATCAGAACGACCTCGTCGCTGCCAAACACGCAAACGGGCGGACCGTGAAGGCCGCCCACTCACCTGATCCCCCAGGCTTTGTAGTGCCGAAGGATCGCCGGATCGTGAATTCACGAGGGTCGGATTGGTTCGCGACGACCACTCCAACCCAACAAACAAGGTTAGACCCGACACGGAGGTCACTGGACCTGCGCGGCCGTACCGTGCTGCCATGTACGGATCACGCCAGCGACCTTCGCATGATCTGCGGCCTCTGCCCGTCAATCACCGACACGAGCATCGCCCTGCGCTTCCCGCACATGCTGATCATCCACGCCGCCCTGGATCACGACGTGTCTCTCTGGGACGTGGCGCGGTCACGGCGCGTTGAGGCTCCGTCTGGGAGCGTTAGCTGGCGGTTGCCGGACAGGCGGGCGTGGGCGCTGCTGTGGAAGGTGACGGACTACCGGATCTGAAGCGCGTCCAGTTTCGGTGACACCCTGACGCGAAACGGCCTCCCCGGCGTGCGGAGAGGCCGAATCTGATTCCGGTTGCTGTCAATTCTGCTGTCAAACCCATCCATCTAGGATTTGACCGTACGATGCCAGCACGTTCAGGTGCTTGTGGTCGGGGAGCCGGGATTTGAACCCGGGGCCTCTTCGTCCCGAACGAAGCGCGCTACCAAGCTGCGCCACTCCCCGAAAAAAGCACGAAGACTAATTATACGGCTCGATCCACCACGATCCCGCCCCGGATCAACCGAATTTCAAGACATCCGGGTACCCGAAGCGCTGACGGCTGTCCCTACAGGGTCACCGGCGGGACGATCGACTCCGGCTCTTCGCCCCGTGCCACACGCGAAACGTTGGCCGCAGCGAACTCCATCGTCTTCTCGGTCGATTCCACCGCCCGGGTCGCCAGGTGCGGCGTCATCACCACGTTCTCAAGATCAAACAGCGGATTATCCATCTCGATCGGCTCGATCTCGTAAACATCGAGTCCCGCTCCGTACAACTCGCCCGCCTTCAGTGCAGCGACAAGAGCATCCTCATCCACAACCGGCCCACGGCAGGAGTTGATCAGGATTGCGGACTCCTTCATCGCCTTGAACTGATCCGTCGACATCAAGTGCTTCGTCGTCGGCTCAAGCGGTGTGTGCAGCGTGATCACGTCCGACATCGCCACAAGCTCGTCAAACGAAACCCGTTCGACCTCAAGCTCATCCTCGTACTCTTTCGAGAACTCGATCACGTCGTAATAAACAACCTTGCACTCCCAGCCCTGAAGCCGTCGTGCAACCCGTGATCCAATCCTACCCAGTCCAACAATCCCGACCGTCTTCTCAGACAGGTCGTGCGCCTCTTCACGGTGCGGCGCAACGTTCTGCGACCACAACCCGGAGGCGGTGTCACGAATCTGCTCATCCAACCGCCGATACACGGCGATCATCAGCCAGATAGCGTGCTCGGCCACCGCAACAGCATTGCCGCCGCCGTTATTGGCGACGCCGATGCCGATGGCGTGCAGCCCCGGCTTATCCACGTAGTCGGTGCCGGCGGACATCGTCTGAACCAGCTTCACCGTCGGGACCTGCTTCATCACGTCAACAGACAACTTTGCGCCGTAACCGTGAAGAATAGCGACCGTGTCCTGCAGCTCGGCCGCAAGATCCGCTTCAGGCTGCTCCGAGTTCACCCATACGACTTCGGCGTCGGGGCCGACCTCTGCCACGAGCCTCTGGAACTCGGCCAGTTGCTTCTGTGTACGTTCGTTATCGGCGCTAACCAGCGCAACCTTCTTCGGGGACATGCCGGTCCTGTTCCCGGCCGTTAAAGGCCGTTGCTAATGTCGTAACAAGTGATAGCTCCACGGGCGCGCGTGGTGGAACGCTGCCGGATTATACTTAGTCGTTGCCCGCGCGTCGGCGTGGGCATTCCTTTTGCCACCCCATTTTTAGACTTTCGGGCCGATTCTGCGAGACGAACGCGCTGAAACCCCTGAAATTCTCAATACCAAAACGCCACCGGCGGCCTGACTGAGAAAATGACCACCCAGAACAATCTCCCTGATAGTGTCATCGTGCGCGTACCCGCGACCGCGGCGAACCTCGGACCGGGGTTCGATGCGATCGGTATCGCCGTGGAGATGTGGAACGAAGTCACGGTCGAGCACGGCCCGTTTGAAGTCGTCAACGAGGGCGTTGGCGCAGAATCGATCTCCACAGACGACTCCAACCTTGTCGTCGTGGGAGCGCGCGCCGCCTATGCGGCCCGTAGAGCCAGATTCCCGGACCTGAAATTTCACTCGGTAAACGAAATCCCTCTAGCGCGCGGACTTGGAAGCAGCTCCGCCGCAATCGTGAGCGGCATCGTGGCCGGTTTCGCACTTCAGGGCGATGGCTGCGATCCTAACGAAGCACTCGAGCTGGCTGCCGAGATCGAAGGACACCCGGACAACGTCGCCCCCGCAATCCTGGGCGGCTGCCAGATCGGTGTGAAGTCTGGCGACCGGTGGATCACCTCCGAGATTTCGTTGCCGGATGACCTGCATGCGGTCGTCCTGATCCCGAATTACATTGGCAAGACGTCAGAGGCCAGGGGAGTACTGGACGACCAGGTGTCGCGCGAGGACGCCGTGTTTAACATCGGCCGCTCGGCCCTGTTGGCGAACGCCCTGACGACCGGGCGCCTTGATCTGCTTCGCTACGCTACCGAAGACCGATTGCATCAGCCCGCCCGCGCTGGCATATATAAGGGCCTCAACACGATTATCAAAGCCGCGCTCACCGGCGGCGCGCACGGCGCGTTCTTGTCCGGTTCAGGCCCCTGCGTCATGGCATTTGCGACCGGACAGGAATACACCGTCGCTTACGAAATGACCGAAGCGGCACGCCTCCACGGTATCGAAGCAACAACACGAGTACTTCGGCCGACAACCCGCGGCGCGCACGTGGTCGATTCGGAATAACTGAGATGACCTCAAGCACACGCGACACGAACTCCGTGATCGTCCAGAAATACGGCGGAAGCTCCGTCGCAGACGCCGAGAAGATCGCCGTGATCGCCCGCAAGATTTGTGACCGTGCGGACACCGGCGTCTCCATGGTGATCGTCGTATCCGCGATGGGCGACTCCACAGATCACCTGATCGAGCTAGCGAAATCCGTTTCCGGCGATCACACGCCAGTAGCGCGCGAGCTGGACACCCTGCTTTCTACGGGCGAGCTGGTTGCATCCACACTTATGGCCATGGCCATAACGGCGGCCGGCCATCCGGCGGTCAGCCTCAGCGGACAGCAAGCTGGGATTAAGACCGATACAACCCACGGATCGGCCCGCATCGCAGACATCAACGTAGACCGACTCAGGCGTGAACTGGATAAAGGACGTGTCTGCGTAGTCGCCGGCTTCCAGGGTCTCGCCGAGAACGAGGACGTGACCACGCTGGGCCGTGGCGGTTCCGATACGACCGCAGTCGCGCTCGGTGTCGCCCTCAGGGCCGAGCGCTGCGAGATCTACACCGATGTGGACGGCATCTACACTACCGACCCGCGGATCGTGCCGTCCGCCAGGAAGCTGGCCGAGATCAGCTACGACGAGATGCTGGAGATGGCGTCGCTCGGCGCCAAGATGAACCCCCGCGCCATAGAGCTCGCCGCCGTTTACGATGTACCCATCCTTGTAGCATCCACGTTTGAAGACGTGCCAGGCACGCTAATCCACGGAGGTCCCCAGATGATGGAGATCCGCAGGGCCGTCACCGGCGTCGCAATCGACCGCGACGTCGCCAAGATCACGGTCCGCGCAGTAGAAGACAGGCCCGGAATCGTCGGCCAGATCTTTGTTCCGCTTGCGGAAGCAGGGGTCAGCGTTGACGTCATCGTCCAGAACGCCTCCCTTGAAGGCCTGACGGACGTTACGTTCACCGTATCTCAAGGCGATTTCCAAAGGGCGCTCGATCTGACAAAAGAGACATGCGCCGATTTCGCGCAGGACGTCGTTGGCAACACCGGTCTGGCCAAGATGAGCATCGTCGGAACCGGCATGCAGAACGGCCCCGGCTACGCCGCCACGATGTTCGCCGCTCTGTCAGAAGCAAACGTAAATATAGAGATGATCACCACGTCTGAGATCCGCATCACCTGCGTCATAGACGCCAGTGTGATTAAAGAAGCGGCCAACGCACTCCACAGTGCGTTCGAGCTCGATGCGGCGGGCGACTGACCTTTGGGCACCCCCTTCCTCGCCGTAGTCGTACCCGCTTACAACGAGGAAGATCGAATCGCGGCCAGCCTCGAATCGCTGGTCGACTATCTGTCGAAACAGTCGTACTCGTGGGAGATTGTTATCGCCGATGACGGCAGTAGCGACGCCACGGCCTCGATAGCGGCCGAAGCTGCGGAACGCTTGCCTTCGATCCGTGTGATCTCGCTGCCACATAGAGGCAAAGGCGCGGCCGTACGATCCGGGATGCTGGCCACCGAGGCCGAGTGGCGATTTCTCTGCGATGCCGACCTGTCGATGGAGCCTGAGCATCTGGAACTGTTTCTGCCCGGCGGATCGCCGCCAACCGAAGAGATCGTTATCGGTTCCCGGGAAGCGCCGGGTGCGAACCGAATTGGCGAGCCGGCCAACCGGCACGTGAAAGGTCGCGCATTCACGATGGCGGTCTGGCTGCTTGCGTTCAGGGGCATCGAAGACACGCAGTGCGGCTTCAAGCTGTTCAGGGGCGACGTGGCGGATCAGATCTTCAAACGACAGCGACTCGATGGCTTTGGGTTTGACGTCGAAGTGCTGTTCATGGCCCGCAAGATGGGCCTCACGATCCGAGAACAGGCGATCGACTGGTACTACCGCGAGGGAAGCTCGATGACTCTCCTCAAAGGCCTGGGCGGCTTCCTGGACATCGCCCGGGTACGCATAAACTGGGCCATCGGCCGATACCGTGACCTCAAATCACCCTGAGGCGAACACAACCCACCCTTCGAGAATCACGATACATCCGTCATTAACCAAAACGCACAAACTGTCATTCTGAGGTCGAAGCCGAAGAATCTCCCGGCTCATTCGTCTCCCGGACTGAACCCGGACAACACACCAATCGTATTCGCCCCTTCTCCCAGCGGGAGCAGAATGGGAGGCTTGGCGTTTTCGATTTCCGTGCCGATTCCATCGTAGCCGCGGGATTCCGAATCGGTCGATTATCGTAGATTGCCAACGGTTTCAAAAACCGTTGGGCATAACGCCCGTGCGGGTTCGACTCCCGCCCTCGGCACCAGTTTTTGAACGTATAATTGGCCCTCGTGGCATTTCCACCTGTCGGGTCAATTCACGTTTGACATCAACCCACACGTATTCAGGCGGCTGGCAACGGCTTTACGTGGACGTTAAGAACAGTTTGGACAAGGTCCCCGCCCCTGTGTACCCGGGGGGATGCTGGAGCTGGCGGTATCGAGTGAGTGTGGGGTAGGGGGACCCTTTTTGCGCCCGATGCGATTTGAAGATTGGGCCATTCCAAGTTCACCACCAAC
>JAYGCG010000059.1:0-24379 GCA_046583455.1 Dehalococcoidia bacterium | reverse complement strand
AGGTGTCTGATGCGGATTCCACGCACGACGGACGAGATCACGCCTGAGTGGCTGACCGACGCATTGCGCGCCGAAGGCTATCTCGACGAAGGCCGGGTGAAGTCTGTCGAGTTCGAGCGGATAGGCATCGGGCTGGGATTCACGACCCTGATCGCACGGGCCACAGTCACGTACGCAGGTAGATCCGTGAATGCACCACGAACGCTGGTCGTAAAGTTGCCTTCGGACGTTCCGGAGACGGACGCCGCCACCAGGCGCTTCGGGGTAGGCGAGCGTGAAGTACGCTTTTTCAAGGAGCTCGCACCGGACATAGGCGTCCCAGTCCCCGAGTGCTACTACGCCGATAGCGACAACGACAACGGTGATTTCGTGCTCCTGCTGGAGGATCTGTCCAACGCCCGACCCGGCGACGAAACAAACGTTGCGCTGGAGGACGTAGAGCTTGTCGTCAAAAACATGGCCCGACTACACGCGCGGTGGTGGGAAAGCGATCGGTTGGCGCACCTGGACTGGATTTTCAGTTCGGAAGACCCGGAACGGGCGACGAAATCGGGTCAACCCTACCGGGCCTCGTGGGCAAAGATCGGAAACGGCATCGGCTCCGAGTTTCCAGCCGGCGTTTCTGAGATGGCTGGTCGTCTCGGGACTCACTTCGAGGAGGTCATGCGGCCACTCGGAGAAGCGCCAGTGACGCTGATCCACGGGGATTGCCGGTTCTACAACTTATTCTTCCGAGACAACGGGCAGCGCACCGAAGTCGTGACGATCGACTGGCAAACGCCATCGATCTCCCGCGGCGCAGCCGAACTTGCCTACTTCCTCATTTTCTGCCTGTCGGTGGAGAAGCGGCGCAAGCATGAGAAATCTCTCTTGCGCCTGTACCTCAACGGACTCAAAGCAGAAGGCGTAGACGACTACTCCTACGAACGACTGGTGGAGGATTACCGGCGTGGAATGTTCCGGTTTCTCGTCATCGGTGTGAACATGCTCGCCAATGTGGATTTTGACAACGAGGCCGGACGTGCCGTCATCGATGTCGCCCTGCCGCGCCTGGCCAGCCTCACCGATTTGGACTGCGGCGCGCTAATACCGGACTGAGGTCACTTGTAAACTGCGTCGTATCGCAAACATCGATGCGATTTTCGAACGTCTGATGGAGAAGTAGAGCCCTGAACATTCCTCGGACGAGCGACGATTTCACCCCGGATTGGTTGACTACCGCTCTACGAACGAACGGGCACTTGCCGGCGACGGCAATCGTGAAATCCCTGACGGTTGATCGTATCGGGCAGGGCCGTGGATTTGCCGGATCGATCAGGCGATTGAGTATCAGTTACTCCGGCAACTCGGAAGCGCCACTTACCGTTGTCGCAAAGTCGCCTTCCACCGATCATGGGATACGCGATTACGCGATCCGGGACGGCATGTACCGCCGGGAGACGATGTTCTACGGGGAGCTGGCAACCAAGTCCAGCATTCCTGTACCTGACTGTTATTTTGCTGATCTGGACTCCGATTCCGGAGAGTTCGTTCTCCTGCTCGAAGACCTGGGCGCACTGGAGGAAGGGGACGAGATCGCAGGCTGCTCGGTGGAGCAAGCGGCGCTTGTCGTGCGCAGCATCGCTCAGTTGCATTCTCGTTGGTGGAACGACGGGCGAGTTGCGGGGCTGGATTGGCTTGGGGGAGAAGCCGACAACTTGTCTGGGCCCAACACCCTTCAGACGGTCTATCAGGACGCCTGGAGCCGTGCGTCCGGCACCCTGGCTGACATCTACTCGCCTGAACTGTTCGTGATCGCAGAGCAGTTCGGCCCTGGACTCGCCTCCGTCCTGCAGGCGGCAGCAACAGGAAACCAGACCCTGAATCACGGCGACTGCCACCTCGGAAACCTGTTCTTCGGGGATGAAGAAGTGGTCTTCACAGACTGGCAGAACGTCATGCTGACAAGCCCGGCGCTCGACATCGCTTACTTCATACAGGGCAGTCTGCCCGTTGAGACGCGGCGCACCCGCGAACGTGAACTCCTCGATATCTACCTGTCCACGCTCAGAGAAAACGGCGTCACCAACTACTCGCATGACCAACTGATCCAAGACTACAGACGAGGCCTTCTGAGAACCCTGATCCCGTCGGTTCTATCCATGGCAAACCTGGACATGGAAACAGCGGAGTCACGCGAACTCGTGCAAACCGTCGGCGCACGTATGATCGGGATCGTTGACTGGGACTGCGGCGACCTGATTCCGAACTAGAACCCGGCCAAAAAAACGAGATTGTTATCAGACGTGGCCCGACAAGCCTCCGCGGGTCTATGATTGCGACCGCGGAATTTCGACACACCTACTTCGTACAGGATTCCATTGGCATCTTCGGAAGGCAATTCGACTCCCGGGCTGAGCCTTCTTGAGGCGGCCCGACGCTCCGGCCTCGACATCCCAGAGGCGGCGGAGCCGACAGACAAGACCGTCGAACTAAACGGCCTCAAGTTCCACTACCTGGACTGGGGGAATCCACAATTTCCGGACCTGCTTTTCCTCCACGGAACGGCGCAACAGGGCCACTCGTGGGACTTCGCCGCACTGGCGTTGCACAACCGATTTCACTGCATGGCGCTGGACCAGCGCGGACACGGCGACTCCGAGTGGGATCCGGACGGCAACTACGGCGCACCAACATATGTCCCCGATGTTGAAGCCTTCGTGGACACCGTCGGGCTGGAAGATTTTGTGATGGTCGGCCACTCAATGGGCGGCCGCAACGCTTACACCTACACCTCCGGCCATCCGGACAAAGTGCGCGCCCTGATCGTCGTAGACGCGGGGCCCCGAATGGAAGAGCCGGGAGGCGCACGCGTCCGCAACTTCATGGACGGACAGCGCGAGTTCGACACGTACGAGGACCTCGTTGAGCGCGTTCACTCCTACCTCCCGGGTCGGCCTATCGAACAGCTTCGAGGGAGCCTTACCCACACAACCCGGCAGTTCCCCAACGGAAAGTGGTCGTGGAAGTACGACCCCAACATTCGCCGACCGGTGAATGGGCCGAACGATTCGGAAGAAGCCCGCTGGGAGACGCTCTCGAAGATCACCTGCCCGACGCTATACGTGATCGGCGGCGACAGCGAGATGCTCACCCCACCGAGTATCGAGCGCATGCTGGAAATCATCCCCGGCAGCAAGGCCGAGACCGTGGAACGCGCCGGACACCTGGTGCAGGGCGACAACCCGTCCGGATTCCACGCCGCTGTCTCACCGTTTCTAGAAACTCTTCCCGCTTCCAAGTAGTCCCAGGAGTCAGCAGCCACGTCGACCTCCAACGAGTCACGCCCGTTAGATGAGCCCCCTGAAGAGGCTTTATCAGCGGAAAACGCGAGTGGCGAGCTTCAGAAAAAACCGAGGTTCTTCTACGGCTGGTGGATCGTCGGGACCGGCGGACTCGTCCAGGGTTACGCCTCTGGCGTGTTCTGGCAGGGATTCGGAGCGTTCTTCACGCCAATAGTTGACGCGTTTGGGTGGAGTCGCGGGGCCACAGCGCTGGCGCTGTCGTTCAACCGCATCGAGTCCGGCGGGATGTCGATCGCTGTCGGATTTCTGCTCGACAAATACGGCCCGCGCAAGCTGATGGCGTTCGGGCTATTCGTCACAGGGCTTGGTTTCATCGGCATGAGCCAGATGCAGAACCTGTGGCACTTCTACGTCGTCATGGCGGTGCTCACCTTCGGGATGTCTTTTGGAACTTTCATCCCGATTGTGGCAACGGTCGGTAACTGGTTTGTTCGTAAACGGAGCCGCGCGATCGGCTTCTTGATGTCGGCGTCTGCGATCGGCGGGATGACCGCGCCGCTACTCGTGTGGTATGTCGACTCGATCGGGTGGCGTGACGCGTTGTTGACCGTCGGAATCGGGTTTTGGATAGTCGGAATACCGGCCATCATTGTAATGACTCGACAGCCGGAAGACGTCGGGCTGCTTCCTGACGGTGATCCAGTTCCTAGAAGGACGGCTTCCGGACTTCAGCGGCCCGTAAATACCGAGCGTCGCATCCCGATCTTCATGGCCTTGAAGACCCGTTTTTTCTGGCAGCTCGCCATCGGGACCAGTCTCGGTCATCTGGTCAGTTCTACGACTCTTTTGCACATCGACGCGATGCAGTCGTTCGATATCAGCCGTTCCACCGCCGCCATCGCCATATTCGGATTCGCCGTCGGCAGTTTCATAGGCCGGTTGGCATCGGGATTCATCGGCGATTTCGTGGACAAGCGCTACATCATGGCGGCTGCGTTCTACATGCAGATCATCGGGGTTCTGGGCCTCATATCACTGAACGCCACTGTCGGTGGAGTATTCCTGGGGCAGTGGGGGCTGGTGTTTTACGCCCTTTTCTTCGGTGCCGGGTTTGGTTCGAGTATCCCCGTCAGGATGGCCATGATCGGCGATTATTTCGGTCGCCAGACCTACGGTTCCATGCTCGGAATCATGAGCACGGTTAACGCAGTGCTTGGCGCGGCCGGGCCCGTGTTTGTAGGAGTCATGTTTGACGTCACCGGTACCTACCGCACGCCGTTCCTAATTCTGTTGGTCGTACTGGTAGCGAGTGGTCCGATGATGCTGACGCTGGAAAAGCCTTCCCGGGTGAAAGCCAGATTCCGCATAGCCGCCCACAACGCGGACCTAGCAGCAGCAAAAGAAGCAGAAGCAGCGGCCAGGTTCCAGGATTAACGCTGACCAGAGCCGATTAGGTCCAACCAAAACCGACCTCGCCGCAACGAATAATGTCCAGCCTGTGGCAGGGCCAGCCAAATTGTGCCCCCGCCGCAGCGGATAAGGTCCAGGCTATGCTTGGCCGTAGCGGGGGACTTCTGGGACTGCGTGCCCCTCTGAGAAGAACATCTGTGGGTGGTCCCGACGCAGATTCACGAGCACACGCTGTCCGACCTCGATGGTGAGCAGATGCGGCATCTGGCAATGAATGCGAAGCCCGGAATTGAGCTCCACCTCGTACGTATACGCCCAGCCCTGGAATACTCGGCTTATCACGACACCCTGCCCGTCCTCCAACGGCGCGAGAACGAAATCATCCGGCCTCGCCATCACCTCCAGAGGAGCCGACTCCGGCGGCTCGAAACCCGGGACCGCCCGAGCCGGACCGACCTCGGTGACAAGCCGATTTCCGAGGGGATCGACCGGCAGAAAGTCCGCCATGCCCATAAAACGGGCGACAAAATTGGTGGCGGGCCTGTGGAATACACGCTCAGGGGTGTCCACCTGCTCGATACGGCCACCTACCTGCACGCCAACTAGATCGCCCATGAAAAGCGCCTCTTGCTGGTCGTGTGTCACGAAGACCGTCGTAGTTCCGGCCTCTTTCAGGATCTCCCGGATCTCCGAACGAACACGCTCCCGCAAACCGGCGTCAAGGTTGGAAAACGGCTCGTCCAGCAACAGGACATCTGGCTTTGAAGCAAGTGTGCGTGCCAGCGCGACACGCTGCTGCTGTCCGCCCGACAGTTCGCTCGGTAGTCGTTTACCCAGCCCCTCAAGTCCTACAAGCGCCAGAACCTCTTCCACCCGCTCGCTCTTGCCTTTTCGTTCGAGCCCGTACCCGACGTTCCCGTCGACCGTCATGTGCGGGAAGAGCGCATAGTCCTGGAAAACGATGCCGACGCTGCGTTTATCCGGCCCGATGTGTCGACCGCTGGAAGCGACAAGCTCTCCGCCGATCTCTATCCGGCCGGTATCAAGCACTTCCAGCCCGGCGATCATCCGCAATACGGTGGTCTTGCCGCATCCACTCGGGCCCACAAGCGCCAGGATCTGGCCGCGTTTGACCTCGATATCGAAATCATCAACGGCAAGCGTCCCGTCGAACGTCTTACTCACGCCAGTACAGCGCAGGGCGATATCGCTGGTCACGCTTTCATTGGGCTTGCGCCTGATTCCGGTAAGGCCGGATATTCTCGGCAGCCCGATCAATTGCGTGACCTTTCGCGTAGAACCAGGAATGTCATCGGCGCGGCTGAAGCGATAACGAGTAGGAGAGATGGAGCGGCCGCCCGGGCGAAGAACGCCTCCTCAGCCGCGCTCCAGATCGACGTTGCGAGCGTGCGAGATTCTATAGGCCCGAGGATCAACGTGGCAGGTAACTCTTTCATAGTGAGCAGGAAAACCATGATGGCGGCCGCAGCCAGACCGGGCCGAATCACGGGAACCGTGACGGTCAGGAAGGCGTTAATCTGGGAGCGCCCCAGGCTCATAGCCGCCTCCTCCATCCGTGGATTGACCTGGAGCAGCGAAGAACGAATGAGGCCGACGGCCACCGGCAGGAACAACACGACATACGCGAACACAAGCAGATACACGGTCTGATAGATACCAGTGGCGTACCTGATGCCGAAGAAAACAAGTCCAAGCCCGACGGCTATTCCGGGCATCGCAAAACCAACGTATGAGAATCGCTCCAACCCGGTCGAAAGCAATCCGGGACGACGAACCGAAAGAACGGATATCGGGATCGCAGCGATCACCGTGACAACTGCCGCGGCCAGCGAATACTGAACAGATGTGAAGGCCGCGCCCCAGTCAAATAACCCGGACTCCCCGGCGTTGACTCCCCGGGTCAGCCAGTAGACCAGCACGAACACGGGTATCCCAAGAGCCAACAACGTGACGAGGCTGGAAAAGATGAACGCCGGTAGCCGCCAACGGCCCAACCGGACGATGCGACGGCGGCGGCGGGCCGCGTTGGCGCCCGAGTAGTAGCGAGCTCGCCGACGAGCTGACGCCTCGATCAGGATCAAACTCACGGCAACAGCGAGCAGCACGAGGGACAATGCGGCCGCGACAGCGCGGTTGAATGCACTGTTGTACTCGTTAAAGATCACACGGGTAAATGTGTCGTACTGAAGCAGTGCCACGGCCCCGAAATCACTCAGTGTGTAAAGCGCGACGAGAAGCGCACCCGCGCCGATGGCCGGGTAGAGCAAAGGCAACGTTACCCGCCTGAAGGTCTGCCACGGGGACCGACCCAGTGTCCACGACGCCTCTTCCATCTCCGGCTCAAGCCGCCACAGGGTCGCCCTTACGGTCAGGAACACGTATGGATAACTGAGCAGGATCAAGACCACCGATGCGCCCGTAAGTCCGTAAAGATCGGGCAGGCGGTCGACGCCAAAAGGTCCTTCAAGCCAGCCTTGGAGCAGGCCTTTCGGCCCGAACGCCGATATGAAGGCCAGCGCGCCAACGTAGCTGGGAATTGCAAGAGGCAGGACCGATGCTACGGCCCAGGCGCGCCTGTAAGGCAGATCCGTGCGAACGGTGAGCCAGGCAAGCGGAACCGCGATCAATACCGAACCCAGAGTCACCAACACAATTAGCTGGATTGATCGCCAGAGGATGGCGAGGGTGTCGAAGTCGAATATCGAATCCACCGCTGATTCGCCGGACTCCGCCGCCCGGACAACCAGGTACAGGACGGGCAATGCTGCGGCCCCCGCTACTGCGATCGCGGCCAGCCACAGCGATAGCGGTTCACGCCTGAGCCAGGGCGGCAGCAGCCTGCGATGCGTCCAGGTTGACCCGGACCCAACAGGAGCCTCCTCGCCGATCACCCGAGTCCGGTTCATGGCAAAGCGCCGAACTCACGTAGAAGGTTCTGCGTGGCGGCCAGATCACCGAGGTCAGAAACGTCGATATCAGGGGTGCTCAGACTGGCGAGATCGGGCAGCATGTCTGCGCGCTCCACGCCATCGATAAGCGGATACTCGTACGTCTCCTCGGCGAAGTAGCTTTGTGCTTCTGCACTCAAAAGATAATCCAGGAAACGTTCAGCCTCGATGGCGTTGTCGGCCGTCTTCAGAATCGCAGCGCCTGTAACCAGAATCGCCGATCCCGGACCGCCACCCGGCAGGAAGTAGTTCCTTGCGGCGAAGCCATCGCCTTCCTCGGCAAGGAAACGATGGAGATAGTAGTGATTCACGAATCCAACTTCGACCTCGCCGGAGCCGGTGGCGGCAACAGTCGGCGTGTTCTTGGCGTACACCTTCGGTTCGTTTGCCACGATGCCTTCCAGCCAGTCGCGTGTTCGTTCTTCACCCCAGATGAGCCGCATACCTGTAACCATCGCCTGGAAAGAGCCGCTGGTCGGCGCCCAGCCGATGCGACCCTTCCACACCGGGTCCGTGAACCCCTCCAGGGTGTCCGGAAGATCCTCCGGAGAAAGAGCGTCTGTGTTGTACACAACCGTTCGCGCTCGACCCGAAATACCAACCCAGAGGTTATCCGACGATCGCGCCCAGTCAGGCACGCGGCCGATCAGTTCGTCCGAGAGCGGCTTCACGAGTTCGATGATCGATCCCAGTCCACCCGGGTCCTGTGCGAAAAACACGTCTGCAGGAGATCGGTCTCCTTCTTCCAGAAGCGTTGCTGCCAGTGAGCCGGTTCCGGCATAGTTCACCTTCGCATCGATACCTGTTGCCGCTTCAAATTTCTCTATCAGTGGAGCAATCAGAGACTCACTTCGGCCGGAGTAGATAATCAGTTCGCCGCCCTCATCGGAAGGACCTGAGTTCTCTGAAGAGTCGTTGTTATTGTCAGAGGAACATGCGATTACCAGGACCAGCACTGCCGCCAGGCCCAACGCCATCAGAATTGTGCGCCGGGCCAGAAAATTCGGAATTTCGGTCGTCATTCCTCGTTCAGGAGCCTTTCATCTCGGGCGACGAACATCTCGATATCAGAGAAGTCACTCGGTTTGGTTACATCGGGCTCAGCACGTTGGCTGGACCCTTTGAAAATGCGATAAATGTGTTGTTAGTGCGCACAACCATCAAAAGATGTGCGCACGATACTGAATGTTCGTGTGTGCGAAGTCAACTATGAATATCGCGGATATAGTGATCCTCACGAAGTTCTCACGGACCATGATTCACTAAGCTAATTCATACTGTATTCGTACGGACGAATTATTTTGTTCGTGCATACATAAATACGATACACATTACGCAATGTGAAGGGATCGTTTGGACTTTGCTTCCGACGCGCCGAATAGAACGCGGGACGGTGGCTGTTTTTTTTTGAACGGTTAACGGATTCCCGTAATCAGGCGAGCTGGAATGGCGGCGCCATGATGGGCAGGGTGACGTGGATCAGCGACGGCTCGGATAGTGAGATCGCTTCACGCAAGGCGGTCTGCAAATCACCCGGAGAGTCCACTCCCTGAGAGCGTATGCCGAAAGCGGCCGCAAGGGTGTCCCAGTCAGGGTTGAAGAACTCTGTACCGATCTCCCTGTCACCGTAGCGCTGCTCCTGATCCCACCGTGACGCCCCGAACGCGCCATTGTCGAACACGATCACCACAAGATTGATGCCGTATTGTTTCGCCGTCGCCAGCTCCTGCGGGGCGTACATGAAACCACCGTCGCCGCATAAGGCGACCACTGCGCGATCGCCGGCCGCGACCTTGGCTCCGAGCGCTGTCGGAAAGCTAAACCCCAGATTGCCGAAGTAGCCGGAGGTGATGAACTCTCCGCCCTCCTCGACCTCATACGCGACATGGCTCCAGTAGCCAATATTGGTCATTCCAGAGATCACGATAGCGTCGTCATCGGTCGCGTCTCGGACCGCTTTCACCCAGGCCATCTGGTCCGGAGCCTCATCGTTCATGAATTTTTTCAGTTTGCTGCGATATTCGGCAGCTCGCTCACCTGAGCCGGACGCCGCGTCTTCGACACCACGTGCGCGGAGGGCAGCGCCAATCGCTGCGAGTCCGGCTCTGGCATCCGCGTTTATGGCGATCGTCGTGCCGTGGTCTTTATCCAGCTCTCGTTGATCGACATCGATCTTAATAATCGTCTGCCCGTTCGCCTTGAACCCGGGCACCATGAAGCGAGTTCCGGCGACCAGGATCACATCGGAATCGCCAAGCAATTCACCACTGACGCCGACCTGCGCATAGTGCACACCCACGTACTGCGGGTGGCTCGCCGGCACAACGCCCTTCGCCTGCTGCGTTCCCACAATGGGAGCGTCTAGCATCTCGGCGATAGCGGCCACCTCTGGCCCCGCCTCAGCGCGCAGTGTTCCACCGCCGATAACAATGACGGGCCGGTCCGCCCCGGCAAGCGCCTCTGCGGCTCGGGCTATGAGGTCCTCTGAGGGCTGCGCGACCGGGTAAAGCTCGGCTTCCAGTATCTCCACTTCGCCGGTGGCGGCGAGGATGTCCGGTGGAATCTCCACCTCGACCGGTCGCGGCCGGCCGGTGGTCATCTGCTTAAAAGCTTCGTGAATGGCGCCCGGGATCTCCGCTACTGATAAGACCCGGGTGTTCCACTTGACGATCGGTTTGAAGATATCGAGCTGTTCTTCAACCTCGTGCAGTTGGCCCTCGCCCTTGCCGAGCGAGCTGCTTGGAATCTGTCCAGAAATGAGCAGTACGGGTGACGAAGAAGCGTAAGCCGTGCCGATGGCCGCTGAAGCGTTCAGAGCGCCGGGTCCGGGCACAACGAGAGCCACTCCGGGCTTGCGAGCGACCCTGGCATACCCATCCGCCATGTACGCGGTCGTCTGCTCGTGACGTGTACTGACCAGCCGGATGGCCTGGCTGTCATGAAGGGCGTCGAACGCCGCCATGATCTGGACGCCGGGGAGTGCGAACACCGTGTCCACGCCCTCCGCCTCAAGCGATCGTCGAAGTGCTTCTGCGCCGGTCATCTCGGGCATGTGTGGTCTTTCTGTCTTGTGGTGAAGGTGGCCGACGGCATTGTAGAACGGGAACGGCAACATACGGAGTTGGGACTTGAGCGGGCCGTACAATCGCCTGCATGATCGTCCACCAATTTCAAGTACACCGGGGACTGCCGGTTGATCAATAGGTATTTAGAGGAAATGAACCCTGAGTTCGATGACTCCTAACCCGTCTGACGAAGGCCTGCCCGCCGGTAAGTTGCCCAGCGAATTACTGTCACGCCTCCTGGCAAAAATCCATCGTGACGATCCGCGGGTCATAGTAGGCCCGGGCGTCGGTGAAGACGCCGCGTTCCTGGACTTTGGCGACACACTTCTAGTTGCCAAGAGCGACCCCGTGACCTTCGCAACCGACTTGATCGGCTGGTACACGGTCCAGGTGAACGCCAACGACATCGCGTGCTGTGGGGCGGTACCAAAATGGTTCCTGGCTACCGCACTCTTCCCGGTCGGCACAACCCCGATCGAGGTCGAACTGGTATTCGATCAGCTTGTAGAAGCGTGCGACGCGCTCGGGGTCACCATGATCGGCGGCCATTCGGAAATGACGCTCGATCTGCCCCGAACGATCATCTCCGGAACAATGCTGGGCGAGGTCCCAAAGGGCGACGAGGTTATGACGGCGGGCGCACGCCCGGGCGACCGCGTGATCCTGACAAAAGGGATCGCTATCGAAGGGACGTCGCTGCTTGCATGCGAAATGCGCCCGCAACTAGAGAGCGCCGGAGTTGCCGCGGATGTGATCGACCGGGCCGCGAACTACCTGTACGAGCCGGGGATCAGCGTGGTGCCTGAGGCGCGGGCGGCGCACGCCACCGGGGGGGTCACCTCCATGCATGACCCCACAGAAGGCGGCCTCGCAACGGCGCTGGCCGAAGTCGCAACCGCTTCAGGGACCGGCGTCACCATCAACGAGAACGCCGTCACAGTCCTGCCGGAGGCGGCAGAGTTATGTGGTGCCTTAGGCGTGGATCCGTGGGGATTGATCTCATCGGGTGCACTGCTGATAACGGCCGGGCCCGAGAGAGCGTCCGAAGTGATCGACGCCGTTGTCGAAGCAGGAATCCCGGCAGTCGACATCGGCGAGATCAGACCACCTGAAGACGGCTTAACGCTCCGCACAGGAGGCGTCGATAAAACACTGCCCACGTTCGACCGGGACGAACTCGCACGCGTGTTGCCCCACGTGCCCAAGGACTAGACCGGAAATCCGCCGTCGTTACGCCCACTTGGAGTCAGCTTCCCAACATCGTAAAATCAGAACATTCATAATGGGTGACCCGGGTGTAATTCTCCTCTGAGCTCCCACCCGGTGGTCACAGAGACACATATGCCAGCCACAACGCTCCTGACAAAGATCGACTCCTACATGGCGGAAGACCGCGCGGAGTTTGTGCGGAGCGCTCTCGAATTCGCTACGAACGCCCACTCGGGACAGTCGCGTCTGTCCGGCGAGCCCTACGTCGAGCACCCGATAGCGACGGCAGAGTTTCTTGCGGAACGCCGCATGGACGCCACGACGCTGGCCGCTGCCCTGTTGCACGACGTGATCGAAGATTGCGAAATCACCAGAGAGCAGATCGAAGAACGCTTTGGCGATGAGGTCGCAAAGCTGGTCGATGGCGTGACAAAGATGAACTCTCTCGATGTCCTCACAAGGGGCGATCGGGTCAACACGCCAAACTTCGCGCTCGATCGTGACATCCCACAGGACGAGCGAACTGCACGCCAGGCGGCGAGCATGCGCAAGATGCTCGTGGCCATGGCGGAAGACGTCCGGGTCGTCCTCATCAAACTGGCGGACCGCCTGCACAACATGCGGACCCTGGACGCACATACGCACGACCGCCGTATCGCCATCGCAAGAGAAACGCTTGATATCTACGCCCCGCTGGCGCACCGACTCGGCGCGTGGGACCTGAAATGGCGGCTAGAGGACGAGGCGTTCCGGCATCTGCAACCCCGACAGTACCGATCCGTTTACAGGCTGATCAAACGGAAACGGGCCGAGCGGGAGGAGTACACAGAGCGCGTCATGAAGATCCTTCAGGACGAGCTGGATGAGCACAACATCCCGGCAGAAGTCCACGGCCGCCCGAAGCATCTCTACAGCATTTATCAGAAAATGCACCGCTACGCAGAACAGGGCCGACAGTTCAACGACATCCAGGACCTGACGGCCCTTCGAGTACTCGTCTCGTCCGAGGAAGAGTGCTACCGCGTGCTGTGGATCGTTCACAAACTGTGGCGACCGGTCCCGGGTAATTTTGACGACTACATCGCCAGCCCGAAAGAAAACCTGTACCAGTCGATCCACACCTCGGTCATGTGCGAGGAAAACGCGCCTGTTGAGGTGCAGATCCGCACCCGCCGTATGCATGACCTCGCCGAAAATGGCGTGGCGTCACACTGGGCTTACAAAGAAGATGGCGATAGCGACTCCGACGACAACTTTGAGCAACGGATGTCGTGGCTCCGCCAGCTCCTTGATTGGCAGAAGGATCTGGAAGGCGACAGCGAGTACCTGGACACCGTGCGGACCGACATTCTCCGGGATCAGGTGTACGTCTACACGCCGATGGGCGAGATCAAAGAGTTGCCGGGCGGTTCAACCCCGCTGGATTTCGCATACCGCGTACACACGGACCTCGGCCACCATACGGTCGCGGCCTCGGTCAACGGGCAAATCGTGCCCCTCAATACGGTGCTTGAGAACGGCGATACGGTAGAAATCCGCAAGTCCCGTAGCGAACGTGGACCCAGTATGGACTGGCTGAATCCGGACCTCGGCTTCATTGTCACGGCAAGTGCGCGAGAGAAGGTGCGCACATGGTTCAAGCGGCAACGGCGTGAGGAGAACGTTCAGCGTGGGCGCGAGTTGCTGCAAAGACAGGTAACCCAGTTGCAGTCGTCCACTCCGGAAGAGGAGATCGCAGCGACGCTCCAATTCGAGTCAGCTGATGAGCTGGCTGAAGCGCTGGGAAGCGGCGCAATCCAGCCGGCAGACATCGTTCGTGGTCTGATCGATATCTCGGGCGATACAGACATGGTGCACAAAGAACGTAATGAAAACGACTCACGGCATGGCGTCGTTGTCCTCTCCAACGACCCGACAATCGAACAGGCCGTCACGAGGCTGGCACGTTGCTGTTCTCCCGTGTACGGCGATACGATCACCGGGTACATCACTCGAGAGCGCGGCGTGATGGTTCATTTGCAGACCTGCCCCAATTTGCGAGCAAGGCTAGAGCCAGAACGGTCCGTCGAGGTCGCATGGGGCCACCTTGCAGATCGCTACCCCTCACGTCTCCAGATAGACGCCTGGGACAGGGTTGGTCTGTTGAGTGATCTGACCGCCGTGGTGTCCCGCGAAAAGGCCAACATCCATCGTATTCATTCCAGTGAACAACAGATCTACGGCCGCTCGATGATTGAACTCACGGTGTACACTAGTGGGGTTGAGCAATTGACCAGATTGTGCGCACGATTGAATGCAGTTCCCGGCGTGCAATCTGTCCAGAGGCAGGGCGCTGAATAATCGGCTCTAATTTCAAGCTGATTAAGCTCACGAAGAACCACAAACTAACCCGGTCGCACAGATAGCGGCCCGGTCCCCGATCCGGCGCAAGGCGCCGTATTTTTCTGAGGAGAACGGACGAAAAATGCCCGCAGCGAAGGCCCGCCGAGTCGCAGAACGCAAAGCAGAGCGCAACCGACCAATTCGATCGCTCGCACGCAACAGGGTTGCCGCAGCCCGTGTCGCTATCGATGAAGACCCCACGTCCGAAGAGACTCAGGCAGCAGTGGCCGCAGCGAAGAGCGCACTCGCCATCGCAGCGAGCAAAGGTGTTGTTCACAAGAACAATGCGGCACGGCGTATCTCCCGTCTCGCCCGGAATTTGAACCGGGCGCGCGCAGACCAGGATTCCTAACCCGGCGCGCGAAGTACATTGACGCAGCCGGATCACGGACACGAGAACAGCCCCGGAACGGGTGAACCCCGGACTCATTACGGCTGGAGCGTCCACCACCCATACAATGGTGTGGAAAACCACGTCGCCGTTGAGGTAAGGCCACATTTCGGATTCGTCCGTCACTGGCGATTTGTCCTGCCAAGCGACTACGAGGGAGTGGTGCAATGGGGCGTCGGAGAGCCGAATGGTGCGCCGATAAGCGATCGCCTCCGTGGCGAAGCAAGTGGCGGCCCGACGCAGTTGCTAAACGGGCCGGACGTTGTGTGGTTCGGCGCCGCCGAACGACTTTCGGCGTCGTCTCGCTCTGCCTACCTGGTGTTCAACGATCCACCACCTCATTACGTTTCGTTCGGTGAAGCGGAAGGTCCCGAGGATCCCCCTAAAACCCTTGAAGGGATCTCTTTCGGCGATTCGCATGATCAGCTGGCCGATGCCCACAACGGGCATTCCCACGGCGAGCACGATCATGCCGACCACCAGGGTCACGGGCACGATCACGCAGGACACGATCAGGACCCCGGCGGACATTAATCAGCGGAAATCCGTTTCCCGCCACATCGCGTCGCCGTTTGGCCTCGCTCTGTTCCTCATGGTTGTTGTTGCCTGTAGCAGCACACCGACTCCTTTAGAGCGAATCCCGGCCAGTCAGCCGAATGATTCAGCTGTTATAGAGGCCTCATTTACGCCGGCGGCAAACGTAGATGTCATTTCACCGACCCACACCCAACTACCCGCGACACCCGTCGCTCCTGTTTCACCCGGTCTGAGTCCATCGCCAATTCCCTCCCCGCAAGCTCTGGTTACGAGCACGATAACTTCCTCCATCCAATCGCGCGAACTAACATCAACCCCCGACACCGACCCAGACTCCACTGGTCACAACGGCTCTAGTCCCCACCGCGACACCGGTGCCGCCCGCTGCAACATCGACGCCCAATCCACCAACCGCAACTGCCCCACCTCTTCCTCCCACAACCACTCCAACGACGGTGCCTGAACCACCCGCGGTGACTCCAACGGCGACGCTGATTCCGAGCCCGACACCAACCCCTGTACCGACACCGCGCCGCCGGCCTCCCTCATAATCGCCTGCATATTTTTCGACGGGGTCGTGCCGACTTCGGAGTCCGATGAGTACGTCGAGATCACGAACATGGGCGGTTCGGGCGCTGATATCGGCGGGTGGACGCTCACAGATATCGCCGACGGAACACCTACATTCCAGTTCCCGACAATTATCCTGAACGCCAACGAATCGATCCGTGTGTACACAAACGAGATTCACCCTGAGTCCGGAGGATTCAGCTTCGGTCGAGGATCCAGCATCTGGAACAACAGCACGCCCGACGAGGCGGGCCTGTACGACAGTTCGGGAGCCCTCGTTAGCCGGAAGAGCTACCCGCCCGGATGCTAAAACACGCTTTTGGTGTGTCACCGTCGCGTTGACACACCCGCCGGGCATTGCTAGCTTTCAGAACATTAGTGCGGAATGTGCTCGGCAAATGTCGGGGGAAGCTGTTTCGCCACTCGACATCCCACGGACGGACAAGTAGATGCGAGAGCTCTCCGAAAGACAGCAACGGATCCTCGGGTTCATAGAGGAATTCCTGGACGACAACGGATATCCGCCGACGATTCGGGATATCCAGGCCGGATGTGAGATCAGCTCGACCTCGGTGGTCGACTACAACCTTCGAGCCTTGACCGAGAAGGGGTACCTCAACCGTGACGCCGATGTGTCACGAGGTCTTCAGCTCGTCAACGGCAGCGGACGTCGAGCGGAGTTCCCGGACACCGTTTCGATTCCCCTACTTGGCACGGTCGCAGCGGGAGAACCGTTCCCGTTGCCATCGGCGGACTCCCAGGGCGTCGAGACCATCGATCTGCCGCAATCCATCACAGGCTCTGGAGAAGGTTTGTACGCACTGAGAGTTAAGGGCGAATCCATGATTGATGCCCTGATCGCGGACGGGGACCTGGTCATCATGGAGCAGACGAGTCGGGTTGAGAACGGTCAGACGGCGGCTGTCCGGCTGAAGCTGGAAGACGAAACGACTCTGAAACGTTTCTATCGGGAAGGCGATAAAGTACGCCTGCAGCCCGAGAACGGTCAGATGGATCCAATCATATGTGACGCCTCAAACGTAGAGGTGTTGAGTCGCCTCGTGGCCGTGTGGCGGTACATCGGATAATCCTCGCAGGCAAATCAGGAACAAACCGTTTCCACGGGCGTATACTTGGCTCTTGCACGGATCGTGATCGTGATCGTCATTGTCCGTTGTAGTCCGCAATATTTCTGGAGTACCGCAAGATGCCGAGGATCGGCCCGCTCGAACTAATCATCATCCTAGTGATCATCGTTGTCGTGTTCGGCATCGGCCGTCTACCTGAAGTCGGCGGGGGCCTTGGCAAAGGGATACGCGAGTTCCGTCGGTCGCTTACCGGCAAAAACGACGACGACGGAGACGACAAGAGCGACGACAAGAGCGGCATCTAGTCCGTCTAAACGTAAATTGATCTGATGAAAAGACCCGCCTCACCGGCGGGTCTTTTTCTTTTTATCCTATAGGTCGGACGTCGTAGCTGACTGATGCGTCAACGGTTGGTTGAGCCTACTAACTGACGCCCTTATGTACCGGCCGCGGCCTCGACATCACGCTTGCCCTTGTTTCGCACGCCAAATCTGGCAAGCCAGTATCCGAGTTCGTACAGAACAATAATCGGTCCAGCAACCAGCGACTGGTTCACCGGATCGAACGTCGGCGTAATCATCGCTCCGGCCACGAAAGCCAGGACAACGACCCACTTGCGTTTTCCGGCCAGCCACTGCGGCGTCACGACACCGATCTTCGCCAGGAAGAAGATCACGATCGGCAACTCAAATATCGCGCCGAGCCAAAACAGCAGCGACGTAACAAGGCCCACATAAGAGCCAATCCGTATGAACGGAGTTGCGATGTCTCCTCCGAAGTTCAAAAGGAAGTTGATCGCAGGAGGAAGCAGGACGTAGTAGCCAAAGGCTACACCTGCGGCGAACGACAACACGCTGGCCGGAAGCAGAACCCACACCCAGCGACGCTCGTTTGACTTGAGCCCCGGTGACACAAATCGAGCGATCTGAAACAGCATAAACGGCGTCGTGACTGCAATCCCGGTCAGCACAGAGATTTTTACGACCGCGCCCCAGAACTCCGTCAGGTCCGTGAAGATCGTCAAACCTTCTGCGCTTCCGTTCAGGTCATCGGCAGGCGCCAGCAACCAGCGCAGTATATGCCGATGGAACACAAGGGCGATGCCGGTCGCCGTAAAGAAGAACAGAATCGTGTGGATTAGCCGTCGTTTCAGCTCCCTGAAATGGGCCGAAAACGGCGTTTTCAGGTCGTTCATGCCGATCCGCCGGCAGGCGTACCGGGGTCATCGCCCTCTTCGGACGTCTCCGTCGCGTCGTCTTCAGACGCATCCGAGCGGCCTTCATCGGGAATCCCCTGCATCCGCCCCCGGGGCCTGCTAACGGCGCCCACCGGAGCCTCAGGTGTTACTTCAGGGTCCGTCGTAGAGTCCGTCGCGGCAGACCCCTGAGACGGGCGCGCAGGCTTATCGTCCGCATCGTCAAACTCGGTCATGATCATGTCCGTGAACTTGTCACGTTCGGCCTTAAGTTCACGAATCAGCTTCCCCGCGCTCCGGCTCGTCTCGATCATCTTCTTCGGCCCGAGCAGGAAAAACGCAAGTCCGGCGATGATGATAAGTTCAAATCCACCGATTCCTAAGAAATTCACGACTGCGCCGCCACTGTGTTCATGGGGTTTGAACAGTCACCGCATTCAAATTTCAAAGCCAGTCCCGCAAGATCGAAAAGCTCACCTGTAAGGCACAACGGCAGCCCGACCACGTTCAAATAACAGCCCTTGATTAAATCGGCCGGGTTGAAGGGCTGGTCCTGGATGCCGTAGCTACCGGCCTTGTCGAGAGGCAACCTCGACGATACATACTCTGCGATCTCGATGTCGCTTAAATCACGTATCTGCACATCGGTGGAAGACCACCCTGACCATTTGCCGGCGCGGCCATCCAGCGCGACCGCCGTAATGACCCGGTGCGGTCGGTTACGAAGCCGGCGCAGCGTCTCTTCCGCTTCTTGCGGCCCGGACGGCTTGCCAAGCACCTCGCCGTCGATTACCACGATTGTGTCCGCCCCCAGCGTCACGCTGTCCGACATGTTTCGGGCGGCGCTCGCCGCTTTGTCAGACGCCAGGCGACGCGCCCACATCTCGGGAGTTCGATCGCCGGTACGCCGATGCTCAGGCGTATCCGTGGGACGTACGTCCGCCTCTAATCCGGCCGCGGCCAGGATCTGGGCGCGGCGAGGGGACCCGGACGCCAGCACAAGGTGCGGCATGTTTACGGTCGATACGCCCTGAAGCTGGCGGTTCGACGGCGTCGAGGGCTCAATCATCGTGCCTAAATGATACGCCCAGACGGCTTACATCGCCGCCCCACGCCGTAATTATCCCGTGTAACAAAACCATGTACCGCTCAGGCCCCATAGCGCAGAAACGACACGTTTTCGATGTGCCGCGTCTGCGGGAACATGTCAACGGGCTGAATCTCCTCCAGGACGAACGGGCCGGCCACGAGTGCTGCCAGATCGCGCGCCATCGATCCAACATCGCACGAAATTAGCACCAAACGGTCCGGGGCGAGACGCTCCACAGCAGCGATCACGTCCGGATGGCAGCCCTTGCGCGACGGGTCCAGGATGACGGCGTCTACATGAGAATCGAACTCGGACAGCACGACTTCCGCCCGACCGAGAACCATCTCCACGTTGTCCAGTCCTTCTGCGTTTCGTTTTCCGTCCTCCACTGCGGACGGAGAGTCTTCGATGGCGATCACTTTGCGGACATACGGTGCAAGCAGTATGGCGAACACACCGACACCTGCGTAGGCGTCTATAAGAACCTCTTTGCCTGATAGCTCAAGTCGGTCCCGGACCATCTCGACCATTCGTTCCGCCTGACCGGTGTTGACCTGGAAGAACGACGAGCCGGCGACCCGAAACTCCCGCCCCAGCATCATTTCACGCAGATGCTGTCCACCGGATTCGATGCCCATCGGTTCGCCGTCATCGTCGTGGAGGCGGGGCTGCACCAGGCGATCGCCGGTCCCAACACCCACCCTCACAGAGAACTGCGTCATCCCCTTCACTCGCCGCTGAGTCGCCTTAAGGACCTCGTTGATCGAGTCGTCCATCAGCAAACAACGCTCAACCGGCACGAGCGAACGCGTGATCGCGTTGACGTACCCAACCTCGCCGTACTTTCGTCCGACGCTAAAGCGGGCGTGATTGCGATATCCGAGCTCTCGTGGAGCGGCGAGGGTCGGAAGGACGGGCGCATCCTTCACCGACTCTTCAGATGCCAGGGCGTCAATCACCATGTCCCGCTTGAACTGGAGCTGTCGCTCGTATGTAACGTGCTGCCACTGGCAACCCGTGCATACGGCTGCATACTGGCATTCCGGCACGCGACGATCCGGTGACGCTTCCGCCACCTCCAAGACACGGGTCCCGAGGTGCTCCGGAAATCGCCGCAGCACCTCAACCGTGACCGACTCACCGGGGATCCCGCCTTCAACCAGTACCCGGACGTCCCTGTAGTCCGCCCACAGTTCACCGCGCTCGTTCATCGGACCAAGCACCACGTCAAACGTATCGCCTCGATCGATGCCGAGCTCGTCCGTAGGCCACGGGCCCTTGTACCTGCGTCGGCCTCTAGACCTGTTCCTGGGCTTGTTGCCCTTGTTGTCAGCGCTGGCAGACGCCAAATCGACTCGAATCTGAAATCATTGTGTACTTCCGTGATCGGCTCGATAAGCCGCCCACGGCCGGACGCACGCCACGAATAAGGCTTCCGGAACCATCTATGCTACCGCTGGATCGTAGAAAAGCCGATGGGATTCGATTGCCGACCGTTCTTTTGCTATGCTTCCTACCCGTAAGAAGTAATAAAGCTGGCGATGCATCTAAATACCGAGATCGGAGCCAGACACGGAGTTTGGTACCGAAAATTGGTAATCGAACCCAGTCCTGAAATTGCAGCCGCACCGAGCATTCCAGCAGCCCGAAAAGTCGAACGCCGGCTTCCGGAGTGGTTCAAAGTTCCGATGCCGGGCGGAGAAAACTACTCCGACCTGAAAAAGCGCATGCGGGGCGCAAACCTCCACACAGTCTGCGAAGAAGCCGCCTGCCCGAACATCGGAGACTGCTGGGACCGTCGCACCGCCACATTCATGATCCTGGGCGACACCTGCACCCGGGCCTGTTCCTACTGCAACGTGAAGACAGGGCGACCAACCGAAACCGACTGGGCAGAGCCGTTCCGCCTGGCCCAGACGGTCAAGGACATGGATCTCAAATACACCGTCATCACCTCCGTCGACCGAGACGACCTGGAGGACGCCGGTTCTACGATCTTTGGCATGACCATCAAGGCTGTCCACAAAGCTGTGCCCAACTGCAAGGTTGAGGTGCTTATCCCGGACTTTGGCGGTGATCGTGAATCGTTACAACGAGTAATGGACGCCCGGCCCGAGGTGTTGAACCACAACATTGAGACGGTAAGACGCGTGTTCCGAAAAATACGACCGCTTGGCGATTACGATCTGTCGCTTGAACTATTGAAGCGAGCAAAAGAGATGCGCCCGGACGGCGTCACCAAATCCGGAATGATGCTTGGGTTAGGAGAAACGATGGACGAGGTGCTCCAGACGATGGAGGACCTGCGGGCGAACGACTGCGATCTGCTTACCGTCGGTCAGTACCTCCGTCCGTCCAAACGGCATCACCCCATCATCAAGTTCTACCATCCGGACGAGTTCGAAAAGATCCGTGTGGCCGGCGAGGCGATGGGTTTTAATCACGTCGCATCAGGACCGCTGGTCCGCTCGTCCTACCACGCTGACGAACAGCACGAAGCGTCCATCGCTGGCAAGGCTAACTAGCCAGCCGCCACGCCCCGCACGGTCTCAAACCTGAGGTCAGACGCGGTTCCGTTCGTCGGCGCCCATCCGCTCAAGTCCGATCGCAGCCCGTAAACCTCATGCCGCCATACGACCGGGATGGCCCAGTACTCCTCGTACATCTCACGATTGAGCTGCCGGAGCCGCTTGTCCCTTTCAACGGGGTCAACGATCGCGCTCAACTCATCAAACAGTTGATCCCCTCGTTCAAGGTCGTGATACGTGAGCAGGCCCGCCGGGTCTGAGGTCATATAGCGCTTGATCCCGCCAAGGATGTCCGGCCATGTCTGGTAGTTAACGCCGTGGAACAACGGGGCCGGCGCAACGTCATCAAACTGCTGTGGGCGGGGTGAGTGCCGGGCCAGGATTTCGGTGTAGCTCGCAGGCCGTATCTCGACGTTGATACCGATATCTCGCAGGTTCTCGGCGATCATCTCGTTGATCTGGATAAGCTCCGTCAACCCGTACGACGGCGCCGAAAATATGGTCACGGTCTCGCCGTCGTATCCGGCCGCAATTAGCGACTCGCTGGCGGCAGCCGGATCGTACGGGTACGGCGGAAGCTCCGGGTCGTAGCCGTCCGAAAGCGGGCTAAACAGGGCGGATCCTGCGGCGATCTCGGCGACCTCCGGCTCGTAAACAACGTCGATGATCGACTGGCTGTCTATCCCCAGCGTCAGCGCCTTCCTGAAATCCAAGTTGTTGTTGAGCGAGTCCGACTCGGAGGCCGTGAACAACCTCATCACCGTGGTGTTCACGTACTTCGGGCCGTCGATCGTGAACCCGGCGTCTCGAACTGACGGGACATCGCCCTGCGGCTCATCGATCGACCACGGCCGTCCTGACGGCCTGAGCACCGTCATATCTACATCGCCGCTCTTCAGCATCTCGGCGCGAACGGCAGGTTCCGGCGCAAGTACAAGCCGTAGTCGGGCGAATCCGGGCACTCGCCCCGAGTCCCAGTAGTCGGTATTGGCCACGAACTCGATCCACTCCCCGGCGGATCGCCCGGAAAATTTCCACGGCCCGGTCCCGATGGCGGTGACGTTGCCGGCCGCATGCGCAGCGAGTAAAGGTGCGTCGCCGGCGACGGGGCCGAACGCGTGCATGATCGACACGTTTGGCGTCCTCAAATGGAGCACCACCGTGTAGCGACCGGTTATCTCGACAAGATCGATCGCCTGAGCCAGCGCCGGACATACGGCACAACGGGCCCCTTCCCGGGTGTAGTGGTCGATCGAGTACGCGATGTCGGCAGACGTGACTTCAACGCCGTCGTGCCACTTGATGCCCTGGTTCAGCGTGAGGGTATAGACAGAGGCGTCATCCCCAGGGTCCCAACCGGCAAGTAGCCCGTAGCGCTGATCAAACCTGCCGTCCGCCCCAACTCCAACCAGGTAGTCGTACATATGGCCGTGGTACTGGAGGCCGGGCTGTCCGTCCAACGACGGATCGAGTGTCTCCGCCCAGAACGACGGCAACGCCACCGTCAGAGTTTGATCGAGCGGCCCAGCGGCGTCATCGGAGCTGCACGCGATCGCGCCCACGATCAGTAGTGAGACGAAAGGCCACATCCGGCGCATCGTTATGTTTCGGGATAACGAGTTGAGCGACATATGCATTTGTCACACTCCCCGATACCCGGAAATCAGGAGTAGATAGTACGAAAGAACGAGCGTCGAACGTGGATCGGACGCACGAGCGACTTTTGAGATACAACCAGTGTGCCCCAACGCCACCCCGGACTACGACCCACATCCGGCGCTAGATTCGCCTTACTACCTCGCAGGTGCCGCGTAACCAGGCCGCCGGCCCCGCTCCCAGACATGCTCCAGAGCGACCTCCTCGTTCAGATCGCCACCCCAACCCGGCCGATTCGGGATGATCACCTCGCCGTTCTCGATCTCGAGCTTTTCGGTAAGCAGATCGTCCTTCCACGGCACGTCATCGATGTCGATCTCCGAAATTCGGATGTTCCCGACGGATGCGCAGAGCGCCATCGAGTGAAGCGTGGACAGGTGGCTGTAGTAGTTGTGCGGAGCGACGTTGATGTCGAAGGTCTCCGCCATGTCGGCAACCTTCTTCGACTGTGTGAAACCGTTCCAGGGCAGGTCAATCATGCAAACGTCCATGGCCCGGGCCTCAAAGTAGCGCCTGTACTCGCGAGATGTGATCAGGTTTTCGCCTGAGCAGATCGGCACGCTCGTAGAGTCGCGAATTTCTCGCAACCCTTCGGGTTCGTAGATGTCGATCTCTACCCACATCATCCTGAACTCTTCGAGCGCCTTGCAGATACGCTTCGCGGCCTCAACACGGAAATTAAAGTTCAGGTCCAGAGCAATGTCCACGTATGGCCCGACCGCGTCCCGCAGCGTTCCAATCTGGGTTCGGATGCTATCCAAAAACTCGTTACTTACGTTGCCATCGGTTGTGCCCGGCCCACCGCCGAAGCCACCCAGGCGATGCCATGTGGAGGGCTCTTCATGCGGGATCAACGGGTTCGTTTTGAGGGCCGTGAAACCGCGCTCAACAACCTCTTTGCCAAGTGCAGTCAAGTCATCCCAGGTATTCAGCGGCGGCACGCCGATCAATTCAGCGTTACCCATCCTGGAACTGCCGCAATGCGACCAGTAGACACGCTGGCGC
>JAYGCG010000091.1:0-12842 GCA_046583455.1 Dehalococcoidia bacterium | reverse complement strand
AACGCCACAGACTCTGGAGCGTTTCCGGTCTCGTCGTATCGCTCCTTGATCCGGCTGAGCATGAACACGTGATAGTCCATGGACAGGCCGAACAGGATGCTGAACATGAATAGCGGCAGCCAGAACTCGATCTGCTCCACCTGTTCAAACCCGAAGAGATCGATCATGAACCCCTTCTGGAACACCAGGACAACCAGTCCGTATGCAGCTCCGACGGACAACAGGTTCATGATGATCGATGCGATCGAGATCGTGATGGACCGGAAGGCGAACAGCAGCAGTATGAAGCTGAGCGCAAGGACCGTTCCGATCACGATCGGCATGTAGTCGTCGGTCATCTTGACGGCGTCCACGGTCTGCGCCGAAATGCCTCCCACGTAGGTCTCGTAAGACGAGATCGGGACGCCTTCGAAGGCGGCCGGGATCAGTTCGCCCCGGAGGCGCCTGATTGTGACCAGCGCTTGCTGGTTGTTCGGGTCTCCGGGGATTTGCGATCTAAGGGTCGCCAGATTGACGGTCGGCTCGATCCGGATCTCGGGGTCGTTCAACCCCGGATCCGCGATCATGGCGGCCTCCAGGTTGTCGATGGCTATCTGGAATGATTCTGAGCCAACTTCGCCATCGATCACGACCAGGGCCGGCTCATCGCTGCCAAATCCGAACTTGTCGTCGAGCGTCTGGAACGCCTGCTTGGCCGGTTCATCGTCCGGGAGTACGGCGATCCCGCTCGTGCCTTTTTCAAGCTCCAGGAAGAAGTACGCAAGGATCAACAGGAACGCCGTCGCCGCCAACACGCTGATCAACGGCTTTTTCATGACGGCGATTGTGATGGTGTTCCAGAATCCCCTTTGGGAATCATCTGAAGCGACTTCTTCACCACCACCAAATCCCGGTATGCGGAGCCCGGCGAAACGACGCGCCACGCTAGAAATGATCAGCAGCAGGAACACGATGGCGGACACGGCCATCACGTTTGGCCCGATGCCCCACATGTAGCCCACGATTCCGACACCGATGAAAAACATGATCAGCGTCGGGATGAGTGGCGCCTTTACGGCGTTGACGCGGTCGCCAAGGATGCCGACCATCGCTGGCAGCAACGTCAGGCTCGTGAACACGGCAACGAATACGACGAGGATCGATCCAACGCCGAACGCCTGGAATACGCGCTCGGGAATGAGCAGCATGCCGAGTAGCGCGAATACGACAGTGATCCCGCTGAACACGACGGCGCGCCCGGCTGTGGCCCACGCCTTGTCCACGGCGTCTGCCTCCGACAGTCCGTTCGCGCGTTCCTCCCGGTAGCGGGAAAGGATGAAGAGCGAGTAGTCGATCCCGACCGCCAGACCCATCATTGTCATGATGTTCGGCACAAACTCGTTAAACTCAACAAATTGACCGACGACTCCCGTGAGGCCGATCGCTATGAATATCGCTGCGATCGCCAGGAGGATCGGTATAACTGCTGCGACCACTGCGCCGAAAACGAGAGCCAGGATGATCAACGCAACGCCGATGCCGATCGACTCTCCAGTCGTGAGGTCCTCTTCGGCCAGCGTCTCAAAAGTGTGGTTGATGCTGGCTTCGCCGAAGACCTGTACGAGGAATCCATCCCGGCTCAAATCTGCGGCGGCATCAACAAGCAATTGGATGTCGTCTTCATGGCTCGCGAAGATTTGAATGACGACGAGGAGTGTCGTGCCGTCCTCCGAAATCTGGAACTCGTATTCGGTGAGTCCACCCACGACGAGCTCGTCTGCAACCGCCGCTATTTCGGCCGAGGCCTCGACAAGGAAGGCCGTAAACGCGGCGTCCCCGGGTACAACCGTATCTGACGAAATCAGAATGAATTCGGTCAATGTTGACCGGCCGCCAGCATCAGGACCCGAGCGGTCGCCATCCTCGCCATCCCCGTCAGCTTCGTCAAGATCAGCGAAACGCTGGCGCTCCAGGTCCTCCGCCCGCTCGAACTCCAGCGTCTTGGTCGGACCGTCTTCGCCGTCCAGTGCATCCGGGACGAGCGATATGCACGACCCCAGCGCAGCGACCATGACGAGGGCGAAACCCAGTAATGTCCACCATGGTCGGCGAGCGCTGAAGCTTGCCAGTGAACCGGGGGATAGCGTCAATTCAGTTGTTCCCTCTCGATTTGTGGGGCCGCAGCCGCACGGAGCTAGACCGGATTCGTCGCCGGTTCTTCTTTTGTTTGGTCGGAGTTCCAGAGCCTTCCCGTCACAAGTGCGCGGGCGGCGTCTTCATATTTTTCGATGTTTACGTCAGTCCCGGCGGCGCGCTGGACGATTAGGCCAAGGACCAAGGACACCATTGTCTGAGCAACGGCCACGGGGTCCAGTTCGATGTCAATTTCGCATCGCTCTTGCGCTCTGGATACGATCTGGCTTACGTGCGCCTGGATCATGCTGAAATCTTCCAGCAGCACCTTGCCGGCCCGTTCGGAATGCGTACTTTCTTCCCACACCTGTAGTGTTAGACGAGCGGCATCCACGGCGCCCGGCTCATGCGCAGCCGAAAAATATACTGTGCTCAATTCTTCGAAGATTGCGCGGGATGCGGCGGCCAGATCAAGTGTCCCAAATCGTTGCCGGTTGCGGTCGAGTGCTTCCGAGCACATGGCCGCGACGATGTCATCTTTGCTCTCGAAATAGCGGTAGGGAGCGCCGGTGCTCAGGCCCGCTCTCGTGGCGATATCCTAGATTTTGGTCGCGTGGAACCCACGCTCCAGGAAGCAGGCCCGGGCGGCATCAATGATCTGTTTGCGGCGCGCTTCAACGTGCGACTCGGTCATCCTTGGGGACAGGATTTTACTCCGTTTAGACAGCCAGTAAACGAACAGTGAATAATTATTCACCTAAATGAACGGCGGTTCAATGATACATCACACTGTCATGAGTCAACTCTGATCTGTTCGGCCTTATCTGTTCGAGAAGAACGTCCACTATGGAATCGCGACCGGGGGACGCCGATGATGGCGGCAGGTTCATGTGCTCTGGACACGAATACAGACGGAGGGCGAATTGCGTCTTGAAGGAAAGATTGCGCTGATAAGCGGTGGCGCCAGCGGTATCGGCCGCGCCGAGGCGGTGTTGTTCGCCCGGGAGGGCGCGGCTGTAGTGATCGCCGATTTGCAGGCAGGGCAGGGGGATGAGGTGGTTGAAGAGATCAAGGCCGCGGGCGGTCGCGCTGCGTTTGTTCAACTGGATGTTCGAGACGCCGAGGCCTGGGCAGCGGCGGTGCAGTTCGCCGAATCGACCTTTGGTCCGGTGACGATTCTCGGTAACAACGCCGGCACTAATTTTCGCGTTGGCTGGGAAGAGCAGACGCCGGACATGTGGCAAACGGTTCTGGATGTGAACCTGACGGGGACATACCTGGGGATACGGGCGGTTATCCCTTCTATGCGGATGGCGGGCGGCGGCTCGATCATCAACATCGCCTCAAGCGCGGCTCTCAAACAGGGCGGGGGAGGACCGGCATATGCGACATCTAAGACCGCGGTCGTGGGTCTCTCACGGAACGCGGCCCTCGCGCACGCCGGCGAAAATATACGGGTAAACGCCCTGTGCCCCGGGCATGTGGATACGCCATTTATACGGGGCAGTCAGCCGCACAGCGAGAACACCTGGTCTACCGACATCACCAATCCGGAGAACTACGAACGAAGGATTGAGCGTCAGCCCCTGGCGATCGGGCGGTTGCAGTCTGGCGAGGATATCGCTTACGGCGCGCTGTATTTGGCGTCAGACGAGTCTTCAACGGTTACCGGTGCGACGATAGCGATAGATGGAGGTTCGACGTTGCTTTAGAGGTGTTTGGTTTCGGGGCGTGGGGGGAGTGTTGTTGCCGCGTAAACCCACCCTGAGACTCTCGAAGGGTCGGTTGTGGGATCAGGGTTGTCCTTCGTGGACGACTATCTTCTAGCGCCATTGGCGTTGGGCGGAGCAAGCCCTGCCCCTACGGCGTTGTTGGCGCCGGACGTTTAGACCTAAGCGCCCAGCTTTTCCATTAGACGTGCGCCGCTGGGTGGGGTTCACGTCGTGGGTGCCGTCTGCGTATACAACGGTCGGGACGGTGCGTCCGCCGTTTTGCAGCTTGTTGATCTCGGCGAGAGCGTCGTCGTCTTCATCGACATTGAACTGCTCGTACGGGATTTCGTGCTGGTCCAGGAAACTCTTGAGGATGTGGCGGTACGGGCACCAGTCGGTGCTGAGTACGCGGAGCGGGGTCTGCGTGGTCATTTTGGGATCGAGTTCCTCTGTGGTGTGTGCGAACGGCGGCGAAGTGTCTGGTTCCTGTGAGTTCGATGCGGATCGGAGGCACGCGGTTCAACTTAAGGCCGGTATCTCCGTGAACATGGCTCGGAATATGGCTGCTCCGTCCTCTCCGCCGATCAGCGGATCGCATGCCCTTTCCGGGTGCGGCATCATGCCGAGTACGTTGCCCGCTTCGTTCACGATCCCGGCGATATTGTTAACGGAGCCGTTCGGGTTCCATTCAGGGGTGACCTCGCCGGCCGGCCCCGAGTATCGGAACACGACGCGCCCATTCGCTTCTAACTCGTCGATTGTGTCCTCATCCGCCTGGTAACTGCCCTCGCCGTGCGAGATCGGGACCCTGAGGAGGTCTCCGGAGTTCGTCGTGTGGCTGAACATCGTGCGGTCGTTCTCGACCCGGAGATCGGTCCATGTGCAGCGGAACTCGAGGTGGTCGTTGCGCATGAGAGCGCCCGGTAGCAGCCCTGCTTCGCACAGGATCTGGAACCCGTTACAGATGCCGATCACGCCGCGCCCGCCCGCAGCGAATTTCGAGACAGACTCCATGACGGGGGCGAAGCGTGCGATGGCGCCTGCTCGTAGATAGTCGCCGTAGGAGAAGCCGCCGGGTACTACCAGCGCGTCGAATCGATCGATGTCGGTTTCAGCGTGCCAGACATACTCGATCTCCTGACCGAGAGATTCCAGGGCGTAGCCGCAGTCGCGGTCGCTCCATGTGCCGGGGAATACGAGGATGCCGAATTTCATAGTGAAATCGTAACCGACCCCCGAGCGATTCGGAACCGGAGAGAAGACTGAAACTCGGCGTACAAAATAAACGTGGCGAGCCACTAAAACAAAAGGACCGGTCAAAAACCGACCCTTCCATATTGAACACTGCTGTAAGCAGTGACGTTACATGTTCTTGCGTTGCGCCTTCAGGCTCTTGCGGCGCTTTGCGGCGGCCTTCTTCTTGCGTAGGGCCGTCGGCGGCTCGAAGTGCTGGCGGCGACGGGACTCGGACAGAATCCCTTCCTGCTGAACGCGCTTCGTGAAACGACGCAGCATGCTCTCAAAGCTCTCGCCCTCAGAAATTCGTATCTCCGGCAAACTCGACCTCTTGGTACTCAAAATCGAAAACTCGCCCGCTTCGGGCAAGTCGGTGCCCTCAAGCTTAGGCAAGTACAGGTGGAACGGTCAAGTAGTTAGCTACGAAATGGGCTGACCGTGCAACAGCAATGAGGCTGCGCGCCTGACCCGGGCGATGGAACGATCACGTCCAAGCGCCACCATCGTGTCGAACAGCGGCGGTGCTACTTTTCGCGCCGTCAGCGCCACACGTAATGCACCGAACAGCTGTCGTGGCTTCAAGTCCAGCTCCACGCAGAGGGCTCGGAACTGCGCTTCAAGCGGCTCTGCCTCAAACGAGTCTGCCGATTCGAGAGCGGCCGCGGACGACTCCAGCGCAGACGCCGTCGCTGCCTCGTCCATGCCCTTCTGCACGACCTCGGCCGGGTCCAGTTCGATCTCGTCCTGGAAGAAATACGCCAGCATCCCCGACAACTCTTCGCGGTCGATCTTCTTCAGGCGTTCATGGACAAGCGGCACGAGCTGGGTCAGGTAGTCGCGGTCGATCGGTCGGGAAATCGACTCCGGCAGACCCCCTGGAGCTTCAAGTTCCGGGAGAATCATCTCGGAGAGCGTTTCGACAGGCAACTGGCGGAGGTAAACGCCGTTCATCCATTCAAGCTTCGTAATATCGAAGATTGACGGCGCGGCATTCAACCCGTCGAGGCTGAACTTCTCGACGATCTGTTCCCGAGTCATCACCTCTTCATCATCGCCCGCGGACCAGCCGAGGAGGGACAGGAAGTTGAACATCGTCCCGGGCAGGAAGCCCTTGTCCCGGAATTCAAGCAGGGCGGTGTCGCCGTGGCGCTTGGACAGCTTCGAGCGGTCCGGGCCGAGGAGTATGGACAAGTGAACGAACTCCGGCGGCTTCCAGCCAAATCCGTCGTACATCATCACGTGCCGGGGCGTAGACGAAATCCACTCTTCGGACCGTAGGACGTGTGTGATGCCCATCTCGTGGTCGTCCACGATGTGCGCCAGGTGATAAGTGGGGTAGCCGTCAGACTTCAAGATCACGAAGTCCTGCAAAAGCGATGGGTCGAAGGTCAGCGGGCCGCGTAGGACGTCGTTGAACACGATCTCTCCCTCAAACGGGACTTTGAATCGGACCACGGTGGCACGACCCTGCGCCCTGTCCGCATCGCGTTCCTCGTCCGACTTGTTTCGACAGTAACCGTCGTATCCGGTCGGCTTCTTCTCGGCACGCTGCTGTTGCCGTAGCTGATCGAGTCGCTCGGGGGTGCAAGTGCACTCGTAAGCGTGGCCGTTGTCGATCAGTTGCTGGGCCGCCACGGCGTACTTGCCGAGTGCTTTGCGTTCCGACTGCACGTACGGCGCATATGGGCCGCCGACGCCGGGGCCTTCGTCCCAGTCAAGCCCGAGCCACTTCAGCGCATCGAGGATTCGATCAAGGGAGCCGTCGACCATGCGTTCCCGGTCGGTGTCTTCGATCCGGACGATGAACTGACCACCTGCGTGCCGGGCGAAGACCCAGTTCAGGAGGGCGGTGCGGAGGTTGCCGACGTGTGGATCGCCGGTCGGGCTGGGCGCGTAGCGGACACGCACGGGCCCGGTGTAGGGTGTGTCAGTCATGAGGGAGAGAATCGTATCACCCGCGGTGCGGGGTTTGTCTGGGCGTGGTGGGTGATTGGCGTTGACGCGGTTACGGGGCGCGGTTGCCTTCTCTTATCATCCTGAGCCGAGGCGAAGGATCTCCTGGCTTTATCTCTACTCGGTTCATTTGCCGACGAGTCTGGGAGCCTCAAGGTGGGTGATGGTTAGAGTGAGTCGTGGGAGCCCCGGACTACTCCCGTCGCGCTGCGTCCAGGGAGGTTTGCAGGTCCTCGGGCAGTGATGATTCCAGCTGCATCGTCTCGCCGGATATCGGGTGTTTGAAGGCCAGGGTGGATGCGTGGAGGAACTGGCGGTTCAGTCCTCCCGGGCCTCTTGCGGCTCGTCCGTACATGCCGTCTCCGACTACCGGATTGCCGATCGACGATAGGTGGATGCGTATTTGATGGGTTCGCCCCGTATCGAGCACCATCTCCATCAGCGTTGTGCGTGAGAGGCGTTCCAAGACTCGGAATCGCGTGCGAGCCTCGCGCCCGTCCTCGACTATGGCCTGTCGCTGCCGGTTTCGCGGGTCACGTCCCAGCGGCGCGTCGATGACCCCTTCGTCAGTCTCTGGACCTCCCCGGACTAGCGCCATGTAGACACGTCGAACCTGTCGCTCCCGGATCATCTCAGACAGCAGCTCGTAAGCGGCCTGCGTGCGCGCAACGACCATCAGGCCGGACGTATCACGATCGATCCTGTGGACTATTCCGGGTCGTTTTTGCTCGCCCACCTCGCGAATCTCCGGGAAATCGACCAGTAGGCCATTTACCAGAGTGTCAGAGTTGTGTCCGGGGCCCGGGTGGACGGTCAGCCCGATCGGCTTGTCCACGACTAGAAGGTGCTCGTCCTCATATGCGACCACGAACGATTGCCTGGTCGCGATCAGCTCGGATTCATCCTCCGGCTCCGGTATCTCCACTCGAATCTCTGCGCCGGGGAGAATCGGGTGCGATGGTCGAGTCTCGATCTCGCCGTTAACGGACACCGCCCCGTCACGAACAAGGCGCTGTGCCGCGCTTCTACTGAGGTCTTCGACTCCCTCTGCGATGCAGACATCGAGACGGCGTTTTTTCTGGGGACCTTCAAATCGGAACTGTGACGTCGTCACTCCGTCAATCCCTCGCGTCGGGCGTTGAGATCGAGCTCTCGGTGGTTGATGGGGAAGATGACTCTAGAGCGTCACCGCCTGTTGGGGCCGCCCCGTCTGATTTCTCGCCACGTTCCCCGAACAGCGTGAAGTAGGCGATCAGCGCAACGATTCCGGCGATGATGGCGGAATCTGCGATGTTGAAGATGGGCCACGGCCCGACGTCCAGGAAGTCGACAACGTAACCGTGACGGAAGCGGTCTATGAGGTTTCCGAGGGCTCCGCCGAGTTGCAACCCGAGGGCAGTGCGGGTGAACCATGACACCATTACCGCTTCCCGGTAGAAGTAGACGATCAGCGCCACCGCGCCCATCGAGACAAAGGTCAGCAGCGTGCCGTTGTCCTGAAACAGGCCAAAAGCCGTTCCGTTATTTCGCACGAATGTGAATCGGAAGAAACCGTTTCCGTCCGGCCAGGATGCTCCGATGCCGAGGTTGTTCAACACAAGTTGTTTTGTGATCTGGTCGACCACGAGAGCCGTGATCAGGATGCCAATAAGCAGAGGGTCGCGGAAGGCCCGCCATGACGACTGTCTGGATGGTGGTTCAGATTCTTCCGAGACGGGCTTGACCACTGCCGCAGGGTGATCTGGCGTGGCCGATTCTTCTTCAGCGCCGTGATCGAGGGTGTCACTCATCGTCGGGGGTTCAGCCTTTGGATATGTCTTGTCGGTTGGTCGGTCATCGAGAGCGATTGGCGCATCTATTGAAGTATATGTACGCTCTGACGGGGAGTACGGCCTGCCTGCGTCCAATCAGGCCGAACAGACCAACCCTCAGGAACCCGGACGGAAAAACGGTGCTGTCACGATCTGAATATCTGAATTCAAACCCCTGTGGGGCCTCAGGACAGCAGGATCCCGGCCATGAATTCAGCCACTCGTTCGCCGATGTCGCGCTCGTAGCCTCCGAGCATGTGATCTGCACCGTCCAGGGTTTCGAAAGTGGCCTGGAATTTCATGCTCGACACAACTTCAGAAAGCGCTTCGGGGTTGACCAGCCGATCTCTTCCGCCGACAACGAAGTAGCGCGGGCGGGAGTCGTCGCCTAGTGACGATTTCTTAACTGTGGTGACCGGAGGAGATACGAACGCGAGCGCCCGAGCAGACGTCAGGCTGGTCGAAGCGCGTGCCATCGCCGCCGCGCCGAACGAGTATCCGGCGACGCCCAGGCGGACGCTGTTGACCATTTCCCAGCCGTCGAACAGTTGCAGCCCCATCTCCACATCCCTGACCGAGGTTTCGTTCAATATCTCCCCATCGCCGGATTGGCGGAAGTTGAATCTCAAGGATGCGATACCTCGATCCGACAGGGCGCTGCAGATAGCGACCACAACCGACGAGTTCATGTCACCGCCGAAAAGCGGGTGCGGGTGGCACACGACGACGCCGGGATATGGAGCCTCTCCGGGGGAGGGCTGCACAATGATGCCGTTCACCTGATCGCCATCTACCTCGTAGCTGACAGCCATCTCGTTCATCGACACGTTTAATGGCCTCTCGTAGGTAAGTGTCTTTCGAAAACCGCCTGGCCGTCACGGTCTTTGATCCATGACGCCCGGTTAAGTACGGTCCGCGCTGCTAGAATTCCCGCGGCGCGCCAATTGCAGCACCTGCGCAGTTGTTCAGGGTACGCCCTGATATCGCCATAGACTTCCAGAAGCTTAAAAATCCCACTGGCAAAACGAGGAAACCGAATGATCCGCGTCGATCTCCGAAGTGACACCGTGAGCCACCCGAGCCCCGAAATGCGCAAGGCCATGTACGACGCCGAGCTGGGTGACGACGTATACGGCGATGACCCGACCACGAACCTTCTGGAAGAACGGGCCGCCGAGATGCTCGGCAAGGAAGCGGCGGTGATCGTTAGCTCGGGTACGCAAAGCAATCTCGTGGCGTTACTGGCGCAGGCAGGCCGGGGCGATACGGTCCTGATTGGCAACAAGAGTCACATCCTGAATGCAGAGGCGGGCGGAGCGTCCGCGCTCGGCGGGATCGTGCTGATTCCCATCCAGAACGACGAGCGCGGGACGATGGACCCGACGGCGATCGGACTGGCGGCAGCACCAAGGGATCATCACAAGGCCCCGGTATCGCTTCTGTGCGTCGAGAACACGCAGAACGCCGCCGGTGGAACTGCTCTATCGGCTGAAGAGATCAAGGTCATGACCGACGCAGGGCGCCAGTACGGACTGCGCGTTCACATGGACGGAGCACGACTTTTCAACGCCGCGGTTGCGCTGGAGACCCCGGCGGCCGAGCTGGCGGCCGAAGCGGATACCGTTGGTTTCTGCCTCTCAAAGGGACTGGCATGCCCGATAGGCTCGGTCCTCTGCGGGGACGCCGATGTTATCGAAGAGGCGCGTCGCTGGCGCAAGATGCTGGGCGGCGCGATGCGGCAGGTTGGCGTCATAGCCGCCGCAGGAGTTGTGGCGCTGGACACGATGATCGATCGAATGGCCGACGATCACGCCAACGCACGAAAACTTGCCGCGGCGCTGGCAGAGATGCCCGGCATCGACATAGACCTATCTACAGTGGAGACCAACATCGTCCGCTTCGGTGTGCCTGCCCATAAGGGGCTGGAGATTCAGGGCCGGTTGAAGGACGAGGGCGTGTTGATCAATGGCGGGGATTCCGATCTCCGTTTCGTGCCGCACTACGGCATCGATAGCGAAGATATCGATATCGCCATCAACGCAATGGACAAGGTGATGGCCGAGGTCGCAGGCTAACGATGACAACATACAAGGGGACGATAGGGATTCTCACCGGCGGCGGCGACGTCCCGGGGTTAAACCCGGCCATCCGGGCGGTTACGATCAGGGCGAATCGTGAGGGATACCGGGTGATCGGTCTTCGCCGAGGTTGGGCCGGGCTTGTGGACATGGTCCCCGATAAAGATGCTGACAACAGTATCAATTTTCAGGCGCTGGACGAAGACGATGAAGTAAATCGGGCCGCGCGCACGGGCGGCACATTCCTTCATTCCTCCCGTACGCGCCCCAGTCACCTCCCCAAAGACGCCGTACCGACGCACCTGCGACATCTATATACCGATGACATTAATGACGCCACGCCAACGATCCTGAAAAATCTTGAGTATCTTGGGATCGACTACCTGATTCCCATCGGCGGCGACGACACGCTCAGCTACGCGTATCGCCTGCACACGGAAGGCGTCAAAGTGGTGGCGATTCCGAAGACGATGGACAACGACGTGCCCGGCACCGACTACTGCATTGGCTTCGGCACATGCGTTTCACGCACCATCCAGATGTCCCACGATCTGCGTAGCACGGCCGGTTCGCACGAGCGCATCCTGGTCATCGAGGTATTCGGACGTTACGCCGGCTTCACGGCACTGCTGCCCACGATGGCTGGCGCCGCGGACCGATGCGTGATCCCGGAGCACGAATTCGACATCGGGCACCTGACCGAGCTGCTGGTCAACGATCGCATCCAAAACCCGAGCAGCTATTCGGTGGTGCTGGTGTCGGAAGGCGCTGCGATGTCGGGCAAGATGTCTTTTGAGAGCGAGGGGACGGACCAGTACGGTCACCGACGGCTTGGCGGCATCGGTGACCAGGTGGCGGCACGAATCTCTGACATATCGGCAAAGTACAACAACGGGACACGCGTTAACGTGACCAGCCAGCGTCTTGGCTACATGGTTCGCTCTGGCGCTCCGGACGCACTCGATTCCGTTGCGCCGATGGCGTTTGGCAACCTTGCGATGGATCTGGTGTTGAAAGGAACGCCCGGACGACTCGTGGGCATCCAGAACGGCGTCTACGATAGCGTTTCGCTCGATGTCGTTGACGGCCCCCACAAGGTGGTCGATGTGGAGAAGTACTACAACACGGATCGATTGCGCCCCAACTACGAAACCTTCGGCGGGACACCGCTGTTTTTGTCTTAAGCGGTGAGTCGTGGCGACGGTGGCGTGGACAACCAGTCCGCAATAACATCGTGGAGGTGACCCTTCGAAAACCTCAGGGTGGACCCACCCGGGCGGATCGCTATCCGCCCCTACAGCCGTCGTCTCACGCACCGAGCCAAATCAGGAGTTTCCTATGTCCGTGAACAGACGTGCTGATCAGGAAGTCGTTGAGCTTATGCCGGGTATTACCGCACGGATTCTTGCGAATCGGTCGACGGGCTCCGAGATGCTCACGATCATGGAGGCGACGATGGAACCCGGAGCCGCGATTCCGTACCACCGGCACGCTAACGCGGATGAGACGTTGTTTGTGGTTGAGGGTGACGCCGAAATGTTGGTTGACGGCCATCGCTTCAACACCGGTCCGAACGACACGGTGCTTGCGCCACGAGGGCTGGGGCACGCGGTGCGAAACATTGGCGACACCCCGCTCAAGTTCATCGCCATATTCCCGATTCCCGACCGAGAGATCGAGCCACTGGATCTGCCTTCCGAAATCATCGACGGGCGGATTCCTTCAGCGACGTTCCGAGCCGAGGCTGAGCCGATCGAGATCCGGCCCGGGGTGCTGCGTTACGAGATGGTCGGTGACTTTGTAGGCGCAGAGTCGACCTATCTAAGTGAGCTCGTGTTTTCGCCGGAGGGTTGGACGCAGACCCACTATCACCCCGCACACGAGGAAGGCATCTAGTGCCTGTCCGGCGAGATCTCGGCGGCGTTCGGCCAGGACGAGAT
>JAYGCG010000089.1:0-18750 GCA_046583455.1 Dehalococcoidia bacterium | reverse complement strand
TGTTGGACGGCTGGTATGAAAGTCACTGGTGCCGGCGGCCTGTAGACCAGTGAGCTATGAGGCCGCAGCCGATGCCGAGGACGAGATCCTGGTCTGCGCGGCGGGGGTCGTCGGCAGGGCGGTATCTGGCGAGAACGATCTTTCGGCGGAGGAGCTCGCCAGGGTCAGGGATGAGTGCCTGGCCGAGGATGAGCAAGAGGGCGGACGTGGTATTCCCGACGAAAAGGACGGCCGCGATCTGCCGCCGGACGACGTTCTAGAGTGCATCATCCGTGTGCCGGGAGTGGTGCCCACGGGTTCGATTAGCCAGGCGGACAAAGATCTGCTGGATAAGTCATGCGGGACGTCTGACGAGGGTTCGGACGATGGCACGAAACACGACGGCAGAGGCGATCCCTCTGACGGGCGGTCGATCGAGTCGGACGCCCGGAAGATAGCGTTCTGTGAATCGAATCGATCCGATCCTCACTGCGAGGGTTTCGATCCGTCGTTTAACCCGGATGATGTGGACTTCGATTCCTCAACGCCGTGGGCCGGCGGAGCTGGTGGCGGCAAGGATGCGCCATCTCAGGATTTCACCGAGGGAGATCCGGACACCAACGAAGGAGATCTGAAGAGTCTCTGTGAGCTGAAGCCCGAAGATGCGAAGTGCAGCGGCTCCGGGGATTCCGGGGGCACGAAGGACGACGGCGGTGGTGCGACGGGAACCAAGGCGGGCGGCAAGGAGTCCCGCGCCGGTGTGACTAACGCGTCGTGCGCGGGTTGTTGCCGCCGCGGCGTAACTCCGGCCGGCGCATCTTCAGTATCCGGTCGTAAAGCACCACGTTCACTGTGGCGGCGAGGTTGAGAGGCAGACTGACCGGGATCTTCAGCACCCGCTTGCATTTCTTTAATGTTTCCTCGCTCAAAGACCCTATTTCCGGGCCGAATATGTAGCAGGCACGCTCCGGGTGCTGGAAATCGACCAGGTCCTCCGCATCCTCCGTCAGCTCTATCGCAATCGGCGTGCAGTCGTAGGGAAGCGAGTCAAACAGGTTCTCCACGCTCAGCACCGGAGTATGCCGCCAGGTGCGACCCGGGTCCGTCGGCAGGCGACGCAGATTGATTGACGGCGCAGCGTTGGCGAGCACCACAAGTCTTGTGTCAAAACACATCGCCGCGCGAAGGGTATGGCCGACATTGACCGGATCGGTCGGGCCATCCATAGCGACGATCGCGTAGCCGCGCTCCGGCCGGTCGGACACACGCGAGCTGACACGGCCTCTTCTGCTGTCGCTCGTCGTATCCATGTTTGACAGGATAAGCCGCATCGCAAAAGAGGGCACTACCTTGAAACGGCTGCTCGCCGGGCAGACGCGAAGAACCCCTTCCGTGACTACGGAAGGGGTTCTTCAATCAGGAGGGTGTCTGGTTCCAGGTCTAGAGCGCCGACTCGTCTACCGGCGGAGTGGTGTCCGGAGCTTCAAATCCCGGCGGGAGCTGGAACCGGAAGCCGCCAAATCGACCGATCTCGCCATCTGTGCCCGGGGCTACCCGAAGCTCAAACCCGCGTCCCTGGCCTTGATCATGGCCTCGGCCTCTCCGGCCTTCGCGTTCGCCGCGGTCCGGCCGCTCGGGCCGAATCTCGCTCATCGCCTCGGGCCGGTCGGCCGACCATGCCAGCGCCTCATCGGCTTCTGTCTGGGTGATCGTGCCGTCCTCGACCAGCTCGGCAAGACGGACTTCGAGTCCATTGCCTTCTGATCCGGCGTGACCCTTTGTGCCCTTCAACTCTTCGAGAACCTCGGGCCGGTCGTCCAGCCAGTCTCGAATTTCGTCTGCTTCTTCCTGGGTGATCGTGCCATCGACAACCGCCTGGTCCAGCCGGGCGTCCATCTCAGCGGTCCGGTGCTCTTCACCAGCCTGCTGGAAAGCGTCACCGAGTTCCGTAACGTCAATCCCGAGGATCTCTGCGACCCGGCTCTGAACCTCGTCGCGTCCTTCGCCGTTGTCGCCGGGACCGTATGCGCTGGCCAGGCCGACGCCTGCAAGTGAGACGACGCCGACTCCGACGCCCGCAACTGCAATCTTCAATGTCTGTTTCATGTCAATAATCCCCTGTATGTAACTTGGCCCTTGATCCGTGACCCGGACCGTCTGCCCTGTTGTGTGGTCCGACAAATGGTTGTGCCGGCCCGATGAGAGACAAGTTAGAGGGGAAAGTTTTAGATATTTACAAGAAAACTTGAAGATTGTTAAGAAGTATTATCCGATTATTACCTGGGTGATGAATTGTATTAACACATGGCGAATTACCGGTGCATTACGGGCGCGTTAGGAATGGGGTGAAGATACCGTGCGCCCCCTCTCCCGATAGGGGAGGCCCAAATACATCAAGCGTGAGGGAGGACAAAGGCAATGCCATAACGGTCATACCCGGCGGTTTGTCCCGGGGACCAGATTCCTTCCTTCCGGAGAAGGATCAGGGCGTGAACGGGATCTCGCACAAACGTCGTAGGAGCCGATACCAATCCGCCCTTACGCTCTATGTGCTCACACACGACCGGGCGGGGCAAGCGCCGACCATACAGCGCAACCGGTAGATACGTGGCCCGCAGACCAGTACCCTGAGGTTCTCGAAGGGGGCTAATTTAGCGACACGCCCTGCGACTAATCGATCGGTGGCCGTCTCTCCAGTAACCCAGCCGCTCTCTCAAATGCCGCTCCGGCTCGCAGCACTGACACTTCGTCGAACACCCGACCGTTGATCATCATCCCTATCGGCATTCCGTCTTTTGTGAAGCCGCAATTCAGACTCAGGGATGGCTGGCCTGTTGTGTCGAACACGCCCGTGAACTGGGTCAGGGTTGCACCCCCCGGGGCGTCCGGCGAACCTGGAGGCGGCGTGCACTCGGCGATGGTCGGCGTTTGTATCGGGACCGACGGCGTGATGAGCACATCAAGGTCGATCATCGCCTCATCCATCTGCTCGATGAACTTCCGGCGGGCGCGCTGAGCGTCGATGTAGCCGCTGGCCGGCATGACGATCGCGCTCTCGAGCCGTGCCCGTATCGCCGGGGATAGCTCGTGCCCGCGCTCCTGTACAAGCTCCCGGTGCAGCGCCCCGGCCTCTGAGCCAAGCAGCGCGATGTTGATCGTCCGGCCGAGCGCCACCCAGGGCATAGAAACCTCGCTCACAGACGCGCCCTCGCGCTCCATCAGGTCGATGCCTGCCCGGACGGCGGCCTCTATCTCCGGGTCCACGTCCTCAAAGAAAAACTCCTTCGGCACGCCCACCCGCAGACCTTTGAAACCCTGATCAATCCCCGAAGTGAAATCAGGGACCGTCTGCTCGGACGAGGCCGGATCCGCCGGGTCGTATCCCGCTAGAACATTCATCATGTGGGCACAGTCGGCGACGGTGCGGGTCATCGGCCCGACGTGGTCGCACGACCAGCTCAAGTCCAGCACGCCCGCCCGACTGATCCTGCCGTAAGTCGGCTTGAGTCCAGCGATACCGGTGACCGAGGCTGGCATGCGGATCGATCCGCCGGTGTCGGAGCCGAGCGCGCCAACCGCCAGGCCGCCCGCGATGGCGGAAGCAGAGCCCATGCTGGAGCCGCAGCAGATGCGCTCAAGGTTCCAGGGATTGTGCGACGCCCCGTAGTGCGGATTGACCCCAGTGGCGCCCATCGCAAACTCGACCAGCGCCGCCTTGCCGATGATGATCGCCCCCGCCTCTTTAAGCAGTCGGGTGACCGTGGCGTCTGAGGTCGCCATGTTGTCCTTGAGGATCGTCGACCCGCCGGTGGTGACCGTGCCTTCCACGTCGATCAAATCCTTGAGCGCGATGGTGATGCCGTGCAACGGGCCCTTGTAGCCGCCGCTCGCTATCTCAGCCTCTGCCTCGCGTGCCTGCGTGAGCGCGCTCTCCGAAAACACCTCAAGAAAGGCATTCAGCTGCGGCTCGAGTCGTTCAATACGGTCCAGCGTCGCCTGCGTCAGTTCGACCGGCGAGAGGTCACCGGAACGGATGCGAGGGGCGAGTTCACCGATGGAGGCGTAATTGAGATCGTTATCTGGCAAGGTGTGCTCCAAAAGTCATTTATTGATGGGTAGGTAGTAACCCCTTCTCCCAACTGGAGAAGATTTTGAACCTGTGCTTCCCGGGAAGGATGAGGGGAAGTCTGTATTAGGGACGCAGCGGTAATCGTGATGCCACCGTCGCTATCCGCATCCTGAGGCTCTCGAAGCTTGTACAGAGCCCGACGAGTGTGGGCCGTGACCCCACAATGACGCTGTCTCACGCAATCGGCGGCCGCCTGTCCAACAGCCCCGCCGCCGCTTCAAATCCGGCGCCCGCGCGCAGCACGGTAACCTCATCAAAAGGCTTCCCGCTGATCATCATGCCTATAGGCATCCCGTCCTCGGTAAATCCGCAGTTCAGGCTCAAAGACGGCTCTCCGGTCGTGTCGAAAACGCCGGTGAAGACTCCGAGCTGATTTGTTGCCGGCGCTATGAGGTCGCCGTCTGATCCCACGATGCACTCCTCGATAGTCGGCGTCTGGATCGGCACGCTTGGCGTCACAAGAACGTCTACGTCCCTGGTCGCCTCCGTCATCTTCTCGATGAACCAGCGGCGTGCCCGTTGCGCCCGGATGTACTCCGTAGCCGGGATGTAGGAAGCGGCCTCAAGCCGAGCCCTGACCTCGACGCTGTACTGCTCCGGGTATTTTGCGAGCCACTCTTCATGGACAGAAACGGCCTCCGGGCGATTGACGCCCACGTTGATCTTCCGGCCTTGAGAAACCCAGGGCATCGATATCTCGGAGACGATCGCGCCCTCACGCTCCATCAGAGCGATTCCGGCCCGGACCGCGGTTTCAATTTCCAGGTCGATGTCATCGTAGAAGAAGTCGAGCGGCACGCCGACGCGCAGTCCCTGTAGTCCCTGCTTCAAGCCGGAGGTGAAGTCCGGGACCGGCTGATCCGCAGACGCCGGGTCCCGCGGGTCCAATCCGGAGATTGCGTTCATCATGTGGGCGCAGTCGGCGACTGTTCGAGTCATCGGCCCGACGTGGTCGCACGACCAGCTGAGATCGAGTACCCCGGCTCGGCTTACACGCCCGTAGGTGGGCTTGAGCCCCGCGATTCCGGTTACGGCGGCCGGCATTCGTATAGAGCCGCCGGTGTCGGAGCCGATCGCCATTACGGCAAGCCCGCCGGCGACTGCCGACGCCGAGCCCATACTGGAGCCGCAGCAGATTCGTTCCAGGTTCCACGGGTTGTGCGACGCGCCGTAATGCGGGTTCATGCCGGTTGCGCCCATCGCGAACTCGACCAGCGCCGCCTTGCCGATGATGATTGCTCCGGCTTCCTTAAGGAGGCGGGTGATCGTGGCGTCGGACGTCGCCATGTTATCCTTGAGGATCGTCGAACCGCCGGTGGTGACGGATCCCTCCACATCGATGAGGTCCTTGAGCGCGACCGTAATCCCGTGCATCGGGCCCCTGTAGCTGCCGCTCGCTATTTCTGCCTCTGCCTTACGTGCCTGTGCCAGAGCGCTCTCCGAGAACACCTCCAAAAAGGCGTTTAATTGCGGCTCAAGCGCTTCGATACGGTCCAGCGACGCCTGTGTAAGCTCGACAGGGGACAGGTCGCCCGATTCGATGCGAGGGGCGAGTTCGTCAATAGATGCGTATGCGAGATCGTTATCAGGCAACAGGTACGCTCCGGGGATCATTTTCAACGGTGTGTGGAGTGCCCACTCCCCCAACGGGAGAAGCTGGAATAAGCGTCACATCCGATTTCGTGATACTTGCTCCCGTCGTTAATCGTCAGCCGGACGCGGCGCGAAAACGGCGTACGGTTCGAACGCTTTAACGTCGATCCCCCGAATCGCGGCGAGAGTGGCATCGACCTCGTCAAACCTGCTCATAAGCTCTGCGACTCGTTCATCGGACAGATTCAGGCCGGCGCGAGCGGCGTCTCTTCTTCGGTCCTCAAGGCTGGATTCTCGGGACGGTTCGGGCATTCGTTTACTCCACGGATTTGTTGGGCCTCGGAATGTTTGGGAACGGCATTATAGGCACGACATCACGGGTCCCGCAGGTCAGGATTCACCAAGCAGGTGGCGGGCGTGTTCGAGAACCACCTCCGGGGTGTGGTTCACCGGAGCGCCGCCAAATCCTCAGACCTGCTGAAGCGGCACCCGGGCGCCTGCCGGCAATTCGACCCGGATCTCGTCACCCGGACGAATCTCTCCACCCGTCACCGCGATCGACATCACGCCCGCCTTGAACACCGGCTTGCCGTCGTCGTCCCTGTCGATCACAGCCGCCATGAGCTTTGGCTGGATGCCATCGAGCTGGGCGCAAGGGTTTCGGAGTCCGGTGAGGATCACCATGGCGTTCGCGCCCAGAAACAGCCGTGTTCCGAGCGGCAGTGCCAGCAGGTCAACGCCCCGTGTCGTGACGTTCTCCCCCAACTGGCCGGGCTCTACTTCAAAGCCCTGTTCGCGCAGTTCGTCCAGCAACTCGCCGTGTATCAGATGGACCTGTCGCAGATTTGGCTGGTCGGGGTTTCGGGCGATACGTGATCGATGTTTCACCGTCTCGCCCTGGTGTGCGTCGCCCTCGACACCGAGTCCCTTTATTACGCGAATGCTCATCTGGTTTGGTTTGGTCATCGTGTGGGTGGCACTTACACTCACGGCCAGGACAGAACCGGATTTAATTTCGTCGGGTGTGGTCATTCAGAGAATTTCCTTGAAGCGCTCGATAACTCGCCGATTGTGCCCGGCAAACCTCTCATCACCGTGCGAGATCGCCCAGCCAACGCCACCGACAGCGTTGATCAACGTGATCTGGTTAGCCTGACGCCATTCTGCCTCAGTGGGCGTTCGCCCGTAGCCCTCGAAAAACGCATCCCGGAGTTGGGGGGCGTTAAGCCAGTGATCGTGTGTCATCCGCTGAATGTCCTCCACCCAGTAGCCGGGACGGGATCGCTCCCAGTCGATCACATTAAAGGTTGGATCGCCGGGCTGGAAAATCCAGTTGCGTGGCGAGTAGTCGCCATGCATAGGGACGACCTTCTGGCCGGCCCACACGTCTGCCCGAGTCAGGATGGCCTCGACCCAGTCGCTGGTGCTTGCGTCGAGGTGCCCGCGTGACATCTCGAAGTACCGCTCGATCCCATCCGGCGCGTACAGCTGTTCACGCGGTTCGTCCGAGAGATCGATATCGGCGTCGTGCAGCGATCGCGCCAGCCGTCCGGCGTTCTTATAAGCGGCCAGTAGCTCGTCGTCACCCGGCGAAGAGTCCTCGATGATCTCACCGGGATGCTCGGTCAGGATCACCGCGCCAAGTTCATCAGAAGTCGCCAGCACCTCCGGCGTTGCCCACCATGCCCCGTCGGTCAGGTGTGGCACCCAGTACTTGAGCGCTCTCACCTCGGCCACATAGTGATGACGGAACTCGTGGCGCTTCATGTAAAACCCTGTTCCGTCTTCAGCCAAAATGTGCCACGTCAGGGACTTCCTGCCGAACGCCCGCGATCGGTCTTCGACCTCTAGTCCACTACCAAGTGTGGCCTCGGCAAAGACCTTGAGGGCGTCCAGCTCTGAAGAGTCCTCAGTCATTGTCGATTCCCGGCGTTCCAATAGCGGTTGACCTCCTGCTCACGTCAGGCACTCGTGACGCCGCGTTCTATCAGATTAAGAGTACGCACGCGCATCCATTCGTAATCCGAGAGATTGGAGTTCACTGCGTACCAGATCTGTGCGTCGAGGCTGACGTAGTTCTCGTAGCAGAGCAGGCGCTCTTCGTAGTGCTCGATTGTCCGCTCCTGGCCTTCGTAGTACGCCTTGAACAGGGCCCGGTAGTCCTGCTCCGGCGATCCAAGGTCCATCCATGCGACGTCATAAATGAAGTCTCCGTACATGGCGTTCGCCCAGTCGAGGACCGCCGTTACCTCTCCGTCTTTCACCATCACATTTCCGAAGGCGTAATCGGCATGGACGAGAAATCGCTCCTCGGGACAGAACGGCAGGAGCTCGATCATTCTTTCGTAGATCAGGTCGAAAAATGTCCGGTCCAGGAATGTATCTTCAAAAAGGTGATGCCAGGCTCCTATAAAGCTACCGTTGCCTCCTTCCAGCGCAACGTCCATTAGAAAATCCGTCCATTGTTGGAACGTTCCTTCGCCCTCAGAGTCGAACATCCCGTAACCAGTTGTGTCGCTTGCGTCTTCCTGATGGATGGCGTCCAGGGTTTCGATTAGCGACGTCACGACCGACCAGTTATCTTCGCCGTGAATCGCTCGCAGGGGAGCTCCGGGAACTCGGCGTGCGATCCCGTAATACAGATCGCCCGATATGCCGCTGTGGATGATGGGAGGCACCGGGACGATTGATGAGGCCAGCCGATCGGCGATACAGCGGTCCTTCTTGATGGATTCGGCGGCGCGTTTCGTCGTGAAGCGGGCGACGTAATTCATGCCGTTAACCGTGAACGAAAACACACGAGCCATCTGTCCGACATCGATCGGGGAAAGGTCCTGGACCGGAGCGTCGAAATGTGCGGCCAGGGCATCTCGAACCTGATGTATTTCGACCAGGGGTTTGAACATCCGAGAAGGATACCCGGCGCGAACCCGATAGCCACAGACATCAGGTAATCGGCCTCCCGGGTAATCTCGCCCCTTTCCGCGGCACTTTTAGCTACCCGCCCAACGAGCGAGCCGTGCTAGGATTTCTTGTCTAATGCGAATCACCGACCAGCTTCGTGACGCCATCGCAGAAGCACTTACCGCCGCCCAGGCACAGGGCGTACTTCCCGCAGCCGGCGCGTCTGAAATCGTGATCGAGCAGCCCCGTGATCAGGGGCACGGCGATTTTGCGACCAGCCTGCCGCTCAAACTCGCGCGCACCATGAAAATGGCGCCGCCCGTCATCCCCGCAGCGATCGTTGAAGCGTTCCCGGACAACGCCGACGTCAAAAACGTAGAGGTCGCCGGCCCCGGGTTCATCAATATCACCCTGGCAGATGCGTGGTTCCAGGCCCAGGTCGAGGCGATCCGCGCCGCGGGTTCCGACTTCGGCAACACGGACTCGAAGAAAGGTCAGAAGATTCAGCTGGAGTTCGTCAGCGTCAACCCGACAGGCCCGCTCCACGTCGGCCATGCCCGGGGCGCGGTAATCGGCAGCGGACTCGCCAACTTGCTTGAAGCCGCCGGCGCAGATGTCACACGTGAGTACTACGTAAACGACGCGGGAAACCAGATGCGGGTCTACACGGAGACGCTGTACTCCCGCTACATGCAGGCGGCGGCCCACGACTTGCCGTTGCCCGAGACCTCGTACCCAGGCGAGTACGTCGCCGAACAGGCTCAGCAGATCTTTGAAGAAGACGGCGGCGCGCTTGTCGACCTTCCAAAAGAAGAGGCGATCGCTGCGCTTTACAAGCCCGGCCTTGAGCGAAACCTGGCGCTGATCAAGACCGACCTGGAAGAACTCAACATCACATACGACGTGTGGTTTAGCGAGCAGTCGCTGTTCGACAGCGGCCGCTTTGACGCCACCATGAAAGAGCTGGAAGACGACGGCTTCATAGTTGACCGCGACGGCGCTCGCTGGTTTGCATCCACCCTGCTCGGTGAAGACAAAGACAACGTCGTCATCCGCAGCTCGGGCGGCCACACGTATTTCGCAAGCGACATCGTCTATCACGCCGAGAAGTTCAAAGAGCGCCATTTTGACCAGGTGATCGATGTCTGGGGCGCAGACCACCATGGCCACGTCGCCCGGATGAAGGCGGCCGCCAGAGCGCTCGGCATCGACCCCGACAGGCTGACGATCATCCTCAACCAGCTCGTTTCGTTCAAAGAAGGCGGCGAGTCGCTGCGTTTCAGCAAGCGCAAGAACGTCATCGTCACGGTGCGTGATCTGGTGAATGACGTCGGAGCGGACGCAGTCCGGTACACATTCTTGAGCCGTGGCGCCGAGAGTCAGATGGAGTTCGACCTGGACCTGGCGCGGAAGCAGTCTTCAGAGAACCCCGTCTACTACATCCAGTACGCGCACGCCCGGTTGTCGGGAATCCTGCGCAACGCTATTGATAAGGGCATCGACTGGGAAGACGGCGACGTGTCATTGCTGACCCACGACCTTGAGATTGCGCTGATCCGACAGATCACGGCGCTACCGGATGTGGTGGATCGCGCCGCAGATCGACTCGAACCTCAGCAGGTCCCGCACTACGCGACCGAGGTCGCAAGGGCGCTGCAGAGGTTCTACGACGCCTGCCGGGTGATCTCGGACAACGAGGACGATTTACCGGTGTCGAAGGCGCGGCTGAGGTTAGTCGAGGCGGCGCAAATCGCTATCGCACGTTGCCTGTCGCTTATGGGAATGAGTGCGCCTGAGCGGATGTAATGCTGAGATCTCAGTGCTGAGAAGTGGGTCCATGGTGGGCGCATCGGCTCCGCCCTTAACCTCTTCCGTTAAAGCGATCAGATCACCCCGTAAGAGCGCGAAATCCATCTTTCCGAACCAGTTACCCTCGGCGTTTTTGGCCACCATTGTTGGATTCCAACACGAAAGTTTGACCGTCTCGGTCGGCGACACGATCACATGGACAAACGTGCAAAACACGGCGCACACCGTCACACACATTGTGTCAACGGACGGCGACGGCTCACCGCAGTTCCAGAGTGGCAACTTCGGTGAAGACGGGACCTTCAGCCACACCTTTGATACGACCGGGAACTTCCCTTACTTCTGTGAGATCCACCCGTGGATGGTGGGTGTGGTCACCGTCGGACCGGGGCCGGCATCATCGGGAATTGCTGAAACCGGCGGGGATCCGGGCTACTAGGAGAGAAGTAAAAGGGGCGGTCTGCACGGGACCGCTCCTTTTCGCGTGTATTGTCGTTCGCTACCTACTCGAATCCGCCGCTGGCCTTGTAGCGCGGGATGGCCTCTACGTAGTGGTCAGTGGCGTGTTTGATCATCGCCTTGTGACTGTCCTTCAGTTCGCCCCTGATACGTCCTGGGGTTCCAAGCACGAGCGATCCGTCCGGCACAACCATTTTCTCGACAACCGTCGAGTTTGCGCCGATGAGGCAGTCGTTGCCGATCTCGCACCCGCCGTTCAGCACCGCGCCGTTCCCGAGAAGGCAGTTGTCGCCGACCTTTGTTGCGTGGCATACGACGTTGTGCCCTATGGTCGTGTGGCTGCCGATCTCGGCCGGGTAGTCTGCGTGCAGGACTGAGTTGTCCTGGATGTTGGTGTAGCTACCGATCTTGATCTTGCCGCTATCGGCACGAATAACCACGCCCGGCCAGATGCTCGCCATCTCTCCAACCTCGACATCGCCGATCAGGTAAGCGGTCTCGCTCACGAAAGCCGTGGGGTGGATCTGCGGAGTCTTGCCGTCCAGCGTCTTGAGCATCCATACCTCGCCGGGGATTTTTATTGGTGTGTGGGCCACGGGATGTCCGGGCCAGCGAACAGGATAACGGTGCGGGGGCGTTTTCAGGGGCCTATGTCATCCTGAACCAGTCTTGCCTGCAATCCTCAACGTGCTTCGCCATCATCCTGAACTTGATTCAGGATCGGCTACTCCCGCGGTAACTCCTGTCGAACGGCCTTGCGCATTGTGAAACGAAGCCCGCCGGTCCCAGACCACCCTGATGTGGATAAACCGGATCCTGAATCCAGTTCAGGATGACAGCGCGAACTACGAAGAGCTTGCCCGCGAACCGGGAATGCCCAACACTGCATTTGTGAATCAACATATACAGCCCGATCTCAGCGCCCTGACCGGACGCTCCGGCAAGTCCGTCTCCGAAGTGATCCAGTCCACCGCACGCGCCGCAGGCGAATTCGTTCTTGGTCGTTATCACGACCAGGGCCGCATCGATATCAAGGGCCGCGGCAACATCGTGTCTGAGGTCGATCACGCATCTGAGGAGTTGATCCAGTCCCGACTGCTGGAAGAATTCCCGGACTTTGCGTTTCTTGGTGAGGAGTCGGGCCTGAAGCCCGGCGACGACGAGTGGCAGTGGATCGCCGATCCCATCGACGGAACACGTAACTTTGTCTCACATATGCCGAACTGGTGCGTCATGGTGTCGCTTGCGCATAAAGGCACACCGGTAGCGGGAGCTACGTACGACCCGTTGCGCGACGAGATGTTCTACGGACAGATCGGTTCAAAAACTACGCTCAACGGCGATCCGGTGTCTGTGACGGACAAGTCGTCGGTGGCCGAGTGTGTGATCGGGCTGGATCTCGGGTACGACGATGAACTTGCGATGCGAGTCTGGGGCGTGATCGGCGCTGTGTTCCCGGGCATGCAGGCGATCCGTATTCTTGGATCGACCGGCCTCGGCATGGCCTATCTAGCCGCTGGACGTGTGGACATGTACTTTTGCGCCGGCGGCAATCCCTGGGACATCGCAAGCGGCGTGGTACTTATTGAAGGAGCGGGCGGCACGGTGTCAGATCGCCACGGCGACCCGGTGAAGATGCCCTCGGAGGCGATAATCGGCGCAAGCCCCGAGGCCCACGCCGACTTCCTGCGCATCACGGAGCGACTACCGTTCCGAAAGGACGCCGGCGGGTACGGGTAGTACGTCATTCCCACGCAGGTGGGAATCCATAAACGCCGATTGTGCGAACACACGCCAGTAGGGCGGAGACTGCAACTGGATTACCGACTACTCGGGAATGAAGACTCCTATTGGTCATTTATCTGGTGTCTACAGGGCGGGCTTCAACCTGTGCCACTCCGTTGCCTGCTCGTAGGCGTGCGCCACTCGTAGAACCGTGCCGTCGCCCATCTGCGGGCCGATGAACTGCAATCCGACCGGCAGATCTTCTGACATGCCGCCGGGGACCGAGATAGCGGGCAGCCCGGCGATGTTCACCGGGATCGTGCACACGTCGCTCAGGTACATCGCCACCGGGTCGTCCATTCGGTCTCCGGCCTTAAAGGCCACTGTCGGCGAGGTCGGCGTCACCAGTGCGTCAAAACTTTCAAACGTCTCGGCGAACTCACGGATGATCAGCGTCCGGACCTGCTGCGCTTTCTTGTAGTAAGCGTCGTAGTACCCGGCCGACAATGCGTACGCGCCGATCAGGATTCGACGCTTCACTTCGGGACCGAAGCCTTGCTCACGCGTCTGGTCCATCACGTCCCACGCCGTTGGGACGTCGTTCACGGCGTTGCCGTACTTAAAACCGTCAAATCGGGCCAGGTTTGCCGACGCCTCTGACGGGGCGATGATGTAGTACACGGCGAGCGCCTGATCGGTGAGCGGCAGCGACACCTCTTCAAGCGTCGCACCCAGTCCCTCAAGCGTCTCCAGCGACTTCTCAAAAGCTGCCTTCACACCCGGCTCCATGCCGTCAACGAGGTACTCGCGCGGGACGCCAAGTCGCATCCCCGAGATGTCGCCCGTGAGTGCGGTTGAGAAATCCTGCCCCGGCGCGTTGATAGACGTCGAGTCGCGACGGTCGTGCCCCGAAATCACGGACAGCGTGTCGGCGGTGTCGCGGACGTCGCGTGAGAACGGACCGATCTGGTCCAGCGACGATCCGAATGCGATCAATCCGTAGCGGCTAACCAGTCCGTAGGTCGGCTTCATGCCGACAATCCCACAGAGGGCTGCGGGCTGTCGGATCGAGCCGCCGGTGTCGGAGCCCAGTGAAATGAAGCACTCGCTTGCGGCAACGCCCGCCGCCGGTCCACCGCTGCTCCCGCCCGGAACACGGTCGGTGTCCCAGGGGTTATGGGTCGCGCCGAAAGCCGAGTGTTCGGTGGATGAGCCCATCGCGAACTCGTCCAGGTTGCCTTTGCCGATGATCACCGCTCCACCGGAATGAAGCTGAGTCACAACATGGGCATCGTAGGGAGGCGTGTAACCTAGCAGGATTTTGGAACCAGCGGTGGTCGGTACCCCCTCTGTAGAAAGATTGTCTTTTACCATCACCGGGATGCCGGAAAGCGGCCCCTCGACGTTGCCGGACGATCGCGCCTCGTCCGCTCTTATGGCTGCCGCCAGCGCGTTTTCGCGAGTCAGCGTGATGTAGCTGTGGATCTGGGGTTCGACCTCGTCGACACGCGCGAGCACGGCCTCCGTAAGCTCTACGGAAGAGACCTTCCCTGAAGTGAGGAGTTCCTGCGCCTCGTGAGCCGTGAGCCCGATCAATTCTGAACCTGTGCTAACTCTGGAACTAACCAAGAATCGGCCGCACCTTCACATAACCAGCTTCGGAGTCCGGCGCATTCTTCAGGATGCCATCACGTGGCAGCGATTCAGCGGCTTCATCCTCACGAAGCACCGTTCTTAACTCGGTGGTGTGATCCGTCGGCTCCACGCCCGCGGTATCGACCTGCTGAAGAGACTTGAAAACCTTGAGGATGCTCGAAAGCTGCCCGCGCATCGTCTCCACCTCGTCATCGGATAACCCGAGACGAGTCAGTGCGGCAATGTGGCGGACATCGTCCGCTGTTAAGTCTGGCGTTGTCAGTTCGTCGGCCAAAATCAGTCCGTTCCGGAGTCCGGCCACCCGAAAGAGGCGACCAGAAAACTAATAACGAGAAAAGGATGGGTGAAACCCGGCACTGAGTTTAGCAAAGCAAAGCGGGCTGCCGGGCCTGACCCAGATGAAACCCACATGAAAAGAGGCCGGTCGAAAGACCGGCCTCTTTACTCTTATCTGGAGTCTGCGAGCCTGCGGCTAGTCGCTCCTGCGGAACATCCGTCCTGCGGTTCGACCGGCTGACGGGACGATGAAGCCCTCAATCAGACCGGCGAGGAATGCAAACGAGAACAACGCTAGCTGACCGACAACCAACCCCGGCCCACTACCCGGGAAGGCGAGGAAGTCGATGAAGGTGCTGGTCTCCTGGTCGGAAACGATCGGCAGAGAAATGATGCCGGAGCCGAACAGCCCGAATATTCCGAGGGCGAGCACACCACCGACCAGCGGCCTTGCAAGACCGGTGAACAGTAGCGCGCCGCGTTCAGTCTGCTGGTGCTGGAACGTGACCGTTCGAATAAGTACAACGAACGAGCTACCGATGACACCCATGATGATCGCCGCCATCGGCACGGTGAGCGATGCGCCCAGGAACAGGATGTCTGCGGCGACCGTCCAGATCGTTAGACCTGCGAGCGTCAAGTAAAGGATGCCGAGCCCGAGCAACGGAGATGCGACCCTGCGCAAAACTGTTCGAGAGGCGATCATCTCGTCCACGTTCGTGGAAAGTGTCTCCGAAATGGCGTCACCGTCGCGAGTGACGTTCATCTCGCCACGGAGCGCACGGTCTATCCATGCCTGTAGATCGTCGAGAACCTCGCCGTGGTCCTTCAACTTGGCGCTACGTACCCTGGTCTTCAGCCGTTCAATAATGGCGATGAACGGAGCGGCTTCCGTCGCCGGTCCTCGCTCAGTCGGGGAAGGCGTGCCTTCCTGAAAGTCGAACACCTGGCCTGTTACTTCAGCCATCGCGACACCCCCTTGGATGGTCGTGAATTGGTCTTATTCCGGATACCCTGAAATGAGGGTTTGTTAGAGGCAACCTAGCACTCGCCTGAATATAAGGTCAAGCGCCTGTAGCAACGCCGTTGAAATCGCATCACACGGTACCCGGTTAACGGTTCATCGCGATACCATCTCTTATTACGCCAATTTTCTTCACACACGCCATGCTGGCGTGCCAGTAACGGACTGCCGTGAACGCTGATCAGACATCCAACAGTGATCCGATGGTGCGCGCCGCCGGACTTGTAAAAAAGTTCGGCGACTTTACCGCGGTCGATGGAATATCGTTCGAGGTCCAACGCGGCGAGACCTTCGGCATGCTCGGCCCTAACGGGGCAGGCAAGACCAGCACCCTCAGGATGATGAGCGGGCTGTCCCCGGTGACATCAGGACAACTTGAGATCGATGGCATAGACGCCACCGCAAACCCGCGCTCGATTCGAGACGTGATCGGCGTCGTATCGCAGCACGATGGCCTGGACCCGGACATCAGCGTCCGGGACAACCTCACCATCTACGGTTTCTACTTCGGTCTGGACCGGAAGATGGCGGCTCGCCGTGCGGACGAAGTCCTGGAATTCTTTGACCTGAGATCGCGCGGCGGTGACTCGGTGGACGACTTGTCGGGCGGTATGCGACGGCGCTTGACGATCGCAAGGGCGTTTGTGTCACGACCACGGCTGGTTGTCCTTGACGAGCCAACGACCGGACTTGACCCCAGCAGCAGGAACCGTGTCTGGGAACAGCTTGCTGTCCTTAAAAATTCCGGCGTAACCGTCGTGATGTCCACCCACTACATGGAAGAGGCGGCGATCCTTTGTGACCGGCTTGTGATTATGGACGAGGGTCGAATCCTCGGAGCGGGCGCCCCGGAAGAGCTGATCAGGGATCGGGCGGGAGCCGATGTCGCGCAGGTAAGGCCGGAAGCGGGCCAGCGTGATTCAGTGAAGCGCCAACTGAAAGAGACGGATTACGAAGTCTCAGAAATAGGCGCCATTTTCACAGTGCGTGGATCTAATGGCACGAGGGCGGACCTGACAAAAATATCCGGGGCACGGATTTCGTTTCGTCCTCCCAATCTGGAAGACGTTTTTTTGTCACTGACGGGGAGGGGGTTACGCGATGAATGAGTCGTTGGCGGAGCACCGTGACACAGGGAGAATCGACTTCAGGATGCGCGGCGTCGTCGGAGTCTGGCTGCGCCACTACACGGCGTTTAAAGGTGGCTGGATGATCGAGATGACCGGCATATTGCTGGAGCCTGTGTTCATCCTGGCGGCGGTGGCATTCGGTATTGGTAAACTCGTCGGCGAAGTGGAAATACGGGACGGGGGCGTTGGGTACGCCGTCTTCGTGGCTCCCGGTATCGTCGTCGGAAACGCGATGTGGCATGCGTTGTTCGAGTGTTCATGGGGTGCGTTCCGCAGGCTCCAGACCAACCGGATCTACGACAGCATCCTTGCCGCGCCCGTCTCGATGCGGGAACTTGCGCTTGGCGAGATCACCTGGGGCGCAACGCGGGCGCTCATGACCACGGCCGCGGTGCTCGCATTTGCAACGGCCACGGGCCTTGTGGAATCGCCGTGGGCCATCGGAATCCTTGGAATCGGCCTGTTAACGGGCCTCATGTTTGGCGGATTCGGCCTGATCGCGGCGGCTATAGCGCCATCCACCCACATGCTGACGTTGGTGTTCACGATGGTCGGTACGCCGTTGTTCTTCTTCAGCGGAACATTCTTCCCGATCAGTATCTTGCCGACCTGGGTCCAGCCGATCGCATGGGCGCTGCCGCTCACCCATCCGGTCCGGATTGCGCGCGCTCTATCGACGGGCGATCTCCACATGGGCTTGCTCTGGTCGTTGCTGTATCTTTTGGTCGCTGCGCTCGTGTTCTACCCTATCGCCACCCTGTTGTTGCGCCGTCGACTTCTGGTCTAGGCGCCGCGACTCAGGAGATCTGGGGATCAGGCACGACCGGCGTGCTCTCGACGGATACGCTGATTCTTACGGGCCGTGTAGGTAATCCAACCCGCGCCACCGAACAGGGCAACGCTGACCAGGATGAACATCATCGTCCCGGGAATGCCGAGCGAATCGCCCCGAACACGTCGCGCTATCGAGATGGGCGTTACGATTCTGCCTTCGCCCTGATCGGACTCCACCTCGACCTCGAAATCCCAGATCCCGGCATCGTCCAGATCGAAGTTGGCATCGAAAAAACGACGATCGGTCGGGACGTTCAGGCCCGGACTGAACAGCGCCGATGCGGAACCCTGCTGATGACGGCCCGTGATCCGTATGCGCGCGTCCTCTACGGGCTCGCCGGTCTCAAGCAGGTCCACGGTCACCGTGATGTGGAGCTTGCCTACCAGTGGTTGTAGCGGCAGGATGCGGACCGCAATCACGAAAGGCCCGTCTACCTGCCGAGATATCTCGGTGCCCGCGCCGTGCGCCTGAGCCTTTTCGCCGCCGATGCCGATTAACAGCACAACCAGTGCGATTGCCGATGCCAGAGCGACGCGCAGATATGCTGGCCGCGGATTGGTAAATATAGTCACGCAGATATTCTAGGTCCGGTGCGGCACTTTCGGGCAGAACGAAACCAGGGGCGACTCGGGGCCGGCCGGAGCCAACGAATCTTCGGGGAGGCGTTCGTTGACTTTACTAAGGCACACGCGAAAACCGCCGCCCGGGGAGTGCCGGACGGCGGTTTTCTGGGCTTCTGTATTTCCACTGCCCGATGAGAGGCCTGTGATGAAATATCTAAGCGGCGAGCGCCTGTTCGCTTTCCTGAGAAGCAGGGTCGTGCCGTTTGAGCGGCAGTTGTCCCGTTGCGTCCAGGTAGGTCAGAACGGCGTGGACACGTCCGTGCAGCTCGCTGTTGGCGTTGAAGCCGAGCTTGGCGAGGATGCTGCTGATGTGGTGCTCCACAGTCCGCGGCTGGATGTACAGCGCCTCCGCTATAGATCGGTTGCTGTTGGCCTGCCCTGTGCGACAGGACCTGGAGCTCACGGCTGGTCAGACCTTTCAGCGACGAGTTGATCTGGACGTTTGGGGACGAGGTGAGCTTGGACACCATTACCGGGTCAAGCACTGTCCGACCGACCGCAACGTCCTGAATGGTTCGCACCAGGTCACGCGTGGAGTTGAGAGACTCCTTCAACAGGTAGGCCGTGCCTGCGGAGTCTTCCTTGAGGAACTCCTTCATGTACTCAGC